>NZ_JBIVZG010000030.1:0-75278 GCF_044759445.1 Streptomyces sp. NPDC101118 | reverse complement strand
TGTGGGTCCCCTCGGTGCTTGACCCGTCGTGGCCTGCAGGCCCTGCGGCAGGCCCACCCCTGGGGCTTTGGGGCTTCGCCCTGGCCTTCGGCCACTCCAGGCCCGGGCCTGCCTCCGGTCCAGCCTGCCACGACGCCTCAAGCACCTTCCCCACACACCACACGACCCACCAGGCCCTGCCAAGGGGGAGTGGACGGTGGTGGGGTGGGGGCTTCAGGCGGTAGGTGGGGCCTACCCGTATCTCTGGCGGCGCCACAGAGACCGTGCTTGCCCCGTACCCAGACACACCGCGGCCCTTCCCCCGTCGGATGGGGGAAGGGCCGCGGCGCTGGGGGGTGGAACTCAGAGGCCGTTGACTCGGGCCATGCGGCCTGCTCCCACGGGCCGGAACTCGGTGGTGACGGGGCGAGCCCTGCGGGCGGCCCGGACGGGCGGGCGGCGTACCTGGGCCATCAGGCGCCGGCTGCGCAGGGCCATCTCCAGCTCGAAGCGGGTGCGCGGGTCCCGCAGGTCCGGCCCGAACAGCTTCTCCAGCTGGCGCATCCGGTAGCGCACGGTCTGGGGGTGCACGCTGAGGGCCTTTGCGGCCTCCGGTGCGCCCCCGCCTTCCAGCCAGGCCAGCAGCGTGACCTCGAGCCGCTCGCTCTGGCGCGGGGTCAGGTCGGCCAGGGGCCGGAGCCAACGGGCCGCCAGGGCGTGTGCCAGGGGCTCGTCCTGGAGCAGCATCAGGGTGGACAGGTGGTCGTCGACGAACACCGGCCGGGGTTCACCGCCGGCCCGCGAGGGGGACAGGGCCAGCAGCCGCATCGCCCACCGCAGCGAGGACGCCGTGTCGCGCAGCGGTACGGCGTGGCCGACGGCCGCGAACCTGCCCCGCAGCACGGGTTCCAGGGCGACGTGGTCGTCGTCGTCAGGACTGGGGACCAGCAGGCACGGCTGGCCGCCCACCATGCCGGCGAGGGCGTCGTCCATTTCGGCGGCCAGCTGCTGGGTCTCCCCGGGCGTGGCCAGAGCGACGGCCCGTATCGCCGGCGGCAGCGGCCAGTCGGCGGCCGCCGCCAGCTCGGCCAGGTGGACGTCGGTGGGGCCGCAGTCGCCGACGGTCAGGGCGTTGAACAGTTCCTGCCGGGCCGGATCGGGCCCGACCGACTCGTACGGGCCACCGTGTCCGAGGGTCCCGTGGCACGGAGCGCCCTGCCCCGGCGCTGCGTGCCCCGGTACGCCGTGACCGGGCGTCCCGTACTCGTCCCGCCGCGGGCGGGGGATGCGGATCGGCTGCCGGGCCGCCGCCGTACCGGGACCGTGGCCGGAGCCCTCGGAGCCGCTGTCATGGCCCCGCAGCCGGTCCTGGCCGTGCCGCGCCTCTTCCTCGTAGCGCCGGCCCGCGTGGTCCTCCCGTCCTGTGTGTTCCTCCGGGCTTCCGTGCTCGTGTGTCGCGTCGATCTTGTCGTCCTCGCGGTTCCTGTGGTCCTGCCGGGTCGTGGAGCTCCCGCGGTCCTCGTACCGGTCGCGGCCTCGCGGCCCGCCGTCCCCGTGGGCCCGCCGCGATGCCTCCGCGGCGGTCAACGGCCGCCGTTCCGAGGGCGGCTGGTAGCCCAGTACGACGAGCAGGGCCTCCTCCAGTGCCTGCCTGAGCAGTTCGTCATCCATGTCTTCGGCGCCTGCCGGAAGCCCTGGGGTTCCTTGCAGCAGCTCCTCCGCCATCTTCCCTGCCAGCGCAGGGAGTTCCCTGCGCAGCACCCGCGTCCACTCGCCGCGGGGGCGGGACCAGATGCGGTTCAGAAGTTCGCACATCGCTACCTCGTTCCGTGCCGGGGTATGGTCCGCCGGGTACTCACCCGGCGGGCCTGCCGAGGTCGGCTCCGCCACCGATCTCCTTGCACAGCAGCGGAGTTGAGACCCTCGTACTCCCTTCTGGAGGGTGTCCTCCTGGAACGGAATCCTCCGGGGCTACACGATGCCATGGCGACGCGCCCGCAGGAACTTGTCACATTTCGATAAATCCTGTGGAGACGTTGGGAAGCTCCACGATGCTTCTGCCACTCCGGCCCCGGCGCCTGGGTCCCCCAGCTCTGCCGCGCGGTACCGACCACGACCCCCGGGGTGCCGAGCGAGAGGTGGAGCCTCGGTACCCGGGCGCACAGGAGACTCGATGCCCCTGTCCCAGACCCACCCGCCCCGCACGCACCGCGCCCGCCGCCGCAGGCGGCACGCCGGCGCGGCCCGGACGCCCGGGCGGCGGGCCGTCCGGCGGCTGCCGCTGCTGACCCCCGGCTCCGGACGCGCGCGGCGCGCACAGAAGTACGCCGTCCTCATCTGCCTCGCCGTCGCCCTGACCGTGGCGGCGCGGGCCGGAGCGCTCACCAGTCCCTGGGAGTTCCTCGACTTCGGCGCGGGCGTCCTCTCCCTCGTCTCCCTCACCGCCACCGTGCTGTGGGGCCTGGTGGCCACCGACCGCACCGTCCTCGGCTCCGGCCACCGGCTGCTCGCCCAGGGCATCCACCGCGGCCTCGCCGTGGCCGGACTGGGCTTCCTCGCCCTGCACATATGGGTGAAGGTCGCCGAGGGGCAGACGGGCGCCGCCTCGGTCGTCCTCCCCTTCGCCGACCGGGACCGCCCGCTGGCCGTGGGCCTGGGCACGCTCGCCGGCTACCTCTTCGTGAGCGTCGCCGTCTCCGGCGCGGTGCGCAGCGCCTTCGCCACGCGCAGCCGGTCGATGTGGTGGCGGGCCCTGCACATGGGCGCGTACCCGGCCTGGGGCGCCTCCCTGGTCCACGGACTGAAGGCGGGCCGGTCCGCCGACGCCTGGGTCACCGCGAGCTACGCCCTGTGCCTGGCCGGGGTGGCGGCCGTCATCGCCGTGCGGCTCCGGCGCCGGATGCGCCGCGCCGCGCCGCGCCCCGCGGACCCGCCGCCGAAGCCCGGGTACGCGCCGGACTCCGGCACCGGCTTCGTCACCGCCCCGCCCGTCCCCACGGACCCCGCCGCCGCCCCGCCGAAGCCCGCGGACGAGCCCGAGCCGGGTGCCGGGTACGAGCCCGAGCCGGGTCCTGCGTACGAGTCCGAGCCGGCTGCCGCCTACGCCGCGGAGCCGGGCCGCGCGTACGGGCCGGGCCCCGGGTATGCGCCCGAGCCCGGGTACGTCCCCCAGGCGGCCCCCGCGTACCGGTCCGACGCCGACCGCTTCGCGGAGGCACCCACCGCCGAGCTGCCTTACGTACCCGCCCAACTCTCCTTCGACGGTAGGCGGTTGACCGTGTCGGGGCCGCCCCCCGAGCCGCGCCTCGTCTCCGACGCGGGACGGCGGCCATGACCTACGAACCCCAGCCCAACCTCGGCTCCGTCGGCCCGCCCCGGCTGCTGGCGGGGCTCGACGCCGCGCCGCGCCTGGACCGCGTCGGCCACCTGACCCAGCACGGCTCGCTCCCGCACCACCGGCCCGACGAACTCGTCGCGCTCGCCGAGAACACCGACCTGCGCGGCCGCGGCGGCGCAGGCTTCCCCTTCGCCCGCAAGCTCCAGGCCGTGCTCCGCTCGGCCGCCGCCCGCGACGGCCGCACCGCGGTCGTCGTGAACGGCAGCGAGGGCGAGCCCAGTTGCCTCAAGGACACCGCGCTGCTGCTGCGCGTGCCGCACCTCGTCCTCGACGGCGCGATGCTCGCGGCCGACGCCCTCGGCGCCGAACAGGTGGTCATCGGCGTCACCCGTAACGACGTGGAGGCGTCGGTGCGCGAGGCCATCGCCGAACGCGGCCCCACCGGCGGCCGGCTGCGCGTGGGCCGCCTTCCCGAACGCTTCGTCACCGGCGAGGGCTCGGCGATGGTGCGGGGCCTCAGCGGCGGCCCCGCCCTGCCCTCGGGCCAGCGGGTGCGCACCAGCGAACGGGGGCTGTCGGGCCTGCCCACCCTGCTGTCCAACACCGAGACCTTCGCGCAGCTCGCGGTGGCCGCCCGGCTCGGCGCGCTGGAGTACCGCGCGGCGGGCCTGCCGGCCGAACCCGGCACCACCCTCCTCACCGTGGGCGGGCGGACGGTGGTGGAGACCCCGACCGGGGTGCCCCTGCCGTACGTGCTGCAGCTGTGCGGCTCGGACCCCGGGCAGGGCGTCCTGGTGGGCGGCTACCACGGCATGTGGCTCACCCCCAGGACGGCCAGGGCGGCGCTGGTCTCCCGGCAGTCCCTCGCGTCCTTCGACGCCGTGCTGGGCGCGGGGGCGGTGCTGCCGCTGCCCGAGGACACGTGCCCGGCGGGCGAAGTGGCCCGGGTGGCGCGGTGGATGGCGGACGAGTCGGCCGGCCAGTGCGGCCCGTGCGTGCGCGGGCTGCCGGCGCTGGCCGACGTACTGGAGGCGGCGGTCGGCGGCGACCGGCGCGCCCTGGAGGACGTCGAGGCGCGGATGCGGGCCGTCAAGCGGCGCGGTGCGTGCAGCCACCCCGACGGGACGGCCAGGTTCGTCGCCTCGGCCCTCGCCGTCTTCCCCGACGAGTTCCACGACCACGCCCGGGGGCCCGGCTGCGGGCGCCGGGTGCTGGGTGCGCTTCCGCTGCCGGACGACGACAGCCCGGAGCAGCTGGTGGTCGACTGGACGCTGTGCCGGGGGCACGGGCTCTGTGCGGACGTCCTGCCCGACATCGTTGTCCTCGACCGCGACGGCTACCCGGCCCAGGCCGCCATGCCCGTCCCCGGACGGCTGCGCACCAAGGCGCTCCGCGCGGTCCGCCGCTGCCCGGCGCTCGCGCTGCGCATCCAGGAATGACGTTTCCGTGAGCGCCCGGGGGCGACGGGGGAAACGTCCGTCCCCACCGGCGAGTTCAACGCAGTTCAATCTTGGCGGGAATTGATAAATTCCGCTCCGGCCCTTCTCCCGCCGCCGGAAATCCCCTTTGAATTTCCCTGCAAGCACACCCGACCGGAATTTCGGAGGAGAGCGAATGGGTTACAGGCGGCGTGAGAAGTACATCGGTTCCGCGGTCGCGGTGCTCCTGCTCACCGCGGGCTGCGGCGTCACCCAGAACAGGGCCGCCCCCGCCGGCAATTCGGTACGCGAGGCCGGCGGCGGAAGTCCCATCGGCTCCGGCAGTGGCTCCGGCTCGGGCTACGACTCCGGGTACGGCTCCGGGTCGGACGGCGGCTACGGCACCGCCGGCGGGGGCTCCGGCGCGGACCCCGGCAGCGGCTACGGCGGCGGTTCCGGCATGGACCACACCGCCGGCGCCAAGACCGGCCCCGCGGGCCGGCTCGCCGCCCGCGACGTGGCGGGCGTCGGCACCGTGGTGGCCGACGGCAAGGGCTGGACGCTCTACCGCTTCGACAAGGACTCGGCGAGCCCGCCCAAGTCCGCCTGCGACGGCGACTGCGCCAAGGCCTGGCCGCCGGTCCCCGCGGCGGACGCCGACGCCACCGGCTCCGTGGACCCGGCCCTGCTCGGCTCCGTGACGCGCTCCGACGGCACCCGGCAGCTGACCCTGGGCGGCTGGCCGGTGTACCGCTACGCCAAGGACACCGCGCCGGGTCAGGCCAAGGGCGAGGGCGTCGGCGGCACCTGGCACGCCCTCGCGCCGGACGGCGGGAAGGCGGCGGACGGCGCGGAGGAGAGCGGGGCGGAGGACCGCGGGACGGACGGTGTCCAGCTCTCCGTGGCCCGCGACCCGGCCCTCGGGAAGATCGCCGTGACCGGCACCGGAATGACGCTCTACCGGTTCGACAAGGACAGTGCCTGGCCGATGCGGCTCGGCTGCAAGGGGGCCTGTCTGGAAAAGTGGAAGCCCGCGCCCGCCGTCGACCCCGAAAAGGTGGAGGGAATCAATGGGAAACTCGTCGGATCGGTACGCCGGCCCGATGGCTCCCGGCAATTGACCATCGACTGCTGGCCGGTTTACTGGTTCACCGGCGACAAGAAGGCCGGCGACACCAACGGGCACGGCGCGCAAGGGCTGTGGTGGGCCGTCACGGACACCGGCAAGAAGGCCCCGGCGGCGGCCGGATAGGCGGCGGCCCGGTGGTCACGGCACGCCGCGCCCTCGCCACGGCCGCCCTGCTGGGCGCGGTCCTGGCCCCGGGCGGCTGCGCGGACCCGCCGGCGGGCTCCCCGGCGGCCGCCGGGACCCCGCGTGCGGACGTACGCACCGCCGGGCGCCCGGCACCCGCCCGGCCGGCCGGACTCCAGGCGATCGCCGCCGCGGTGGGCTGCGCGCCCGTCGTCAGCGTGGACGCCGAGGAGCTCCGCCAGGGCGGGTGCCGGACGCCGAAGGGCACGTACCGCATGGCCACCTTCGCCACGGCGGAGGGCCTGCGGGCGTGGCTGGCCGAGGCCCGGGCGTACGGCGGCAGCTACCTGGTGGGGGACCGGTGGGTGGTGACCGCCAGCCCGGAGACGGTCCTGCCGACGCTCCGGCCCCGCCTCGGCGGCACCCTGCAGGCGGGGGCGGCACACGGGACGGAGCACGGAGGGGGACAGGGCACGGAGCCCGCCCCGGAGAACGGAACGCAGCACGGTACGCAGCACGGAACGGGACACGGTTCGGCACACGGAACGGTGCACGGCCCGGGACACGGAACGGGAGCCGGCGGCCCCCGCACCACGCCCGGAGCATCCACCGGCACCGAGCAGTAGGTCCACCGGCACGGCGGCCACGACCCGCGGCCGCACCCGGCCCGGCCCTCCGACAGCGACATCCGCCCGAGGCACCCCCACAGACACCCGACGGCAGGCGCCCCGCCCCAGGCACCAGGCACCCCAACCCAGGCATCCGACACGACACAGGCACCCCCCAC
Organism: Streptomyces sp. NPDC101118; assembly: GCF_044759445.1. Classification (NCBI taxonomy): domain Bacteria; kingdom Bacillati; phylum Actinomycetota; class Actinomycetes; order Kitasatosporales; family Streptomycetaceae; genus Streptomyces; species Streptomyces sp. NPDC101118. Next base: position 68,505 of record NZ_JBIVZG010000030.1, on the reverse strand, counting down.
CAGGTACCCGGCACCGCCTTCCCCCGGTGCCGCCCCAGACCCCGGGCCCGGACCAGGAGACCTCCCCGCTCCCGGTCCGCGCCCGGACCCCGGCCCGGGGGACGGTGCCCGCAGGCCACGGCGGGCACCACCCCCGACCGGCCGGGACGGCCCCGGGACGCCGGGCTCAGCCGCGCAGTTCGGCCAGGACCTCCTCGACGGCCGGCCGGGCCAGCTCCGCGTCCTCGGGCACGAACCCGATGCGCGTACGCCGGTGCAGCACGTCCTCGGCGTCCAGCGCCCCCTCGTGGGTGATGGTGTACTCCACCTCCGCCCGCGTGATGTTGATGGTGTCGGCGATCCGGCGCATCGGGTCCGGCAGGGAGGCGGCGGCGAGTACGGCCCCCGCCTCCCCGCCGTACCGGGCGATCAGCGGGGCCGGCGCCACGTCGCGGCCCACCGTCCGGCTGTCCGGGTGCCCGGGGGCGCCGACCAGCGGCAGCGAGCGCGTCCGGCACGGCCCCGCGTCCAGCCCCCGCACCCGGCAGGCCAGGTCGACGGCGTCCTCGGCCATCCGCCGGTACGTGGTGAGCTTGCCGCCCACCACCGTGACCACTCCGGAGGGCGACTCGCGCACGGCGTGCCGGCGCGAGAGGTCCGCGGTCTCGCCGCCGCCCGCGTCGATCAGCGGCCGCAGCCCGGCGAAGGCGCCGCGCACGTCCGCCCGGGTCAACTCCCGGGCCAGCGCGGTGTTCACGGTGTCCAGCAGGAACGAGATCTCCGCCTCGGTCGGCTCCGGCTCGTCCGGCACCGGCCCCGGCGCGTCCTCGTCCGTCAGGCCCACCATCACGCGTCCCAGCTGCTGCGGCAGGGCGAACACGAACCGGCTGGTCGAACCCGGCACGGGCACCGTGAGCGCCGCCTCGGGCCGGCCGAACACCGCGGAGTCGAAGACCAGGTGCGTGCCCCGGCTCGGGCGCAGCCGGATCGATTCGTCGACCTCGCCCGCCCAGACGCCGGCGGCGTTGACCACGGCCCGGGCCCGCACGGTCAGCGCGGTGCCGGTCAGGGTGTCCGTGAGCCGGGCCGAGTCACCCGTGACCTCGCTCGCGCGGACCCGCGTCAGGATCCGCGCCCCGTGCCCCGCGGCCGTCCTGGCCAGGGCGGTGACCAGCCGGGCGTCGTCGATCAGCTGCCCGTCATGGGCGACGAGCGCGCCGCGCAGGCCCTCCGTACGGACCGCCGGCACGAGCCGTACGGCCTCGCGCGGCCCGACCCGGCGCGCCCGCGGCAGTACGGACGAGGGCGTACGCGCCCCCACTCGCAACGCGTCCCCGGCCAGGAACCCGGTGCGCACCAGCGCCGCCGTCCCCCGGGACACCGAGGGCAGCAGCGGCACGGCCTGCGGCAGTGCACGGATCAGGTGCGGCGCGGTACGCGTCATCAGCACGCCCCGCTCCACGGCGCTCTCGTGGGCCACGCCGACCCGCCCGGAGGCGAGGTAGCGCAGCCCGCCGTGCACCAGCTTGGAACTCCACCGGCTCGTGCCGAAGGCCAGGTCCCGGGCCTCCACCAGCACGGTGCGCAGCCCGCGCGCGGCGGCGTCGAGCGCCACCCCCGCACCGGTCACCCCGCCGCCGATCACCAGCAGGTCGACGGCCGCACCGGCGGCGAGCTCCTCGAGATCGGCGACGCGACGACCCGCGTCCAGGGCAGTCGTACCGGTCGGGGCGGATCGGTTCATGGCCTCAGGTATCCGTTCAGGGCGATCGACAGTTCCCGTCGCCACGCGGCCTCCGGCAGGAGGTCGGCGACCATGCGGTGCGACTGGACGGTGGACTGGGTGATCAGCAACACCATGGCGGCGATCTCGGCCGGTTCGCCGGCGCGGATCGTGCCTCCGCGCTGGCCCGCCAGGACCGCGGCGCACAACTGGTCGACGAGGTCGCGCTGACTCGTACCCAGACGCTGGACCACGTACTCGTGGATGAGGTCGGCGTCCGAGCGCAGCAGCTCCCCGAGGACCGGGTGGTCCCGCATGCGTACGGCGACCTCGACGATCCACTCGACCAGCGCCTCGCGGTCCGTGCCGCCGCGCGGGGTGCGTTCGACGGTGCTCAGGACCTCGCGCGTCAGCAGGGCCCCGACCAGTGCGCGGACGTCCGGCCAGCGCCGGTACACGGTCGGGCGGCTGACGCCGGCCCGCCGGGCGATCTCGGCCAGCTGCACGCGCCTGCCGAGCACGGCGACGAGTTCCGCCGCGGCGTCGAGGATCTGGTCGTCGATGCTGCGGGGCTCTTCGTCGCCCGGGGCAGTGTTACTGATTGACATGATGTGGAAAACTGTAACGCATGTCTACGGAACCGCACCTGCCACCGGACCGCGTGGCGGCCCTCCCGCTGCCCCCCATGGCGTGGAACGCCTGGGGAGACCCGGCCAAGGCCACCCCCCTCTCGGCGGACATCACCTCCCTCCTGGAGAGCCTCCTGGAGATCACCCCCGGCGAGACCGCGCCGATCACCGCCGAGGACGTGCGGCTGGTGCCCTCGCGCCTGAGCGGGGTGCACCTCAAGGCGCTCGCCGCCGTCGTCGGCGAGGAACACGTCAGCGTCCGCGACGCGGACCGGCTGCCCCGCGCCGGCGGCAAGTCCACCCTCGACCTGCTCCGCCGCCGCGCCACCGAGCCCCAGGACGCCCCGGACGCCGTGGTCGTCCCGGGCTCCGAGGACGAGGTCGAGGCGGTCCTCGCGCTCTGCGCGCAGCAGCGCATCGCGGTGGTCCCCTTCGGCGGCGGCACCAGCGTGGTCGGCGGACTCGACCCGGTGCGCGGCGCGTTCACCGCCGTCGTCTCCCTCGACCTGCGCCGCTTCGACGCGCTGCACTCCCTCGACGAGGTGTCCGGCGAGGCCGTCCTCGGCGCCGGCCTGACCGGGCCGCAGGCCGAGGAGCTCCTCGCCGAGCGCGGCTTCGAACTCGGCCACTACCCGCAGAGCTTCCGCTTCGCCACCATCGGCGGCTTCGCCGCGACCCGCTCCTCGGGCCAGGACTCGGCCGGGTACGGGCGCTTCGACGACATGGTCCGCGGCCTGCGCGTCGTGACCCCGTCCGGCGTGCTGGACCTCGGCCGCGGCCCCGCCTCCGCGGCCGGCCCCGACCTGCGCCAGCTGTTCCTGGGTTCCGAGGGCACCCTCGGCGTCATCACCGCCGTCCGGGTGCGCGTCCACCAGGTCCCCGCCGTCAAGCGGTACGAGGCCTGGAGCTTCCCGGACTTCGCCTCCGGCGCCGCCGCACTGCGCGCCGTCGAGCAGCAGGGCACCGGCCCGACCGTGCTGCGCCTGTCCGACGAGACCGAGACCGCCGTCAACCTCGCGATGACCGCGAAGATCGGCGCCCCGCAGACGGTCAGCGGCTGCCTCGCCATCACCGTCTTCGAGGGCACCGACGAGCAGACGGCCGCGCGGCACGCCCTGACCCGCACCGCGATGCACGAGCACGGCGGCACCTCTCTGGGCGAGGAGCCCGCCCGCGCCTGGGAGCACGGCCGCTTCGGCGCCCCGTACCTGCGCGACGCGCTGCTCGACGGCGGCGCACTCTGCGAGACCCTGGAGACCGCGACCGCCTGGTCGAACCTGGACCGGCTCAAGGCGGACGTGACCGCCGCGCTCCAGGGCGCGCTCCAGGAGTCCGGCAGCACCTCCCTGGTGATGTGTCACATCTCGCACGTGTACGCCACCGGCGCCTCCCTCTACTTCACGGTGGTCGGCGCGCAGCGCGGCGACGCGATCGCCCAGTGGAGCGTGGCCAAGAAGGCCGCGAGCGACGCGATCACGGCGGGCGGCGGGACGATCACCCACCACCATGCGGTCGGCACCGACCACCGCCCCTGGATGGAGGCCGAGATCGGCGAGCTGGGCGTGAAGGTGCTGCGGGCCGTCAAGGAGGCCGTGGACCCCGTCGGCATCCTCAACCCCGGAAAGCTCATCCCGTGAGACCCGAGCCGGAGCGGCGCACCATCGGCACCGTACTGGTCCTCACCAACCCGGCGGCGGGCTCGGGCGGAGCCGCCCGCGCCGCCGGGACGGCACTCGCCCGGCTGCGGGAACTCGGCGTCGATGTCCGCAGCGCCGCCGGAACCGACGCGGCGGACAGCCTCCGGCTCGCCCGCGAGGCGGTCCGGGACGGGGCGGTCGACGCCCTCGTGGTCGTCGGCGGGGACGGCATGATCGCCCTTGCCGTCCAGGCCCTGGCCGGGTCCGACCTGCCGCTCGGCGTCATCCCGAGCGGCACGGGCAACGACCTGGCCCGGGAGTTCGGGCTGCCCCTGGGCGACCCGCGCGCCGCCGCCGAGGTGGTGGCCCGCGGGCTCGCGCTTCGGGTGGACACCGGACGCATCACCACCGCGGACGGCGCGTCGCGGTACTTCGCCTCCGTGCTGGCCATCGGCTTCGATTCCCTGGTCAGCGACCGGGCGAACCGCATGAGCTGGCCGCGCGGCCGGATGAAGTACAACCTCGCAATGGTCCGCGAACTGGCCGGGCTCCGCCCGATCCCGTTCCGGCTGGTCCTCGACGGCGACGTGACGGTCGAGAAGGAGCTGGCGCTGGCCTCGGTCGGCAACACCCGTTCCTACGGCGGCGGGATGCTGATCTGTCCCGGTGCCGACCCCTGCGACGGTCGCCTCGACCTGACCCTGGTCGAGGCGATGCCCCGGGCGAAGCTGGTGCGCTTCTTCCCGACGGTGTTCAAAGGCACCCACGTGCGGCACAGCGCGGTCGCCGTCCACCGAGCGGCCCGGGTGCGCGTCGAGGCGGCGGGCATCAACGCGTACGCGGACGGCGACCTCGCCGGCCCGCTGCCCGCCGAGATCGAGGTGGTCCCCGCCTCCCTCTCCCTCCTGGTCCCCGCCTGACGGGCACCGGACCAGGCGCGCCGGGACCGCCGTCCACCCCCACGGACGGCGGCCCCGGCCACCCGCGCTCCCGCCGCTTCCACGCCAAGTGCGGCTTCACCGCCTCGGGCCTCGCGCGCGCCCACGACTTCGGCGACGGCCACCCCCTGCCCCGGGTCGAGTACGAACGCCCCGTCTGACCCGGCCCTGCCGGCAGACACGTCCCGAGGCCCGCCCCCGGGCCCGAATCGGGCCCCTCGTCCCGGGCGTCTCCCGCGGCGTTACCCGGGGGCGGGAGACGCCCCCGGCCGTCAGGCCGGTTCGGTGAGGCGGACGATGTCCTCGTACGTGCGGACCGACGCCCCGCCCTTCGGGGTCTCGCCCGTGCCCTCGCGGAGCGAGGCGATCATCGCCGCGGCCAGACGGCCCGCCGGGACCGGGCGGTATGCGCGGGCGCTGCCCCGCATCGCCGGGGACAGCGCGGACGCCGCCGCGAAGCCGAGCTTCTCCGCCAGGCGCCGGTCGGGCCGGGGGCCGGTGATGAAGGACGGCCGGAAGATCTCCACCCGTTCGAACCCGGCCGTCTTCACCTCCTCCTCCATGTCCCCCTTGACCCCCAGGTAGAAGTTCCGCGCACCGGCCTTCGCGCCGACCGACGAGACCACCGCGATCCGCCGTGCCCCCGCCGCGTGCGCGAGCCGGGCGACGGCGACCACGTAGTGCTGGTCGACCTGCCGGAACGCCTGCTGCGAACCGGCCGCCCTGATGGTGCTGCCCAGCGCGCAGTACACGTCGTCCACGGCCGGCACGTCCGACGCCTCCAGCGCGTCGAAGTCCACCACCCGTACGTCCAGGGTGGGATGGGCCACGTCCAGGGGCCGCCGGGCCAGCACCGTCACCCGGTCGTAGAGCGGGTCGCGGAGCAGTCTGGCGAGCAGCTGGTGCCCCACCAGTCCGGTGGCTCCGACCAGAAGTGCGCTGCGGGTCACGGGCGTTCCTTTCGGCGGGCGGCGTTCGGCCTCGGTTCCGCAGCGTACTGCGGCGGCGCCCGGCGGCCGCCCAGGCGCACGGGCCGCCCGTCGGTTCGCCCGTCGGTTCGCCCGTCCCGGAGTCGCGGACCGATAAAGGAAGTGCGGAGGTCCGGGCCGCCCGTGTACGTTCTCGATCGTTCGAAGGGGGACCCGAAATGGCGAAGCTGAACCAGATCATCGCTGTCGAGAAGGGTGTCAAGAGCAAGTCGCTCCAGGACATCACCGCGGCGCACCACAAGGTGCAGAAGCCGGCGCTGCTCGCCGGCATCTCGCGCACCTACCAGCCCAAGGACGAGGAGGGCGAGCAGCTGCCGCCCGAGTCCACCCGGGTGCAGGTCCAGGCCGAGGACGTGCTGCGGGAGACCTCCGCGTCGCTGACCCGGCTGTTCGACGTGACCGCCACCAAGGACTGGGCGAACTGCGAGGCCCGCGCGGACGTCACGGTCGACGGCCGGACGATCCTTCCCCGGGTCCCGGTCAGCTACCTCCTCTTCCTGGAGAAGCAGCTCACCGACCTGCACACCTTCGTCAAGAAGCTCCCCACCCTCGATGCCGCCGAGTCCTGGTCCCACGACCCCTCGACGGACTGGTGGAAGACGGACCCGGTCCGCACGATCCGCACCAAGAAGGTGCCCCGCAACCACGTCAAGGCGGAGGCGACCGAGAAGCACCCGGCCCAGGTCGAGGTGTACTACGAGGACGTGCCCATCGGGTACTGGACGACCGTGAAGTTCTCCGGAGCCCTCCCCGCGCGGCGGGTGAACGAGCTCGTGGAGCGCGTCGAGAAGCTCCAGCAGGCCGTCAAGTTCGCCCGCGAGGAGGCCAACGGCACCGAGGTCTCCGACCAGCGGGTCGGCGACGCGGTGTTCGGTTACCTGTTCGGCTGAGGCCGGCGCGGGTAACCTCCATGATCGCCCCCGCGTGCGAGCGCGGGGGTGCGCACACAGGCGCGGACCGGAAATGAGGACCGGTGCGCGCGATGAGCGCAAGCTGACACTGACGTTCAGCCTGAAAGAAGCGGTGACAGTGAAGGTTCGAGTCCTTCCCCCGGCACAACACCACCACGGGCCGGGGTAGCCCAACACGGCAGAGGCAGCCGCGGTCAATCTCAGACTCTCGCTCCAGTCTCAGCATTGCCGCCGATCGCCGGATCGACCGAGGCCGGACGGACGCCGTCGGATGCGAGTTCGACTCTCGCCTGCACCTCTCACGCGGTGCGGTAGTTCAAAGGAAGAACACGACGGCATGACGACTGATCCGTCCTCTTAAACGCCGCCGGCGTGCGCAATTGGGTGGCATCCCCAGGGGCCCGGGAGCTGGATACGACTCCCGGGCTCCGCCACGCCCGCCCACCCCCGCTCAGCGGCCTTACCGGACCGCGTCCCCGCACAAGTCCGTTGATCAAGGCGAGGGCAGGCCGTAGATTTGCGGCACGTGACGACCACTCAGGCCACCGGCCGCATATTCGACGCCCTGCACGCCACCGCCGTCCGCGACACCGAGCAGTTGCGCGGCCTGTACGACCAGCCCAGCGAACTCGTCCGCCGCAAGGTGGTCGACCGCATCCACGACGTGGCCCGCGCCTTCATCGCCCGCTCCCCGCTCGTGTTCGTCGCCAGCGCCGGCGCCGACGGCAGCTGCGACGTGACGCCCCGCGGCGGCCCGGCCGGATTCGTCTCCGTACTCGACGAGTTCACGCTCGCGATCCCCGACGCCACCGGCAACAAGCGGCTCGACAGCTCACACAACATCGTGGAGACCGGCCGGGCCGGCCTGATCTTCCTCGTCCCCGGCCAGGGCAACACCCTCCGCGTGAACGGCCGGGCCTGCGTCTCCGCCGACCCCGGCCTCCTGGAACGGCTCACCCCGGTCGGCAAGCCGCCGCGCAGCGCGATCGTGGTCGAGGTGGAAGAGGCGTACCAGCACTGCCCCAAGGCCCTGCTGCGCGGCGCCGCCTGGAAGCCGGAGCAGTGGCCCTCCGACGCCGAGGTGCCCAGCTCCGCCGAGGTGACCCTCTCCCATCTGAACGTGCCGGGCCTCACCCTGGAGGAGATCCGCCGCCACGAGCGGGAGTCGTTGCTGCACCGCTACGAGTGAGGTGACTCGGTGCTGTCCCAGGACCCTCTCGACCGCCTCAAGCGGCGGCTGCGCGTCCTGCGCACGAGCCGCGGGCTCTCCATGGCGGGCCTCGAACTCCGCGCGGGACTCGGCCACACCACGGTGAGCCAGGCCCTGAACGGGCCGTCCGTGCCGAGCGAACAGACCGTGGTCGCGCTCGCCGACGCCCTGGGAATCCCGGCGGAACCGCTGCTGGCCCTCCGCGCGGAAGCCCTTCCCGGGCAGGCACCGCCACGGCTCCGCTCCCGCCCTCCGACCCGCTTCACCTACGAGTACCTGGAGCAGCGCAGCCTCCCGCTGCTGCGCGGTCTCCACGCCACGGGTGCGGTGCCGCGCCTGGCGGCCGTCCGGATCCGCACGGTGGACCTCCACCTGTCACGCGTCGCGGGGGACCCGGCACTGCCGGACCTGTGCGTGGCCTACACCCACGAGTGCCTGCGGTACACCGACGCCGTCGAGAACGCGTCCGACCTCGCGGACTTCGCCCTGCTGGCCGCCACGGCCACGCTGTACGTCAAGGGGAACAGGGACGTCGACGTGTACGCGGGGGCCATCGCGCTCATCGACCAGCACGGGGTGGACTCGGTGGTCTTCCTCTCGGTCCAGGGCGATGTCGACTGCGCGACCGGCGGGTCCGCGGAGCCCCCGTGGCGGGCGTGGACGGGGATCCGGGACCTACTGGAACGGGAGGGCCTCCCCTGGCGGTGAGCCGGCTGCGGCCCGTCACCTCGCCCGGACGCCGTTTGGCACGGGGGGCGCCCGTCAGCCGAGGGTGAGGCTGAAGACCGCCCCGCCCTCCGGGCCGTGGCCGCGTACGGTGAGGGTGCCGCCGAGGCGGCCGGCCAGGCGGTGCGCGATGGCCAGCCCCAGGCCGCTGCCGACCGGCCGCTCACCGCGGTAGCGCTGGTGCAGCGCCCCCCGCTCGAAGGCCACCGCCTCATCCTCCAAGGCCAGGCCCGGACCGCCGTCGCGCACCTCGATCCGCGCCCCGCGGCCGTCCGGGCCGGGAGCGAGCGCGAGGACGACGGGGCGGCCGGCCGGCGTGATCCGCAGGGCGTTCTCCAGCAGGCAGTCGGCGAGCTGGCGGACCCGGAAGCCGTCGGTACGGACGGGCCCCGGGCCCGGTTCGGCCGGCACCTCCAGCCGGAACTCGACCCCGTGCCGGGCACACCGCTCGCGCCACACCTCGCCGGCCTCCGTGACGAGCGAGGCCAGGTCGGTGTCGGCCGGGTCGAGGCGGAACTCGTCGGCCTCCAGCCGGGCCAGGTCGAGCAGGTCGCCCAGGAAGCGGTCGAGGCGGCGGGCCTCGGCGGTCAGCAGGCGGCCGGTCTCGGGCACGCGCTCCGCGGGGATCACCCCGTCGGCCAGCGCCTCGGCGTACCCCCACACCGAGGTGAGCGGCGTGCGGATCTCGTGCGAGATCGAGAGCAGGAACTCCCGCTGCCGCGCCTCGCTCCGCGCCAGCGCCCCGTCCAGCACCGCCAACGCCCGGCTCAGCTCGGCCACTTCCACGGGCCCGGGACCGGGACCCGGCCCGGGTGGCTCGCCCGGGACCGCCCCCGCCTCCCCGCCGCCCCCGCTCCGTTCGTACGGGGCCGTGCCTCCGCGCTCCTGGTCCCCCGGCTGCGCCGCGACCCCGCGTTCTCCGGCCGCGAGCCGCCCCGCGACCCTCGCGGCCCGCACCAGCGGGCGGGCCAGGCGGCGGGCCAGGAAGAAGCCGGCGAGGCCCGCGCCGGCCAGGCCGGCCAGTGAGGGCAGCAGCAGGTTGCGCCGGAGCCGGGCCGCCGCCTCGTCCACCTCCGCGGTGGACTTGGTGAGCACCACCCCGCCCGCACGGAACACCCGCCCCTCGACGATGACCTCCTCGCCGTCCAGCGTCCCGGTGGCCGACAGCGGCCTGCGGGCGAGCAGTTGGTCGCGCTGGGCGTTCGACACGGCCGGGGCCGCCGGCCCGGTCAGCGTGCCCGACGGGTCGAGCACCGCGACGCGGACCCCGTTGGCCCCGGCGATCAGCTGCTCGCCTTCGACGAGGAGGCCGGACAGCCGGGGGAGCCGGCTGAGCACCGTGGCCTGCCGGCCGAGCCGGTCCCGCTCCTGGGCCTCCGCGTTGCCCCGGGCGGTGTACCAGGCGGTGACCCCGCTCAGCAGTACGGCGACCAGCGCCACCAGCCCCGCGCACAGCACCATCTCCCGGGTCAGGGTCAGCCGCGGGCGCCGCTCGCGCAGCGGCCGCCCGGGGCGCCCGCCGGTCACGCCCGCCCCTCCGCTGCCCCGTACCCGACGCCGCGCACCGTCCGGATCGGGCTGGCCGCGCCGAGCTTGCCGCGGATCTGCGACACGTACACGTCCACCACCCGCTGGTCCCGGTGGGCCGAGTCGCCCCACACCTGGTCCAGCAGCTGCGCCCGCGTGAACACCTGCCCGGGGTGCGCCAGCAGGTACGCGAGGAGGTCGAGCTCCAGCGTCGTGAACTCCACCGGATCGCCGTCGACGTGCACGGTACGGCGGCCCGGGTCGACGCGCAGCGGCCCCAGCGCGTGCACCTCCGGGCCCCCGGCAGCGCGGGCGCCGCGCCGCAGCACCGCGTTCACCCGGGCCACCAGCTCACCCGGCGAGAACGGCTTCGTGAGGTAGTCGTCGGCACCCAGCTCCAGGCCGAGGATCCGGTCCGCCTCGTCGCCCCGCGCGGTGACCAGCAGCACCGGCGTCCAGTCGCCCCGCTCGCGCAGCCGCCGGCAGAAGGTCACGCCGTCGAGGCCCGGGAGCCCGATGTCCAGGACGACCGCCGCGGGGCGGAGCCGGGCCACGGCGTCGAAGCCGCCGGGGCCGTCCTCGCTCAGGTGGGTGCGATAGCCGTCCCGTTCCAGGTACAGCTTCTGGAGGGCGGCGATGTTCTGGTCGTCCTCCACGATCAGGACGAGTCCCTTGCGGGGGTTCATGACGACTCCGGGGAACGTGTACGCAGGGCGGAGCCGCGGGGGACCGGCCGGGAACGTGGCCATGCTAACCAGCCGGCCCCGCCCCCCGGCCGCACCGGGGTCGGCCGGCGCCCCGCCTAACAGAGCCCTAACAATCCCCTCACGGCCGCCTCGCACCGGCCGCCCACGATCATTGCCGGGTGCGGGCCGGAGATCCGGCAGGCGCCCGTCCCGACGTCGCCCCGGCAAGGATCACCGTTGACGAAACCCACCGATCAGACCACCGCGTACATCAATGACGCCGACCGCGCCGACCGCGCCGACCGCGCCGACCGCGCCGACCGCGGCGCCCCGGGCCCGCGGCCGGGCCGGCCGCCCGGGCCCCCGGCCGCCGCCGCGCCGGCCCCCGTCGGCCTGCTGCACCGGACCGGCCGGGCCTGCGCCCGCCGGCCCTGGCTCGTGATCGCCCTCTGGCTGCTCGTCCTGCTGGCCGTCGTCGGCGCCGACCGCGCCTGGGGCGGGCGGTACGAGGACGACTTCAGCCTCCCCGGCACCTCCGTGCAGACCGGCGCCGAACTCCTCGACGCCCACGGCGGCCCCAAGGCCGCCGGCGTGCCCGCCCAGATCGTCCTCTCCACCGGCGGCGGAACCCTCGCCGCACACCGGGCGGCCGTGGGCACCGTCCGCGACCGGCTGGCGGGCCTGCCCGACGTGCTCTCGGTGGCGGACCCCCTCGCCACGCCCGGCGCCCTGACCGACGACGGCCGCACCGGCTACTTCACCGTCCGGTTCGCCTCCAGCCCGGCCGCCTTCGAGAAGACGTACGTCGACCGCGTCGACCGGGCCGTGGCACCCCTGCGCGAGGACGGCGTCACGGTCGAGTACGGCGGACCGCTCGGCCTGCTCGGCCGCCCGGGCGCCGCCGACCGGGCCTCGGAGGCCATCGGCGTCGGCACGGCGGTGGTCGTCCTGCTGCTCGGCTTCGGCAGCGTGGCCGCCGCAGCGTTCCCCCTGATCAGCGCCGCGGTCGGGGTGGCGGCCGGACTGGCCGCCCTCGGACTGCTCGCGGCCTGCTTCGACTTCGCGGCCGTCTCGCCCACCCTCGCCGTGATGATGGGCCTCGGTGTGGGCCTCGACTACTCCCTCTTCCTCGTCACCCGGCACCGCAAGCTGCTGCACTCCGTGCCCGACCCCGCGGAGGCGGCCGGCCGCACCGTCGCCACCAGCGGCCGCGCCGTCCTGGTCGCGGCCCTCACCGTGGCCGCCGCGCTCGCCGGACTCTTCGCCTCCGGCGTCGGCTTCATCGGCATGCTCGGCGTCGCCGCCGGGGTCACCGTGCTCACCGGCGCCCTCGCCGCGCTCACCCTCACCCCGGCCCTGCTGGGCCTGGCCGGACGGCGCATCGACCGGTTCCGGGTACGGCGGCCCGTGGACGAGCCGGACGGCGACGGCGACGTGTGGCACCGCTGGGCCGCGGTCGTCGGCCGCCGCCCCTGGACCTTCCTGCTGCTCGGCACCGCCGTGCTCGGCCTGCTCGCGGTGCCCGCCCTCTCGATGCGGCTCGGCCACGTCGACGCGGGCGCGTCGCCCTCCTCGTACACCGAGCGCCGCGCCTACGACCTGGTCTCCGAGGGCTTCGGCCCCGGCGCCAACGGCCCGGTCACGGTCGTCGTCACCCTGGACAAGGACGGTACGGACCCGGCCGGGCGCGCCCGGCTCGCCGACGGTCTGCACCGGGCCCTGACCGGCACGCCGGGCGTCGCCTCGGCCACCCCGCCCGCCCCGACCCCGGACGGCGCGCTGCTGGTCTCCACCGTCGTACCGGACGGTGCCCCGCAGGACCGGGCCACCGCCGACCTGCTGCACCGGCTGGAGGACCGCACCCTGCCGGAGGCGCTCGACCCGTACGGCGCCACCGGCTACCTCACCGGCCAGACCGCCGCCCAGCAGACCTTCCGGGACGTGCTCGCCGCGCGGCTGCCGCTGGTCGTCGGCCTGGTCGTGGCGGCGGCCTTCGTGCTGCTCCTGGCGGTGTTCCGCAGCCCGCTGGTCGCCCTGAAGGCCGGGCTGCTCAACCTGCTGTCGATCGGGGCCTCGTTCGGCGTGGTCGTCGCGGTCTTCCAGTGGGGGTGGGGCGCCGGGCTGCTCGGCGTGCACGAGAAGGTGCCCGTCGAGTCCTACGTACCGATGATGATGTTCGCGATCGTCTTCGGCCTGTCCATGGACTACGAGGTGTTCCTGCTGTCCCGCATCAGGGAGCACTGGCTGGTCAGCGGCGACAACCAGGAGAGCGTCGCGACCGGGCTGGCCTCCACCGCCCGCGTGATCACCTGTGCGGCGATCGTGATGACCAGCGTCTTCCTGGCCTTCCTGCTCTCCACGAGCACCGTGGTCAAGATGCTGGCACTCGGCCTCGGCGTGAGCGTGGTGCTCGACGCGACGGTGGTCCGGCTGCTGCTGGTGCCCGCGACGATGAACCTCCTCGGGCGGGCCAACTGGTGGATCCCGGGCTGGCTCGACCGGCTGCTGCCCCGCCTCGACCCCGAGGGTGCCGCCCACCCCGCCGCCGAGGGGGCGGGAGCATGAGCCGCACCCTGCAGGCGGCGCCCGCGCCGACGCCCGCACGGCGCCGGCGCCGCCGGGCCGGGTGGCTCCTCGCCGTGCTGACCGGCCTGACCCTGGCGGGCGTCGGGGCCGAGTCGGCCGCCACCGCCGCCGTCGAGCACCGCATCGAGGCGGCCCTGCGGCCCCGGCTCGGGGAGACCACGGCACGCCTTTCGGGCTCCGGCCTGGCCGCCCTCCTCACGGGCCGCGTCGACGCGGCGGACGTCAGCGGTGACCGGCTGCCCGTCGGGGACGGCACCGGCTCGGTGCGGCTGCACCTGGAGGGCCTGACCCGGGCCGGGGAGGGCGGTGCCGAGGTCGACTCGCTGCGCGGCACGGTCACCGTGCCGCTCGGATCGCTGCGCGGTCTGCTCGCCGGTGCCGGCGGGGACCGCCCGCGGCTGCCGCCCGGTCTCGTCCCCGGTGCCGTCCGGCCGGCGGACGGGGGCGTGGAGATCGAGGTCCGGGCGGACCGCCTGGCGCTGGGCCCCGGGCGGTGACGGAGGGGGTCAGCCCACCCGCGCCGTCACCGTCCGCCCGGGCGCGACCGTGACGGTGGCGTAGGTGTACGTGACCCCGTCGATCACCTTCGTACGGGCCGGGCGCGCCACCCCGTCCACCGTCACCGTGGCGTGGCGGCCGGGGAAGCGGGCCTCCCAGGTGTGGGCGGCGCCGCCGGAGACGTGCGTGAGGGCGGACGCGGTGGCGCCGTCGTGCCGCAGGGAGAAGCGGGAGCCGCCGACGGCCAGACCGTCGAGGGCCAGCCAGTCCATGCCGGAGGGCAGCCGGGACTGGGTGGTGAGCGTGTGCCGCGGCGCGTCGGGGGTGACGCCCATCAGGCCCTCGACGGTCTGGCCGAGGAGGGTGAAGGAGACCTCGGGGTAGTCGCCGTTGGTGCCCTGCTTGGTGTTGACGTGCTGGACGTCCTTGCGGTCGTAGACGTGCTTCATCCACTTCCAGGCGGTGTCGTTGCGGTTGTTGGCGAAGAAGGTGTCCGGCAGGTAGGTCAGTGCCTCGATGTTGGTGGGGCGGTCCGTGCCCGAGGCCTGCTCGTCGATGTAGTCGAGGTAGGCCTCGCGGCGCGGGCCGGGGTCGACGATCTGCTTCATGGGCATGAACCAGCTGTTCTCCTTGCCCCATCCGGTCAGGGCCCGGCCGTCGGTGGTGTAGCCGCGGACCATGTCGGCGCCGGAACCCGGGCCGCTCCAGACCGTGTTGTAGTACGTCTTGAGGTCCCGGGCCTTGCGGTCGTACCTGCCCGCCAGCACGCAGTCGCCCTTGGCGCGGGCCAGCGCGGCCATCGCCCGGTAGGCCTGGTACTGGGAGCCGATGCCGTCGCCGGCCTCCGCGAGCGGCTCGCCGCTCTGCTCGTTGTAGCTGGCGGTGCCCTGGAAGATGCCGCCGCCGGTGCCCTCCGCGACCTTCACCGCCCCGTTGTCCTTGAGGCCGTCGTGGAGGTCGACGAACTCGCCGGTGGCGTGCCGGTAGAAGTCCCACAGCTCCGGGTCGTCGAGGTAGGCCCGGTCGCCGCTCCAGCGGTACGCCTCCTCGGCCTTCTGGACCAGCTCGAACGGGGCCGGCACCTCGCGGACGAAGGTCGAGGGGTTGCGGTAGTCGATGGACAGGTAGGTGCTGTCGTCGAAGTTGAACGCCCAGACGGGGTAGTACTTGTGCTGCTTGGTCGCGGAGCCGGCGAAAGCGGTGAGCATCGCCCTGTTCTCGGCGTGCAGGCCCAGGACCCCGGCGCCGGCCAGCTGGTGGGCCGTGTCGCGGGAGTAGAACCCGGTGCGGTTGGCGTAGCCGGCCCAGTACGAGGGCGCGTACGTGCCGGTGCCGTCGCCGCCGGGCTGGCGCTCGTCCACGTTCAGCGGCCCGCGCGTGCCGGGCAGGTGCACCCAGCTGTTCGCCTTGCGCTTGGCCCAGTCGAACATCTCCACGATCCGGGGGTCCGAGGAGCGGACGGTGGGACCGGCCGGTGACGCGGGCGAGAGCATCACGTCGTCGGCGTTGACCCAGCCGTCGCCCGACTCGAAGCGGATCTCCAGCCGGTCGCCCGCGGCCAGGGGGATCCGGCTGAGCGTGTACCGGCGGTAGTTGGCGGAGGCGGGCAGCGTCAGCGCGGCCCGTTCGGTGCCGTTGACGCGGGCGGCGTACCGGCCGTTCGGGCCGCCGGTCGCGATCCAGGCGGAGACGTCGTACGCGCCCGCGGCGGCCGCGGTGACGGTCTGGGAGACCGTGCGGCCGGGCCCGGCGTCGAGGTAGGCCAGCCGGCCGCCGCCGTGCGGGTAGTTGGTGGCGACGCCGGTCCCGGGGCCGAACTCCCAGCCCTCCGCGCCCTGTTCGAAGCCGGGGTTGAGGACGGCGAGCGGCGCCAGCAGGGCGAGCGCGGACAGCAGGGACACGGGGGACGGTGGCACGGGCTCTCCCGGAGGGGGTGGCTGGGGCGGGGCGGGCGGCACGCTAGCAAGCGCGACGGACGGCTTGCAATGACTCTGCCGAAAGTTGGTTGCTGCTTGGACTGAAAACTTTCAATGAAGTCTTGTAAGTCGACGGAGGGGCGTGGTTGAGTTCCGGCCGTCAGCGAACGACCGCCGTGGCGAACAGGAGTGGCCCGACATGGAGTTGAACCGTCGAAGCGTGCTGCGGATGGGCGGCGGCCTCGCCGCCGCCCTGCCCGTGCTCACCGCCTGCTCGGGCAGCGGCGGCGACGCCGGAGGCGGCCACGCGGGGGAGCGGGGCAAGGGCGACATCACGGTCTGGTCCTGGCAGGGGCCGGCCGCCGAACTCAAAGCCCTCGTACCGGAGTTCAACAAGCAGTTCCCGGACATCCGGGTCACCGTCGAGGACATCGGCAACCCGGCCATCTGGGACAAGATCACCACGGCGCTGGCCGCCGGCGGCCAGGGCCTCGCAGACGTGCTCCACATCGGCGTCGACTACCTGCCCGGCTACGTGGAGAAGTTCCCCGGCGGCCTCGCCGACCTCGGTCCTCTCGGCGCCACCGCCCACAAGGACGCCTTCGCGCAGGGCCTCTGGGCGACCGTCAGCCCCGACGGCAAGCGCGTCAACGCCCTCCCGTGGGAGGCGAACTCGGCCGGCTTCTACTACCGTGCCGACCTCTTCGAGCGGGCCGGCGTCGACGTCGCCGCCCTGGCCACCTGGGACGAGACCATAGAGGCCGGCAAGCGCGTCAAGGCCAGGACCGGCGCCCACCTCCTCGGCATCGACAAGCCCGCCTCCCAGCCGGACGCCGCCAACTTCTTCCAGATGCTGCTCCAGCTCCAGGGCGCCTTCTACTTCGCCCTCGACGGCACCATCACCCTCGGCTCACCCGAGGCCGTCCGGGCGATGACCCTCATCAAGACCATGAACGACGCCGGCCTCGTCAGCGACCTCGCGGGCGGCTGGAACGCGCTGATGAGCTCGCTGAAGAAGGGCACCAACGCCGTCCAGCCCCTCCCCACCTGGTTCGGCGGCATCATCGAGGAGCAGGTGCCCGGCGAGGCCGGCAAGTGGGGGGTGCGCCTGCCCCCGGCCGTCCGCCCCGGCGGCCCCACCGCCGCCACCGTCAACTCCACCCACCTCGCCGTCGCCGGCAGCAGCAGGCACCAGGCCGCCGCCTGGACCTTCGTCGAGTACGTCCTCACCCGGCCGGCCTCCCAGGTGCGGATCTACCGCGGCAAGGGCATCGCCCCCGCTCTGATGAAGGCCTACGACGACCCGGTCTTCCACGCCCCCTCGCCGTTCTTCGGCGGCCGGAAGAAGGGCGAGGTGTTCCTGGCGGCCCTCAGGGCACCGCAGTCCGCCACCAACTACACCGCCGACTACGCCCGCGCCCTCAAGCTCGTCACCGACGCCCAGACCAAGGTGCTGCTCAAGGGCGCCGAGCCGGCCGAGGTACTGGGGGAGGCGGCCGACCGGCTCGGCGAGCAGACGGGCCGCAAGGTCCGCTCATGAGCGCCGCACTCACCGCCCCCTCCACCACCGCCACGCCCGCCGCGGGCGCGGGTGCGGGCCGCCGGCCGCGCCGCCGCGGGCGCGCCGCCCCGTACCTCTTCGTCCTGCCCGCCCTGGTGCTCTTCGGGGTCTTCAAGCTCTACCCGATCGGCCGGTCCTTCCTGCTCAGCCTGTACCGCAGCACCGGCGGCACGGAGCGGTTCGCCGGCGCCGCCAACTACACCCGGCTGCTGAACGACCCGCTCTTCTGGACCGCCCTCAAGAACACCGCGCTGATCCTCGCCGTCCAGGTCCCCGTGATGCTCGCCCTCGCCACCGGGCTCGCCGTCGCACTGGACTCCCGCCTGCTCCGCGCCCGCGCCCTCTTCCGGCTCGGATTCTTCCTGCCCATGGTCACCGGACTCGTCGCCTACGGGATCATCTTCTCGGTCCTCCTCAACCAGGAGTACGGGCTGGTCAACTGGCTGCTCGGACTCGTCGGCGGCGGCCCCGTGCCCTGGCTCACCGACCCCCTGTGGGCCCGCGTCTCCCTCGGCCTCGCCCTCACCTGGCACTACACCGGCTACAACGCCGTGATCCTGCTCGCCCGGCTCCAGACCGTACCCGCCGAGCTGTACGACGCCGCCGCCGTCGACGGCGCCGGACCCTGGGCCGCCTTCCGGCACGTCACCCTGCCCGGACTGCGCCCCGCCCTGCTGCTGACCGCCGTACTGTCCACCATCGGCACCCTCCAGCTCTTCGACGAGCCGTACGTGCTGACCGGCGGCGGACCCGACAACGCCACCCTCACCATCGGCGTGTACCTCTACCAGAACGCCTTCAAGTACTTCGACTTCGGCTACGCGTCGGCCATCGCCTACGCCCTCACCGTCCTCATCGGCCTGCTCGGCCTGATCCAGTTCCGGGTCCTCGGGGAGCGCCCGTGACCACCGCCCGCCGTCCCGCCCCCGGCGCCCCGGCCCGCCGCCGCGCCGGCAGCCTCCTGCTGACCTCCGCGCTCGCCCTGGCCCTCGCCGTGGTCGCCGTGCCCTTCGGCTGGCTCGTGGTCGCCGCGACCCACAGCTCCCGCGAGATCTTCGACAGCCCGCCGCCCGTCCTGCCCGGCGGCCGGCTGGCAGAGAACCTCGCCGCCCTGGAAACCGCCGCCGGCTTCGGCCGCGTGGTCCTCAACTCCCTGGTCAACGCCACCCTCTACACGCTGTTGGCCGGCGCCGTCTGCACCCTCGCCGGGTACGGCTTCGCCACCTACCGCTTCAAGGGCCGCGACGCCCTGTTCGCGCTGGTCATGCTCGGCCTCGTGGTCCCGGCCCAGGTCACCCTGGTACCGCTGTTCACGATGATGGCCGACCTCCGCTGGCTCGACACGCCCCAGGCGGTGATCCTGCCCCACCTCGCCCTGCCCTTCGGCATCTTCCTGATGCGCCAGTCCATGGCCGCGCTCCCCGCCGAACTCCTCGACTCCGGGCGCATGGACGGCTGCGGCGAACTGCGCCTGTTCTGGCGGGTCGCCCTCCCGCCGATGCGGCCCGCCCTCGCCGCCCTGGCCGTCTTCCTCTTCCTCTACCAGTGGAACGACTTCGTCTGGCCGCTGATCGTCCTGCGGGACGGCGCGTCGTTCACCATCCCGGTCGCCCTCGCCTCCCTCCAGGGGCTGGACGAGACGGACTACGGCGCGATCCTCGCCGGCACCTCCGTCGCGGCGGTCCCGATGGCCCTCGTGTTCCTGGCGCTGCAGCGCCACTTCGTATCCGGCCTGCTCGCCGGCGCCGTGAAGGAGTGACCCGTGCAGTCCCAGTCCCACGCCCGGTCCGACGCCCAGTCCCACGCCCAGTCCCAGCGCCAGGAAGCCGAGCCCGTCACGACCGCCCTGCTGCCGCCCGCCCCGTACGCGCCGCTGCTCGACCAGGTCTCCCTCGCCGTCCGCGCCCCCGGCGCCGCCACCCCGCCCCGCTGGACGCTGACCGAACTCCCGGACGGACCGCACCTGCTGGAGGTCAGGGCCGACGGCGCGCCCGTCGAGATCCGCTTCTCCGTCCCCCTCGGCAACGCCGCCGGCTACTGGCACCCCCAGGGCGGCTGGCGGCGCACCCTGCTCGCCGACTGGGCCGGCCGGTCTCGTGTCTCCCTCGTCGACGGACACGCCGCCGGCTGCCTGTACGACCACTCCGGCGCCACCCTCCTCACCTTCGCCGCGGCCGACCCGGTACCCGAGGCCGCCCTGCGCTTCGGCGTCTCCGAGGAGAACGACACCCACGTCGTCCACCTCGCGCTGCCCGCCGCCGACACCCCCCACCGGGTGCTGCTCGTGCCCCGCGCCCCCTCCGTCGCCACCGCCCTGCGCACCCTGCGGGCCTGGTTCGCCCGCGCCTTCCCGCCCATGCCGGTCCCCGACGGGGCCCGCATCCCCGTCTACTCCACCTGGTACGCCTTCAACCAGGACGTCAGCGCCGCCGCCGTCGAGACCCAGGCGGCCCTCGCCGCCGGCCTCGGCTGCGGGGCGCTGATCCTCGACGACGGCTGGCAGCTCGGCGGCCACGGCCGCGGCTACGCGCGCTGCGGCGACTGGCGCCCCGACCCGGCCAAGTTCCCCGACTTCACCGGACACGTCGCCCGGGTACAGGCCCTCGGCCTCCGCTACCTCGCCTGGGTGGCTCCCCTGCTGCTGGGCACCGACGCACCCTGCCGCGCCACCTGGGACCCGTACGCCCCCGAGGCGGCCGGGGCGCCCGGCGCGCTGGTGCTCGACCCGCGCCGCCCCGAGGTGCGCCGCCACGTCGTCGCCGTGTGCACCGCACTGGTCCGCGACCACGGCCTCGACGGCCTCAAGCTCGACTTCCTGGAAGAGGCCCGGGCGTACGCGGGCGACGGCCGCGGGGACGTGGGCCGGGCCATGACCGTCCTGCTCACCGAGTTGCGGGACGCCCTCACCGCAGTGCGCCCCGACGTCCTGCTGGAGCTCCGCCAGCCGTACACCGGACCCGGGATGACCCCGTACGGCACCATGCTCCGCTCCTTCGACTGTCCGGCCGACGCGACGGCCAACCGGGTCCGCACCCTGGACACCGCCCTGCTCGCGGTCGGCGGAGCCGTCCACTCCGACATGCTGATGTGGTCGCCCGGCGCGCCCGTCGAGGCGGTGGCCCGCCAGCTGATCGGCGCCTTCCACGCCGTACCGCAGGTCTCCGTGCGCCTGGACCGGATCCCGGAGGCGCACCGCGCGGCGCTCGCGTTCTGGCTCGGCCGGTGGCGCCGGAACCGAGAACTCCTGCTGGACGGCGAGGTCGAGCCCGGCCGCCCCGACACCCTCTACCCCCTCGTCCGCGTCACGGCGGGGGACCGGAGCCTGGTGAGCGTGCACGGCGACCTCGTGGTGCCGGTCGACCTGGCCGCGTACCGGACGATCGAGCTGGTCAACGGCTCGGACCGGGACCGGCTGGTGCTGGACGTGCGCGGCGGCGGGGTGCCCGTACGGGTCGTCGTCCATGCCCCGGACGGCCGTATGATCGGGGACGCTCCGGCCGTCCTGCCGGAGGGGCCCAGCCCGCTGGCCGTGCCACGCGGCGGACTGGCGTCGCTCACGATCACGGAAGGACCGCGATGAAGGTCGGCATCACCGACGTCGCAGCCCGCGCGCAGGTCAGCGAGGCGACCGTCAGCCGGGTCATCAACCGCCGCCAGGGCGTGTCGAAGAAGACCCGGGACGCCGTCGAGCAGGCCATGGCCGAGCTGGGGTACGAGCGCCAGACCCAGGGCCAGCTGGTCGCCGTGGTCACCGGCTTCGTCTCCAATCCCTTCTTCGCGGACGTGGCCGAGCGCATCGAGTCGGCCCTCGCGCCGCACGGCCTGAAGACCGTGCTCTGCCCGGCCTTCCCGGGCGGCGTGCCGGAGCCCGAGTTCATCGCCGCGCTGGTTGACAAGGGCGTGGCCGCCGTCGTCTTCCTCTCCGCCTCCAACACGCTGGAGGGCGCGGACACCGACACGTACGAGATGCTGCGCCAGCGCCGGGTCCCGTACGTCGGCATCAACGGCGTCTTCGCGGACGGCGTGCCCACCCCGGTGTTCTCCACCGACGACGTGCTGGCCGCCGAACTGGCCGTCGACCACCTCCACCGGCTGGGGCACCGGCGGATCGGCATGGCCTCCGGCCCGTCCGGCAACCACCCCGCCGACCGGCGGGTACGCGGCTTCCTGGAGGCCATGGCCCGGCGCGGCATCGAGGACGCCGGGCGCTGGGTGATCCGCCAGTCGTACTCCGTCGAGGGCGGCCAGGCGGCGGTCGCCCCGCTGCTGGCCCAGGGCGCCACCGCGATCGTCGCGGCCAGCGACTACATGGCGCTCGGCGCGATCCGCGGGATCAGGCGGCAGGGGCGCTCGGTGCCCGACGACGTGTCCGTGGTCGGGTACGACGGCTCCGCCATCACCGAGTTCACCGACCCGCCCCTGACCACGGTCCGCCAGCCCGCCGACCGGCTGGCGCTGGAGGTCGGGCGCAGCGTGCTGGCGCTGGTCGGCGGGCGCGAGGTGCCGGACGGCGAACTGCTCTTCGACCCGGAACTGGTCATCCGCGCCACGACCGCCCCGCCGCCGGGGGAGTAGCGGCCCCGGGACCGTTCCGCGCGGCAGCGGCCCAAAACGCCCACCCGCGGTCAATCCGCTCCCCGGCCCGGCCCCCTCACGGTTTCGGCCAGCCGTCCGATTAGGATCACGCCATTCTCAGTGGGGGGCCACCGGGCGGTCCGGCGCGCACGCGCCCGGTCCGGCACGCCCTCCCGCGCATCCGCCCCGGAGGGCCCGCCTTGCCCCGTCACACCCGCGCGCGCCGCGCCGTCCCGGCGCTGCTCTCGCTCGGCCTGCTGGCCGCCACCAGCGCCTCGTTCGCCGGCCCCGGCACGGCGGCCGCCGCCGCCACCGCCGTGCCGCCGGTCACCGAGCTCGTCCTGGACGCGCCCGACCCGAACGCGGAGCCCGGCGACGACCGGCTGCTCGCCTCCGGCACGACCGGCTTCCTGCACGTCCCGCCGGGTGCCGACGCCCCGGTCTGGACCCGGTACGCCGGCCTCGTGAGCGTCCCGCTCCCGGCGACGGCCCCCGTCCCGGCGAGCCCCTCCCAGGGCTGGTACGGCCAGGGCGCCGACCTGGTCGCCCTGCCGAACGACGACGACCCCGAGAGCCTGACCCTCTGGCGCCCCGACGGCTCCGCGCCGGTCACGGTGGACCTCCAGGGCCGGGTGTACGTGGGCACGTTCGGCTCCAGCGTGATCACGCAGGACTTGTCGACCTCGGCCGTGGTGCTGACCGACTTCCCGTCCGGCGAGCGGCGCGACCGTACCATCACCGGACTGCCGCAGGGCGAGACCGTCAGCGTGTACGTGTGGCCCGGCGGCGCGGGTGACACGGCGGGCGCGCTGCTGAAGTACCGGGTCAGCGAGGAGGGCGAGTTCGACGACACCCGCGCCGGGTACGTCGACTTCGCCTCCGCCGTCTTCACCGACGCCTTCGACGCGACGGAGGAGGCGATGCCCCTGCTCGACGGCACGCGGGCCGGCCTACTGGACGGCCCCTACCTGGTCACCAAGGGGCGCACGGCCATGACCGGCCCCGCCAAGACGGTCTCCTTCGAGGAGGAGAACAGCGAGCTGTACCAGCCGAAGTCCGCCGCCCTGCTCGGCGACTGGGTGCTGATCCACGGCGAGTACGAGGCCCTCTACGCCGCCCCGGTCGCCGGCGGCGCCGAGCGCACCGTCCTCCCGGCCGCCCTGACCAGCCTCGTTCCCACTCCCGACGGCCGCGTCCTCGCGGTCGGCGGCACCAACGCCGCGGACTGGTGGGTGCAGCGCATCGGCAGGGCCACCGACGGCACGCCGCTGCCGGCGAAGCTGGCCCAGGTGCCGGGCCCCGGCTACCGCAAGACCGGCATCGCGATCAGCCGCGGCGTGCTGCGGGTGGCCGAGGACCACAACAGCACCGCCACCGACCGCACCAGCGTCTGGAAGATCGGCAGCTCGCCCACCGCCGGCCTGACGGCCTCGGCCCGCACCGCGGGCACCGAGACCGACGCCCCCTGCCCGGTCTCCTCCGTGAACTGCACCCCGCTGTGGGGCAACGCGGGCTCCGGCGGCGACGTGGTCCAGTACCGCGCGGACGTGGAGGGCGAGCGGGACCGGGTCAGGGCGCTCGACAGCAAGGCGTTCCTGGAGTTCGCCGAGACCACGGGCGGCTCGCTCGTGGACGTGTCCGACGGGTACGTGCTCTTCAACTCGGGCGGGGCGGCCCCGGCCCAGTACGTGGCCGAGTTCGGCCGCCACCTGCTCAAGCGGTCTGTCCGAACCGCCGCGCTCGACGCCGGTGTCCTGTGGAGCGCCACCTCCACGGCCGGTCGGCTGGAGAAGCGGAGCACGCCCACGAGCAGCCCGGTCACCGTGGAGACCGGCGCGCCCTGCGTGCCCAAGGAGCTCCAGGCCCGCGGCCGCTGGCTGTACTGGAGCTGCGGCAGCACCGGCCCCGCGGGCGTCTTCGACACCGTGGCCAAGACCTCGAAGTCCGTACCGGCCGGCGACGTGCTGCTCGGTGACGGATTCACCGTGCGCCACGACCACACGGCCAGGACCCTCGCCCTGACCGACGCGCGGACCGGCGCCGGCCGTACCCTCGCCACCGGAGTGCCGGTCAAGGGCCTGGCCCTGGACCGGCGCGTGCGCTGGGCCGTCGACGAGTTCACCAACCTGGTGGCCTGGGTCGACGCCGACGAGAAGGTCCACGTACGGCCGGCAGGCATCGACCCGTCGCCGCTCACCGTGACGGAGAGCGGCTCACCCGGCACCGTCGACCCGAGGTACGCCCCCGTCCGCTGGGACTTCCTGCTCAGCCGCCCGGTCACCTCCTGGACCATGACCTTCACGGACCTGGCCGGCACGCCGCTGCGGACCCTCACGGGTGGCGCGGGCCCCGGCCGCCTCGCGGTGGACTGGGACCTGAAGACCGCCACCGGCGCCTACACCCCCAACGGCGGGTTCCGCTGGACCCTCAAGGCCGTTCCGTACGGCACGACGGCGGCCGTCTCCGTCGCATCGGGCACCGGCAGGGTGTCCGGCGGCGGCCCCGCCCCGCACGACTACGGCAACTTCGAGCAGTGGCCCGACGGCACGGGCGACGTCCTCGCCCACACCACCACCGGCGGCCTCCGCTTCGTGTACGGCGACGGGAAGGGCACGTTCCACGGCACCGCCACCGGCTCAGGCTGGCCCGCCGGGATCCGCCCCGTACCGATCAAGGACATGAACGGCGACCGGTGCAACGACCTGCTGGTCCGCAACGCGGCCGGCGAGCTGCGCCGGTACACCCCCTCCTGCGGCAAGACGGTCACCCCGGCCACCGCCAACAAGCTCGTCGGCACCGGCTGGAACCAGTACGACGTGCTGACCTCGCCCGGTGACGTGACCGGCGACGGCCGCGGCGACCTGGTCGCCCGCAACGCCTCCACGGGCGCCCTGTACCTGTACGCCCGCAACAGCGACGGCGTGTTCGCGGCGCGGACGCAGGTCCCGGGCGCCTACAAGGGCTATAAGCGGATCACCGGCGCGGGGGACCTCGACGGCGACGGCCACGGGGACCTGGTCCTGCACGACACGGGCAACGAGCTGTGGCGGATGAGCGGCCTGGGCGGCGGGAAGTTCGCCGCCCCCGTGAAGCTCGCCGACAACTGGGGCACGGCGTACAACGCCCTGGCCGGCGTGGGCGACCTGACCGGTGACGGCCGGGCGGACCTGATCGCCCGCGACACCTCCGGCGTCATCTGGCGCTACGCGGGCACCGGAAAGGGCACCTTCGGCTCTCGCGTCCAGATCGCCACCGGCTGGCAGGTCTACGCCGGGCTGTACTGAGCCGGGCTGTACAGGGCGAGGGCGGCACCCCGGCTTCGGCAGGGGGGCCGCCCTCGGTCCGTTCGAGCGGGAGGCTACGCCTCGCAGCCGCGTCCCGAAGAGGGGTTGCGGCAGGTGTCGGTGCCCGAGCCGCCGTTGTTGACGTTGGTTCCGGCGCCGCCGTCGAGGGAGTCGGCGCCCGCGCCGCCGCCCAGTTCGTCGTCACCGTCGCCGCCGAGCAGGGTGTCGCTGCCACCGCTGCCCGTCAGGGTGTCCTGCCCGGCGCCGCCGTCGAGCCGGTCGTCGTTCCCGCCGCCGTTCAGGCTGTCGTTGCCGGCGCCGCCGCAGATCCGGTCGTTGCCGCCCCGGCCGTTGACGTTGTCCGCGCCGTCACCGGCGATGATGACGTCGTCCCCGGACGTGCCGCTGATGCGGTCGTTGCCGGCCGTGCCGGTGATCGTCGCCGGGAGCCCGAAGCACAGCGCGGGGCCGGGGTTGCCGGGGGTGAGGGTGGTCGTCTCCTGGACCCGGTTGTTCGCGGGGTTGGGGTCGGACGGCCACGGGACCTCCGCGGTGTCCGTCGCCGAACCGGCGGCGACCGCCGTCGCGTTGACGGTCACCGTCCTGCTGCTCCCCGCGTCGAGCGTGCCGAGGTCGCACACGACCAGGCCCACCACCTCCTCGACGCAGCTGGCACCGCTCGCCGAGGTGAAGTCCAGCAGGTTCGTGGGGAGTTCGTCGGTGAGCGTCACGCCGGTGGCGGCGGCGGGGCCGAGGTTGTCCACCCTGATCGTGTAGGTCACCGTGCCGCCCACCGCCACGGGGTCGGACCCCTGGTCGGACTTGGTGACCGCCAGGTCCGCGTCGGGGGTCTCGGTCACCTTGGCCACGAAGGCGTCGCTTGCCCCGCCGTGGGTCGTGGAGGGGCCGACCACCGTGGGGAAGGGCGGCGTCAGGCTCCCGGTGGCGTAGGTCTCGCCGACGACGTAGGCGCTGCCCGCGGAGTCGACGTCGACGCCGGAGCCGAGGTCGTCGGAGATGCCCCCGAGGTAGCCGGCGTACTGGAGGAGCGCGCCGGAGGGTGCCACCTTGGCGATGAAGGCGTCCCACACGCCGCCGCCGTGCGTCACGTCCGGGCCCCGGTGCGCAGGGAAGCCCTGCGCGACGGTCGTCCGCCCGACGACGTAGGCGGCGCCGTCCGCTCCCACGGCCACCGCCCGGCCGAGGTCGTCGGCGTCCCCTCCGATGAAACCGGAGTAGACGAGGCCGGTTCCGTCGGGCCGCACCTTCGTGACGAACGCCTCGCTGCCCTGGCGGGGCGTGGTGGCGGGCCCCGTCACCGCGGGGAAGCCGGAACCGGACCTGGTGTCACCGGTGAGGTAGGCGGCGCCCGACGCGTCGACGTCGATGCCCCGGCCCGAGTCCTCCTCCGTCCCGCCGAGGTAGCCCGCGTAGCCCAGGCCCGCCCCGCCGGAGTCGATCCTGGCGACGAACACGTCGTTGCCGCCGTTGTGGGTCAGGTCGGGACCCACGGTCTCCGGGAAGGTGCCCTCGTTCGAGGCGGTCACACCGGTGACGTACGCCGCCGCGCCGGACGGCGCCACGGCGATCGACTGGCCCGCGTCGTAGGTGTCGCCGCCCAGGTACCCCGAGTAGAGGATGCCGCTGCCGGCGCTGTTCACCGCCGTGACGAAGGCGTCGTAGTGGCCGTTCTGCGTGAGGTCGGGTCCCACCGCCACCGGGAAGGTGGCCTGGGCCGAGTCGGTGTACCCGGTCACGTAGGCGTTGCCCGCGGCGTCGACCGCGACGCCGTTGGCGATGTCCACCCGGTCGCCGCCGATGTAGCCGGAGTACACCAGGGCCGAGCCGGTCGGGTCGACCTTGGTGATGAAGGCGTCGTAGAGGAAGCCGTTGTAGAGGCCGTCCGGATCGGGGCCGCCCACGACGGGGAACGACGTGGCGGTCGAGGAGGTGTAGCCGGTGACGTAGGCGGCGCCCGAGGCGTCGACCGCGACTCCCTGGCCGATGTCCCCGGCGGTCCCGCCGATGTAGCCGGCGTAGACCAGGGTGGCGCCGTCGGGAGCGACCTTGGCGATGAAGGCGTCGGTGCTGCCGTTGTACGACAGGTCGGGGCCGGTCCCCTCGGGGAAGGTCCCCGCGTCCGAGGCGGTCTCCCCGGTGACGTAGGCGGCACCCGAGCCGTCGACCTCGACGTCGTAGGCCGCGTCGGCGCCCGCGCCGCCGACGAACCCGGAGTAGGCGAAGGTCACCGGGTCGATGACCAGCGGCCGGGTCCGGTCGTACGAGCCCAGGTCGAAGCCGTACGTGAAGACGTCCTCGTGCTTCGACAGCCGGAACGCGCTGCGCACCTCGGTGCGGCGTCCGCCGCCGCTCCCGGGCTGGTACGTCACCGGCGCCTCGTCGGTGAAGGACCCGGCACCGGTCTCGACCCGGAGCGCCCCGGACCCGTCCACGCTGACGTCGGACGGTCCGCGCCAGGTCATCCGGATGCGGGAGGGATCCGCCCCGGGGTCCACCCGGAACTCGTACTTCATCCGGCCGCCCGAGCCCGAGTAGACGAGATCGATGCCGGGCCAGAGGTCGTTGTAGACCACGCGCTGGTACGCGCGGATGCCGGTGCGCCACTCCTCGGGCGCGCCCTTGAAGTGGCTCACGTGCCCCGGGGCGAGCTGTTCGGCCACGGGCCTGACGGGCCGGGCGCCGTCGAAGCCCAGGGTCAGGCCCCAGCGGGTCCGCTTCTCCCCGGCCCGTGCGCGGAGTTCCGCCACCGGGTCCCGGCCGACCCCGGTCCTCGGGGCCGCCCCGGACGGGCTGGTGACCGCGTACCTGAGCCCGGACGCGCCGAAGCCCACGGAGGCGGTGGCGCCGTCGAGGTAGTAGTCCACGCCCGGGGACGCCTGCCCGCGGTTCTCGACGAACCGCAGCGGCAGCCGGGTGAGGGCCGTCGCGACGCGCTCCTCCTGCCCCGCGGCCGGCCGGTCCGGGGCGTGACGCTCCGTCACGGTCCCCGGCTGTATGGACGCGTACGCGGAGCCGCCTCCTGCCAGCAGCAGACCGAGAACCGCACCGACCGCGGGCGCACGTCGCATGAACCAGCCCTTCCTCGTCCCTTGCCTCCCCCTTCGGGTCCAGGGAACACCAGGACCGCCCGCGCACGGCGTTGCGACGACGGACAGTGACGAGGAGTGCCCCGAACGGCCGGGTACTCGTCACGGTCCGTCAGCGCCCGGCGGACTTGACCCCTTTCGCGCCGTTCGCGCCGTTCGCCGCCCACTCGCGGCCGATGCCGCGGATCAGTGCCGGGTAGACCCCCGCGTACCGGAACGGCTTGATGGCCAGCATGTACAGCGCGCCGAGCCGGCCGTTCGGCTTGACGAGTACGGCCATCTGACCGCGGTACGCGCCGGAGCCGTCCGGTACCCAGCCGATGTGCATCAGCCCGTGCACGGTCCCGTTGCCCATCTCGGCGACCCACTCGTCGTGCGTCTGGTAGACCGAGGTGAACGGGACCGTGCGCAGGTCGGGGCCCCTGTTCCCGGCGCGGAGGTCGGCGGGCAGGCGGTCCCGCAGCGTGGTGATCCGTCCGCCGACGCCGCTGCCCTCCTCGTCCCAGCCGAACCACTCGCCGAGCTTCCAGCGGGCGGCGAAGAGGAAGCGCGTGACGGGCGCCCGGACCGGCTCGCCGGTGCCGCGGGCGAACTGGTCCACCAGACGTGCGAGGTCGTCGGGGCCGCCCGGGGTGGGGAGGGCCCAGACGTCCTCGACCGTGAAGTCCGGGGCGATCTCGCGGATCCGCCAGGGCTGGGAGGTGTGCGCGGACCTGGGAAGTCTCATCAGCCGTACCCCTGTCTATACGATGCCGTATAGATCTACGCTAGCACCGTCTATACGGCACCGTATAGACGGGTGGAGACACCCGAGGGGAGACATCCATGGGCGCGATCCGCACGCCGCGCGGCGCCTGGATCGACGAGGGTCTGAAGGCGCTGGCCGCCGGCGGCCCGGACGCGGTCAGGGTCGAGACGCTGGCCGCCGCCCTCGGGGTCAGCAAGGGCGGCTTCTACGGCTACTTCCGCAACCGGGACGCGCTCCTGGCCGAGATGCTCGACACCTGGGAGCGCGCGGTCGCCGACGCGGTCATCGAGGAGGTCGAGAGCGGCGGCGGGGACGCCCGGACCAAACTCGACCACCTCTTCACCATCGCCGCCGGCGGTGAGCGCCACCCTGCCCTGGGCACCGCGGCCGACCTCGCCGTCCGCGACTGGGCCCGCCGGGACGAGGCCGTGGCGGAGCGCCTGCGCCGGGTGGACAACCGCCGCATGGAGTACCTGCGTTCCCTCTACCGCTCCTTCTGCCCGGACGAGGACGACGTCGAGGTCCGCTGCCTGCTCACCTTCTCCGTCCGGATCGCCGGTCACTTCCTGCACGTGGACCACGGCGGCCGGAGCCGCGGCGAGGTCATGGCGCTGACCCGCCAGTGGCTCCTGCGCTGAACCGCGGGTTGCCCCTGCGTCGAGCCGCCGGTGGCTCCTGCGCCGACCCGCCTGTCACAGCGGCGCGGCCGGGTCGAAAAGCGGTTGACCCCGGTCCGCCGGCGCCGGTCACATGGTCCTCATGATCCCCACGGACGCAGCACCGTCGGCCCCCGGCGGACAGGACATCGACGAGGACCTCGTACGACGGCTCGTCGCCGGGCAGTTCCCCGAGTGGGCCGGACTCCCGGTGACCCGGATCCCCTCCGGCGGCACGGTCAACGCCATGTTCCGGCTCGGCGACCTGATGGCCGTACGGCTGCCGCTGACCGAGGGCGGTGCCGGGGACGTGGGACTGGAGCGCCGCTGGCTGCCGCGCCTCGAGCCCCTGCTGCCCACGCCCGTCCCCGCGGTGCTCGGCGCCGGCCGCCCGGCGGAGGGATACCCCTGGCCCTGGTCCGTGTACGGGTGGCTCGCCGGCGCGAACCCCGAGGCCGGGGCACTCGACGCGCCGGTCCCGCTGGCCCGCGACCTCGCGGCCTTCGTCACGGTGATGCGCGGCGTCGCGCTGCCGGACGCGCCGCCCGCGTACCGCGGCGGGCCGCTCGCCGGGCTCGACGCCGCCACCAGGGCGGCGGTCGAGGAACTGCGGGGGATCCCCGAGGAGGGCGTCGACTGCGACGGCCTGCTCGCCGTCTGGGAGGACGCGCTGGCCGCGCCGGCCTGGGACGGGCCGCCGGTCTGGCTGCACGCGGACCTGATGCCGGGCAACCTGCTGGTCTCCGGGGGCCGGCTGACCTCGGTGATCGACTTCGGCTGCACGGGTGTCGGAGACCCGGCCTGCGACCTCTTCCCCGCCTGGAACCTGCTGCCGGCCGGGGCGCGCGAGGTGTTCCGCGACGCCCTCGGCGTGGACGACGCCACCTGGCGCCGCGGCCGGGGCCGTGCCCTCTCACAGGCCGTCATCGCGCTGCCCCACTACCGGGGTGTGAACGCGCACATGGCCGGCAACGCACGCCACGTCATCCGCGCGGTCCTCGACGGGGCCTGACCCCGGCGGGACCCCGGCACTGCAGGACGTGCGCGTCCCCGGCCCGCACCGGGCCGGGGACGCGCACGCCGTCAGAGGGCCGGGGTCAGCGGCGCTCGGGCAGGTCCGCCTCAGCCGGGTTCACCGAGAACCCGCGCGCCGCGGACCGCGCCGCCGGGGCCTTCTTGCCGCAGAACGCGGGCTCCAGCACGCCGCCCAGGGCCGTGTTGGCGACACCCCGGTTCGAGGTGTTCGCCATCGCGGCCAGGCTGCGCTTGCCGTCCTTGGTCGCGAACGCGTACGTGTAGAAGCCCTGCACGGTGCCGGTGTGCCCGTACACCGAGGTGCCGCACGACAGGTCGTACCGGCGCAGCCCGAGCCCGTAGTGACGGGTGTTCGTGGCATCGGTCGGCGTGACCGTGGTCATGGCGTCCAGCATCGCCGGCTTCAGCAGCTTGCCGCCCAGCAGACCCTTCACGAAGGTGTTCAGGTCGGCCGCGTTCGAGATCATCGCGCCGGCCGACTGGCCCCAGGACACGGTCTGCTCGGTGGAGTCGACCAGCGGCGCGCCCGCCTCGTCGGGGTGCAGGTAACCGCGGGCGTGCAGGCCCTTGATCTCCGTCTGCGGGTGCACGTACGAGGTGTTGCGCAGGCCGAGCTTCTTGATGATGCGGCGGTCGTACTCCTTGGCGACCGGGCGCCCGGTCAGCTTCTCGATGAGCATGCCGACCACCACGAAGTTGGTGTTCGAGTACTTGTACGCGACGCCCGGCTGGGTCGTGCGCGGCTCGGCCAGCGACAGGTCCACCAGCTCCTGGTAGCTGAACTGACGGTTCCGCACGGCCTCGAAGCCCGGGACCGTCTGCGCGAACATCTTCTCCGTGTAGTCCGCCAGGCCGCTGCGGTGGGTCATCAGGTGGCGCACCGTGATCCGCTCGTCCGGCAGCAGACCGGGCAGGTAGCGGTTGACCGGGGCGTCCAGCTCCAGCTTCTTCTCCTGCACGAGCTGCAGCAGCACCACCGAGGAGAAGGTCTTCGTCACGCTGCCGATGCGGAAGCGGGCCTTGGCGTCCATGGCGGCACCACTGACACGGTCACGGACGCCCACGGCACGGCTCTGCGCGCCGTCGGGGCCGGTGAAGCGGGCGAGCGCGCCCGGCGCGCCGTTCGCCATCGCGGAGTTGAGCGCCGCGACGACCCCGTCCAGGTCGGGGGCCGGAGTGGTGGCCCGCGCGGCGGCGGGAGCGGCGGGGGCGGGAGCGGCGTACGCGCCGGCGGCGGGCACGAGACCGCCCACCAGGGCGGCGAGCAGGGTGGTGCTCACGGTCAGGCGTCGATGCGGCGACAGGGACACGTTGGTTCCTCGACTTGATCGTTACGGGTCGGCAGGGCCGCCCACGCGGGGCGGTCGGCCCGTGGGGGCCGGGCGCTGCGCGCCGTTCCCCCCGGGGTCCACTGATCATGAGGGGTGCCGTGGCGGACGGGTTCCTTCCGCTCCTGGCGGGTTCCGGGCGGCGCCCGGAGCGGGGCACGTACTGGGCCGGCCGGGCCCACCCGATCGTGTGGCCTCGCGTGTCCCCGCCGTGGCGCTGAGGGGTGGCCGTTCCGTCAGGGGCCAGGGTGGCGGAGGCCGTTCCCCACGCAGGTGGTGGAGCAGTTCCCCACGCTAGGAGCAAACCCCATGCGCATTCGTACGACCATCGCCGCCGGTGTGCTGGCCGCCGCCGCCCTCGTCCTCGGCGGCGCGGGCGCCGCGTCCGCCGACTCCATCGCCGAGGGCTTCGCGTACGGCTCGCCCGGCGTCCTCTCGGGCAACGTGATCCAGGTCCCCGTCCACGCCCAGCTGAACGTGTGCGGCAACTCGATCAACGTCATCGGCCTGCTCAACCCGGCCGCGGGCAACGTCTGCGTCAACGCCTGACGCACCGCCCCGGCCCGCCCGCCGGCCGCGGGCGACGCCGACGCGCCGCGCCCGGGTGCCCCCGCACCCGGGCGCGGCGTCGTTCACCCCACCGGGAGCCCGCGTACGAGCCTCCCGTACGCAGTCCCCCTGTGAAGTCCCCTCACGACGGGACAACCGCCCCATGCGCCCGGGACGCCCCCCGCCCGAGCATGAGCCCGTCCCGATGAACGGGCAATGACAGGGGGGCACATGAACCACCGCATACGCATCACCCGCACCGGCGGCCCCGGCCCGGCCGGCCGCACCGCCGCGCGCCGCAGGCTGGCCACCGTGCTCGGCGCCGGTGCGCTCGCCGCGTCACTCGTGGCCGGCACCGCCGCCGCACAGGACGCACCCGCAGCCAAACCCGCGCCCGCCGCCCCGGCCGGCGCCACCACCGGGCACACCGGCCCCGTCCCCGGCGGCTTCGCGTCCTGGGCCGACCTGATGGCCCTGCAGAAGAAGCTCGACGCCGCCGCCGACCGCATCACCGCCACCCGCGCGGAGGGCTACGCCGGCATCGTCACCGCACCCGAGAACCGCGAACTGCGCCTGTACTGGAAGGGAGCGCTGCCCGCTCCGGTACGGAACCTGGTGGCCGACATCCGGCGCAGCGTGCCGGTACGGGTGCTGCCGGCAGCCCACACCGAGCGCGCACTCCAGGCCGAGGCGGCCCGGCTCATCCGGCAGCCGGGCGTGCTCTCGGTCGCCCCGGACGCCGACGGCGGCGGCCTCACCGTGGCCACCGCCGGCACCGCGGCCGCGGACGGCCTGACCGCCTCGGTGCCCCTGCGGCGGACGGCCGAGCGCCCCGCACCCGTCTCGCGCGGCGCGGACACCTCGCCGTACTGGGGCGGCGCCCGCTGGAACGGCTGCTCCACCGGCTTCGCCGTGATCACCAGCACCGGCACCTCGGCCATGCTGTCCGCCGGGCACTGCGCCGACGACGGAGCGACCGCCCGCACCGGCGGCGGCATCACCATGGGCACGGTCTCCGGCACCAACAAGACCCGCGACACGCTGCTGGTCAACGCCACCTCCGCGGGCCGCATCTACGACGGCGGCGTCGGCACGGGCGAGTTCTCCAAGCCCGTGGCCGGAGCCCGCCGCAGCTACACGGGCGACTGGCTCTGCGACTCGGGCGCGTACTCGGGCGCCGTCTGCAACATCCAGGTCAAGGCCACCGGCCAGTGGATCAACATCGGCTACAGCGTGGGCCCGGTGGTCCGCGCCGAGCAGGTCGACCACGTCGCGCCGGTCGGCAACGGCGACAGCGGCGGCCCGGTCTTCGAACTCGACTGGCCCGACCACCCCGAGCGCGTCATCGCCAAGGGCACCAACACCGCGATCGACCTCAGCACGCAGGCAGCCTGCCAGGGCGTCCCGGAGAGCGCGAGCCGGCGCTGCGCCTGGCGCTTCTACTACGCCGACGTGATCGGCGCCCTCACCTCCTACGGCGCCCGCATCGCGACCGGCTGACCCGACCGCCCGCACCAGGCCGGGCCGCACAGCCGGGCCCGGTCACCCGGGCCCGGACCCCCGGGGCCCGGGCCGGCCGGCTCACGGCACGTGGGCGGCGAAGGCCTCGTAGGCCGGCTCCCCGAAGAGCACGAAGCGGACCTCTTCCACGGAGGTCGGGGTGGCGCGCACCGTCTCGACGGCGATGCGCGCGCCGTGGTCCATCGGCCAGCCGTAGACGCCCGTCGAGATCGCGGGGAAGGCGACGGTACGGGCGCCCAGCTCGTCCGCGACGCGCAGTGACTCGCGGTAGCAGGAGGCCAGCAGCGCGGAGCGGTCCTCCTCGCGCGACCAGACCGGGCCGACGGTGTGGATCACCCAGCGGGCCGGGAGCTTCCCGGCGGTGGTGGCCACGGCTCGGCCGGTGGGCAGGCCCTTGCCGTAGTGGGAGGCCCGCAGGTCGCGGCAGGCGGCGAGGATCTCCGGGCCGCCCCGGCGGTGGATCGCGCCGTCCACGCCCCCGCCGCCGAGCAGGGAGGAGTTCGCGGCGTTCACCACGGCGTCCACCTGCTGTTCGGTGATGTCGCCCCGCACCAGCGTCAGCTCGGTCATCGTCCCTCCCTTGGGGTCTGCCCCTCGGTTCGAGGTCCCTGCGCCTCGCGCGTGCGCTGCTGCCCGAGCCTACCCGCCGGGCCGGGAGCCCGGCGGATTCCGTAGGCTGGAGGCATGACCGAGCGAAAACCACCGGGTGTCAGCTTCGAGTCGTTCGTGGACAAGCAGATCCGCGAGGCCACGGAGCGCGGCGACTTCAAGGAACTGGCCGGCTTCGGCAAGCCCCTGGCCGACGACGCGGCCCCCTACGACGAGCTGTGGTGGGTCAAGGGCAAACTCCACCGCGAGGGCGTCTCCGTCCTCCCGCCCGCGCTGGCCCTGCGCAAGGAGGCCGAGGACGCCGTGGAGGAGGTCGCCGGGGCGAGGACCGAGGCCCGCGTCCGGCAGATCCTCACCGCCGTCAACGAGAAGATCGCCGCGGCGATCCGGATGCCGCCCCCGGGACCGCCGCTGAACCTCCGCCCCTTCGACGTCGAGGCCATGGTCCGGGACTGGCGCGAGACGCACCCGGGCTGAGCCCCGCAGCGGCCCGCGGGCCCCTGGTCAGGTCTCCCGGGACGGCGCGTACTCCGCCGCGTCCAGGCCGAAGGTCCACGCCACCCCCTGCCGTGCGGTGAGGGTCTCCGGCGGTACGCGCAGCCAGTAGGTGCGGCTCGTACCGTCGGGCTCGGGCGTGGAGTTGACCACCTCCACCATCACCACGTCCTCGTCGTCCGGCAGCGGTATCCGCCACAGCACCCCCGTCCCGTCCCGGTGCACCGGCTCGGCTCCCGACTCGTCCAGGTACCGCTCGTAGCCGTAGTGCTCCAGCATCACGCGGCGCAGCTCCGCGTTCTCCTCCTCCCGGATCCGCTCGGGCGTCAGCGTGGCCAGGCCGGACAGCAGATCGGCGGGCACCGGCATCCCGCGCCACGCGTACAGGGCGAAGCCGTCCGGGAAGGCGAGGGCGGGTCCGTCGCCGCGGTCCAGCCGGCCCGCTTCGTCCCGGTGCAGCTCCACGGGGCGCTCGCACACCACGGCCAGCCGCTCGTACGGCCACCACCAGCCCGCGGCCGTGGCCACCGCCGCCACCCCCTCCAGCGGCGTGCCGGCACCCGTGTCGTACGCGCTCAGCCAGGCCGCGTCGTGCTGGCCCAGGACCGCGTCCAGGAGCAGCAGCCGGACCTCCGCCTCCTCCGCGCGGTCCTCCGCCAGCTCCTCGACCAGCCCGGTGCGGATGCGGTCCGCGAGCCGCTCGGTGTTCTCCCACAGGCGGGCTCCGGTCAGGGCCCATCGCCGGCTCCACCCCTGGGGCCCCAGCGTCCCGTTGAGCCGGGCGCGCTCGGCCGCCCAGGGCGCGCTGCGGACCGCCTCCCGTACGCTCCGCCCGCGCGACTCCGTGCCCCAGGGGCCGTCCGGGTCGCCGAGCAGGCACAGCGCGGCCCGCGGCGAGTCGGCCCACACGATGCGGGCGGGCTCGGCGAGTCCGGCCGTCCGGTACGCGAGCCGCACCCCCGCCTCCGCAGCCGCCCGGTCCGCCGGCCCGGTCGCGGCCGCGACCGCCCGCCAGCCGTCCGCCGGCCGGTCGCCCTCCGCGACCCCGTCCGCCGGCGCCGCGCGCCCCGGCCCGACGACCGACACGCCGTCCACCTCGACCTCGTCCACCTCGACCTCGTCCGTCTCGGCCCTGTCCACCTCGGCCCCGTCCACCTCAGCCCCGTCCACCGGTACTTCCGCCATCGCCTTCACCACGTTCAACCCCCTCAGTCCGCCGGCCTGTGGATGCACCGGCCCGCACCGCCGTCCGTCACGTCAGTCCGCCACGTCAGTCCGCCACGATGCGGACCGCGCCCGGCACGTACTCCCGCTGCCGCACCACCCGGTACCAGCCCTTCGGCAGCGGGATCGCGGCGTGCTCCTCGTGCACCACGCGCCCGCCGTCCGGGAGATGGAGCAGCATCGGCCCGAACGGGCCCGGCTCCCGCACCAGTCGGCCAGGACCGAGCACCGCGTGCGCGTGGCCGGTCACCTCGCCCAGCGCCAGTACCAGCCGCCCGCGCCCGTCCCTCGGCTCCTGCGGTGCGTCCGCCGCGTGCGGCGGCACCGAGGCCTCCGCGAGCGGCACGATCAGCACGTCCCCCTGCCGGTACATACGTGTCCCCTTCCCGCACGCCGCCCCGTGCGCCGCGCCGTTCACGAAACGTAGGGCCGGGGTCTGACAACGGGGCCGCACGCGGTCCGGGAGGCGGGGAACGCCGCCGGAACCGCCCCTGCCGCGGCCGTTGTCAGCGCCGCTTGCTACAACTTGCAGGCACGTCGGACGAGGCGTCCGGGACCGAAGAGGAACGGCGGGGACCATGAGTTACGCGAGGCATCTGCGGGAGTCGTACGGACTGCCCGTGTTCGACTTCCCGGAGGCCGAGGACCTGAAGGGCCTGGCCGCGCTGCCCGAGGCCGACGCCGTCGCCTGGCGGATCTCCTCCAACCCCTACGACGCCACCGAGAGCTGGCCCGCGGCCTTCGACCGCTTCACCGCGGCCGTCGACACCACCCGCGTCAAGTCGCTCGTCGTCGGCGCCTGGGAGGAGGCGTACGACCAGGGCCCCGGCGACATCATCGAGGCGCTCCTCGCCGCCCGGGACCGGCTGCCCGCCCTGCGGGCCCTGTTCCTCGGGGACATGGAGTCCGAGCAGTGCGAGATCTCGTGGATCAACCAGGGCGACGTCGGCCCCCTGCTCGACGGGTTCCCCGAACTGGAGGAGTTCGGGGTCCGCGGCGGCAGCGGCCTCGTCATCCCGCCGTTCACGCACGGGCGGCTGCGCTCCCTCACCGTGCAGACCGGCGGCATGCCCGCCGCCGCCGTCCGGAACGTCGCGGCGAGCAGCCTGCCGGCCCTGGAGCACCTCGACCTCTGGCTGGGCACGGACAACTACGGCGGGGACTGCGTCCTGACCGACGTGGAGCCCGTCATGGCGGGCGACCGGCTGCCCGCGCTGCGGCACCTGGCCCTGCGCAACAGCGACATCCAGGACGAGATCGCCACCGCCATGGCCGCCGCGCCCGTGGTCGCCCGGCTGGAGCACCTGGACCTCTCCATGGGCGTCCTCACCGACCAGGGCGGCACCGCCCTCCTGGGCGGACAGCCCCTCACCCACCTCCGCTCCCTCGACCTCCACCACAACTACCTCAGCGACCCGCTGAAGCAGCGCTTCCGCGACACCCTGGCAGGCGCCGGCGTCCGGCTCGACCTCGACCGCGGCCACGCCGACGAGGACGAATGGGACGGCCGCGTCTGGCGGTTCGTCGCCGTGGGCGAATAGCCACCACGGCCGTGACACAGCACACGCCCCCGCGCTGGGCGGTCGTCGGCAACCCGGAGAACCGCCGCGTCGCCCTCTTCGGCCAGGCCCTGCACGACGCGGGGCTGCCCGCGCCCCGCGTCGTGCCCTGGGCCGCCGTCCTGCACGAGGGCGGTGCCGTCTTCGGGCCCGACGAGCTCGTACGCCTCGACTCGCCGGGGGAGAACGCCGAGGTCGACCGGGTCCTGCGCGGACTCGACGACCCCACCCGCGTGGAGGGCGGCGCCCGCTGGTACGCCGGGTTCACCGCGGCCGTACGGTCCCTGACCGGCGGGGTGCGCCTCGACGACCCGGACGAACTGGCCGTGCTCTTCGACAAGAGGCTCTGCCACCGCGTCCTGGACACGGCCGAGGTGCCCGTGCCCCGCTCTCCGACCTCCGGCGGCCTGGCACCGGTCCGGGGCTGGGACGACGTGCGCGCCCTCATGGACGCCCACGCCATGCCGCGCGTGTTCGTCAAGCTCGCGCACGGCTCCTCCGCCTCCGGCATCGTCGCGGTCGAGACGGCGGGACGCGGCCGGATCCGGGCCACCACCGCCGTCGAGACCACCGAGGACGGCAGCCTCCACAACTCGCTGCGGGTGCGCCGCATCACCGGCGAACGCGAGACCGCCGCCCTCGTCGACGCCCTCGCCCCCGACGGGCTGCACGTCGAACGCTGGTGGCCCAAGGCCTCCCTGGGCGGCCGTACGGCGGACCTGCGCGTGGTCGTCGTGGCCGGCCGCGCCACCCACGCCGTCGTCCGCACCAGCCGGTCACCCATGACCAACCTCCACCTCGGCGGGCTGCGCGGCGACCTCGCCGCCGTGGTCGAGGCCGCCGGCCCCCGCTGGGCCGACGCCCTGCGCATCTGCGAGCGGGCCGCGGCCTGCTTCCCCCGCACCCTCTGCGTCGGCGTCGACCTGCTGCCGGCCGTCGGCTGGCGGCGGTTCGCCGTCGCCGAGGTCAACGCCTTCGGGGACCTGCTGCCCGGCCTCACCGGCCTGCCCGGCAGCGGGGCCGAGGGCCTCGACACCTACGCCGCCCAGGTCGCGGCCGCACTCCCGTACGCGCACGGGCGCGCACCCCTGCACCACCACCCGAGGAACCACCGTGCACCAGCCTGAGACCGCCCCCGAGGGGCCGGACATGAACGAGGTCGTCGGCCGCGACGACCTCCTCCTGCTCACCCTCGACACCCTCCGGTACGACGTGGCCGCCGAACTGGCCGCCGCCGGACGCATCCCCCACCTCGCCCGCCACCTCCCGGGCGGCGCCTGGGAACGGCGGCACGCGCCCGGCAGCTTCACCTACGCCTCCCACCAGGCGATGTTCGCCGGCTTCCTGCCCACCCCCGCCGCGCCCGGCCCGCACCCGAGGCTGTTCGCGGCGCGCTTCGCCGGCAGCGAGACCACCGCGGGACGCACCTGGGTCTTCGACACGCCCGACCTGGTCTCCGGCCTCGCCGCGGCCGGCTACCGCACGGTGTGCGTCGGCGGCGTCGGCTTCTTCAACAAACAGGGTGCGCTCGGGGACG
Organism: Streptomyces sp. NPDC101118; assembly: GCF_044759445.1. Taxonomy (NCBI): domain Bacteria; kingdom Bacillati; phylum Actinomycetota; class Actinomycetes; order Kitasatosporales; family Streptomycetaceae; genus Streptomyces; species Streptomyces sp. NPDC101118. Next base: position 28,762 of record NZ_JBIVZG010000030.1, on the reverse strand, counting down.
TGCTCCCCGGCATGTTCCAGGAGAGCCACTGGGAGCCCGAGTTCGGCGTGGCGTCCCCCACCTCCTTCGAGGCCCAGGTGGCGCGGGCCGAGCGGGTCGTCGGCTCGCTCCCCGAGGAGCAGCGGCTGTTCCTCTTCCTCAACGTCTCCGCGCTGCACCAGCCCAACTGGTTCCACACGCCCGGCGCCACCCGCGAGGCCGGCGACAGCCGGGCCACGCACGCCGCCGCGCTGGAGTACGTCGACCGTCACATCGGCCGGCTCTTCGCCGCGATGGGCTCCCGCCGGCGCTGCTTCGCCATCGTCTGCTCCGACCACGGCACCACCTACGGCGACGACGGCTACACCGGACACCGGCTCGCCCACGAGGCCGTCTGGACCGTGCCTTACGCCCACTTCTTCCTGGAGCACTCCGCATGACGCCCACCGCGACCGAGACGGCCACCGCGACCGAGACGGCCGCCGCGACCGAGACGCCCACCGCGACCGAGACGCCCACCGCGACCGAGACGCCCACCGCGACGGCGACGCCGACCGGGGCGGCGGAAGGCACTGCGGCCCCCGTCCGCCCGTACCAGAGCTACGTCTACGCCTACCCGCACAAGACGGCGTACCGCCCGCTCCCCGAGCGGCCCGCCCTGCGCGACCTCTGGCGGGGCGAGGACAAGCAGGCCCTCTCCCTCTACCTGCACATACCGTTCTGCGAGGTCCGCTGCGGCTTCTGCAACCTCTTCACCCGCATCGGCGCCCCCGACGGGCTCGCCGGCCGGTACCTCGACGCGCTCGACCGCCAGGCCGCCGCCGTCCGGGAGGCCCTCGGCGACGAGGGCCCGGTGCGGTTCGCCAACGCCGCCTTCGGCGGCGGCACCCCGACCTTCCTCACCGCCGCCGAACTGACCAGGCTCTGCGACATCGCCGAACACCGCATGGGCGCCGACCTGCGCGCCGTACCCCTCTCCGTCGAGACCTCGCCCGCCACCGCGACCGCCGACCGGCTCGCCGTCCTCGCCGACCGCGGCGCCACCCGCGTCAGCATCGGCGTACAGAGCTTCGTCGACGACGAGGCCCGGGCGGCGGTCCGGCCGCAGCGCCGCGCCGACGTCGAGGCCGCGCTCGGCCGGATCCGCGACGCCCGCGTCCCGGTCCTCAACATCGACCTCATCTACGGCATCGACGGCCAGACCCCCGCCACCTGGCGCACCTCGCTGGACGCCGCCCTCGCCTGGCAGCCCGAGGAGCTGTACCTCTACCCCCTGTACGTCCGCCCGCTCACCGGCCTCGCCCGCCGCACCGCGCACACCGACCGGGAATGGGACGAGCAGCGCCTGGCCCTCTACCGCCAGGGCCGCGACCACCTCCTCGCGCAGGGCTACGAGCAGGTGTCCATGCGGATGTTCCGGCGGCCCGGCGCCGCCCCGCAGGGACCCGACGACCACGCCTGCCAGACCGACGGCATGATCGGCCTCGGCTGCGGGGCACGCTCGTACACCTCGGCCCTCCACTACTCCTTCGACTACGCCGTCGACATGGGGGAGATCCGGGCCATCATCGACGACTACACGGCCACCACCGACTTCGGCCGCGCCGTCCACGGCCGTTACGTCGACGGCACCGAGGCGCGCCGCCGCCACCTCCTGCAGTCCCTCCTCCAGGCCCGCGGCATGCCGCTCGCCGACTACCGGGACCGCTTCGGCACCGGCCCGCACGAGGACTTCCCGGCGGAACTGGCCGCCTTCGACGCCCGCGGCTGGCTGGAGGAGACCGCGGACCCGGCGGGCGGCGCCGGCCCGCTCCTGCGCCTGACGCCCGAGGGACTCGCCCACTCCGACGCCCTCGGCCCCGCGCTCTTCTCGCCCGCCGTACGCGCCGCCATGGCCGCCTACGACCCGAAGTAGCCGCCGTGGACCTGACGATCCTCTACCGAGGGCCCCTCGCCTCCTGCGACTACGACTGCCCGTACTGCCCCTTCGCGAAGCGCCGTGACACGCCCGGTCAGCTGCGCGCCGACCGCGCCGCGCTGGAGCGCTTCACCGCCTGGGCGGGGGAGCAGCGGGACGACCGGTTGTCGGTCCTCTTCACCCCGTGGGGCGAGGGCCTGGTCCGCTCCTGGTACCGCCGCGCCCTCGTCGAGCTGTCCCACCAGCCGCACGTCACGCGCGTCGCCATCCAGACCAACCTCAGCTGCCGCACCGACTGGCTCGCCGACGCCGACCCGGCCACCGTCGCCCTCTGGTGCACCTACCACCCGGGCCAGACGCCGTACGACCGCTTCCTGGCGAAGGTCCGCGACCTCGCCGACCGCGGCATCCGGCACAGCGTCGGCATCGTCGGCCTGCCCGAGAACCTGCCGGACGCCCGGCGGCTGCGCGCCGACCTCCCGTCCCACGTCTACCTCTGGGCCAACGCGGCCGAGGGCCACACCTACACCGACGCCGAGGCCGACGACTGGACCGCCCTCGACCCGCTCTTCCCGTACAGCCGGCACCCCCACCGATCGGCCGGACTGCCCTGCCGCACCGGCGAGTCGGTCCTCTCGGTGGACGGCGAGGGCACGGTCCGCCGCTGCCACTTCGTCCGCGCGGAACTCGGCAACCTCTACGACGGCTCGTACCGTGCCGCCCTCGCCCCCCGCCCCTGCCCCCTCGCCACCTGCGACTGCCACATCGGCTACGTCCACCTCGAAACCCTCCCCCTGTACGACGTCTTCGCCGGCGGAGTCCTGGAACGCGTCCCCGCTCCCACCCACCCCGAAGCCCCCGCCTTCGTCCCCTTGGCCCGGGTACGTCCCATCGCGGATTGACGACTTCCGGTTCGCAGGCGATATTTGCGCGGCCGAGCAACGGCTCGGATCGCAACACCGGGGTGGGAAACATGCACGACACGAACGAACAGGCCACCGCGTCGCGCGCGGACGTCGGCGGAAGCGCCGTGACCACGGCCGACGTGGCCGCCGAGGGCGCCAGAGCCCGGGCGCTGATCGCGGCCGGCCGGTACCGCCAGGCACGCCGGGTCGCGAAGGCGGCCCTCGAAACCCACGGCCCCGCCCCGGAGTTGTCGCTCGCCCTTGCGGTCGCACACGTCGCGGAGGACCGCGACGACCACGACGACCGGGCCGAGAAGGTGTTCCGGCGCGCCCTGGCGGACTTCCCCGGGGATCCGGACCTGCTCGCCGGCTACGCGGAACTGTGCCTGCGCACCATCCACGCGGACCGCCCCGCGCGCAGCAGCCGGGGACCGGCTCTGGTGGAGCGCCTCACGGTGCTCGCCCCCGGGTCGGCGCAGGCCCGCAGGGTGGCGGCGGTGGCCGCCGCGCCGCACCACAACGCCGGGCTGGCGCACGCCCGCGCCGTCCAGCGGCACGACCTCCGCGACGCCCTCGCCACCGCCGGCGCGCGCGGCGCCGCGCAGGCAGCCCGGGCGCAGGCCGCCCTCCGTCCGGACGACGCGCGACGGGCGGTGCTCGCCGCCAGCCTCGGCGAACTGGCACGCCCCTGGGCGGCCCCTCTCGTGCCGCTCGCCCGCTCGCCCTACGGATCCGACCTCGTCGGGGCGGCGGTCCTCGCCGTGCTGCTCCTCAACGCCGCAGCCCTCGGCTTCCCGGCCTGGGCGCTGGGCTGCCTGGCCCTGCTGGCGCGGATGCCCCGGATCCTGCTGGCCGGCCGGCTCCGCGTCGCCCGGCGCCGCGGGGAGCTCGCGGCGGCGGCGCACCCGGCGATCGTCGCGCCCGCGCTGCCCGGCCTGCCGCCCGTACGGCTCGCCCCGCGGGACAGGCTCCTGGCCCTCGCCTCGCGCGGTGTCGTGTGCTCCGGCGTCGCGGGCGCCGTCGTGGGGACGTACGCCGCCCACGTGTAGGAGTTGCGGGCCGACGAGGGGGGACCCGCGGCACGGGGCGGGCTCGGCGTCAGAGGACGTTCATCAGGATGATCGCCGCGAGGTCCGCGAGGATGACGGCGACGACTCCGATCACCATGAACCACGCCTGGCGCGACTCGTCCACGCCGTCACCCGCCTCCCGTACCCGTGCCGCCGGCCCCCGGGTGCCGACAGACCGGCCGGCCGCGGACCGCTCGTACGCGCGCCGGCCGGCCTCCTGCCATCGTCCCCCGGCCGGCCCGGGACCACATCTCGGGCCGGCCGGAGCGGTGGGACGCCGCGTCAGCGGTGCTCGTCCCACTGGTCCCGTCCGGGCCCCTCCGAGGGCCAGATGTGGCTCTGCGGAGCCGCCGGGTACGGGGCCTGCCGGGGCCGGTACGCCGGTGCGGGCCCGGGGTCGTACCCGAAGCGCGGCGCGGGCTGGGAGCCGTACGCCTCGTCGAAGCCGGGCGCCGGGTCGGCGGCCTGGGCCTCGTACCCCTGCCCGTACCCGGACGCCGGCACGGCTTCGTACCCGTGCGCGGCCACCGGCACCGGTGCGGGCGCTTCCGCCGGCGCCGCCACCGGAACCGAGAGGCTCCCGTACCGCTCCATCCGCTGCCACCGCAGCCGGGAGCCCGCGATCGCGGTGAACACCGACTGGATCACCACCAGGTACATCAGCTGGCGGTAGACGAACTGCTGGAGCGGCAGGCTCCACAGAGGTCCCGGCCGCTCGCCGTCCAGCCGGAACGCGTACAGCCCCATCAGCACCTGGAGCAGCAGGAACGCCGTCCACAGCCCCACGATGCGCACCGGGTCGAGGAAGACCAGCCCGTACACGGCGAACACGTCCACGACCGGCGCGAGCAGCGGCAGCAGCACCTGGAACATCAGCAGGTACACCAGCCCGCGCCGCCCCAGCTTGCCCGCCTGCCCGCGCTGCACCAGAGCGCCGCGGTGCTTCCACATGGCCTGCAGGGTGCCGTAGCACCAGCGGTAGCGCTGCTTCCACAGCGCGCCGAGCGAGGCCGGCGCCTCCGTCCAGGCCTTGGCCCGCTCCTCGTACACGACCCGCCACCCGTCCCGGCACAGCGCCATCGTGAGGTCGGTGTCCTCGGCCAGCGTGATCTCGCTGACCCCGCCCACCCGCAGCAGCGCGTCGCGCCGGAAGGCGCCCACGGCCCCCGGCACGGTGGGCATGCACTCGGCCAGGTCGAACAGACGGCGGTCGAGGTTGAAGCCGACCACGTACTCGATGTGCTGCCAGCGCCCCAGCAGACCGCCCCGGTTGACCACCTTGGCGTTGCCCGACACGGCGCCCACGCGGGGGTCCGCGAAGGGCTGGACGATCATCCGGACCGCGTCGGGCTCGAAGACGGTGTCGCCGTCGACCATCACCAGCAGGTCGCAGGAGGCCGCGGCGATGCCGGTGTTCAGGGCGGCCGGCTTGCCGGCGTTCTCCTGCCGGATGACGCGGACGCCGGGCAGTCGCAGCGCCTCCACGATGTCGGCCGTGCCGTCGGTCGACCCGTCGTCGACCACGATGACCTCGACCGGATGGTCCGAGGCGAGCAGCGAGCGGACGGCGGCCTCGATCCCCGCGCTCTCGTTGTACGCCGGGACGATCACGCTCACCGGCTCGGTGACCGGCGGACCCCAGGGCTTCCGACGCATCCGCACGTGGCGCCGCGCGGCCACGAACACCGCGACCGCCCGGAGGGCGCTGATCGCGCCGGCCGCCCACAGCAGCCAGGACAGCCCGTCCAGCACCCAGTCACTGGTGCGGAGCGCGGCGATCAGGGCGGAGCCCTGCCACGCGTGCGCGGTGGTGGCGGGCCGCTCCGTCCGGGGCAGCGAGACGGCCTCGCCGACCGTGGTGAACCGCCACCCCGCCTTCTTCAGGCGGGGCACCAGCAGGTCGAGTGCGGCGACGGTCTGCGCCCGGTCCCCGCCCGCGTCGTGCAGCAGCACGATCTGCCCGGACCGGCCCGCGGGGGTCGAGTTCGCGACGATCCGGTCCACGCCCGGGCGCCGCCAGTCCTGGCTGTCGCGCGTGGTCAGCACCGTGAGGTAGCCCTCGCGGCCGGCCTGCGCGACGGCGTCCCAGTCGGCGTCGGTGAGCGCCCGGTTCGTGGAGGAGTACGGCGGCCGCAGCAGCGGCGTGGTGACCCCGGTGGCGCCGGCGACCACCAGCTGGCTCTGGCGCAGCTCGAACGTACGCCGCCAGGGGGAGGCCGACCCGAGGTCGGTGTGCGTGAAGCTGTGCAGGCCGATCTGGTGCCCCTCGGCGACGATCCGGCGGGCCAGCCCGGGGTTCTCGGCGACCCGGGTGCCGACGGTGAAGAAAGTGGCGTGCACCCCGTGGCGCCGCAGCACGTCGAGGACCTTCGGCGTCCAGACCGGGTCCGGGCCGTCGTCGAAGGTCAGGGAGACCGTGCGGGCCGCCGGGGCGGTGGTGCGGGCGGAGGACCCCTCGATCACCGGCCCGCCGGAGCCGACGGCGGCGGGCACGGAGGTGGCGGTCGCGGGCTCGCGGGGGGTCGCGTCGGGGGTGCGGTCGAAGAGGTGCTGGGTGTAGCCCTGGAGGAGCAGCGCCGCCGAGAGGGTCAGCACGAGGGTGGTCAGCAGCATCCAGTGCGTGCGCACGGGGACGTCGCGGACGCTGGTGTGCCGGCCGCGGGCCCGGCGGCGGATGGTGGTGGCCAAGGGGGGAGCGCTTCCTGTTCTGCCTGCTGCGGTGGGGTGGAGCGTGGCGGGGACTACGGCTTGGCGGTCGGCTTGCCGTTGCCCTGGCCGGGCGGGGAGGTGGTCCGGCCCCGCCCCTGGCCGGGCGGGGTCGGCTTGGCCGTGGGGCCGCCGGTGGCCCTGGTCGGCGCGGGCGCTGTCGTGGGCGCCGACGTGGGTGCCGGGCTGCCGGAGCCGGACGTGGCGCCCGGCCGCGGAGAGGGGGTCGTCTTGCGGGTGCCGGCCGGGGTGGTGCGCGGGTCGCCGCCCGTCGGGTCCCCTCCGGTGGGACCGGGGGTGCCGGCACCGGTCGTCGGGCCGGCCGGCTCGGCGCTGCGCGGCGCCTGGGCGGAGGGCAGGAAGGGGGCCTCGATCGTGGGGCCGCCCAGGAGGGTGCTGACGAGCAGGGCTACGTACGCCAGTGCCGGCACGACCAGCAGGTAGCCCCACCGGCGCACCCGCCGCTGCCGGCGGCCGGAGCTGTCCACGAAGACCGGACCGGCTTCGGGTATCCCCGCCGGCGCCGGGCCGGGCACCGCCTCGTGCGCGCCCGCGTCGCCGAGGAGGAGCTCCATGGTGTCGTCGTCCTGGATGCCGGAGGGTCGGTGCATGCGGGGATGGCCTCTGGGGGGTCGGGTGTACGGGCGGGTCGTCTCATGCCCTACAGCGTTGGCGGACCCCCATGTGTCACTCCCGCCCCGGCGGGCGGTGCGGGCACCGTGATCGTGCCGATCCCGGGTCGTGCGACTCGGCCGGACATGTCCGAAAAGCGTCCGTCGCCTGCGTGTGCCGGAGGCTTCTGCCCGCCCTGTCCGTGACGCGGACCGGGCGTCAGCCTGTCCGTGAGCGGTTGCCCCGTGATGGCCGCCGCGCCGCCTGGGCCGTCCCTTCCGGATCTCGCGCGTCGAGCCCGCGTCGTCCGGTGCCGTGCAACGCAGGGCGGAGAGCTGCCGGCGTACCGGATGCACCTGGGCACCTCCACAACGCGGCGAGGTGCGGTGCCGGACGACGGGGGTTCTGTGGGCACCTCCCAGCGGTAGCCGGGGGAGCATGACCCGGAAGAGACGGCCCGGCCGCCGGCCAGGCTCACGTGCTGCCGCCGGCCGGGGCCGCCGGGGCGGTGCCGCTCGCCCTGTGCGTCGGCACTGGCCGCGGTGGCGTGCCAGCAGAACGGCACCAACGCCGTCGGGCTGCAGCACCGGATCAATGCAGGCGCGGCCCCCGCCTCGCCATTTCCCAACGGGATGGGGCCGCCGGGCCGCCGGGCCGCCCGGGTCACGACGGCTGCTCTCCAGGGCTTCCGCGCGGGCACGGTGCTCCTCGGGAGTCGCGGCCGCGGGCGGTTCTGCCTCCTCGCCGTAACGCGCGGCGGGTCGCAAGCGTGGGGCGGGCGGCTCCGAATGCGTCCCTCCGTGGTCCGCACGCCGCCCGGGACGGCGGTCAGTCGTAGGCGCCGGCCCGGGCGAGGACGGCGGCCATCTCGGCCTCCGGGAGTGCGGGGTTGGCGCCCGCGCTGGAGGCCAGTTCGGGGACGTGCAGCGCCTCGCGGAGCCGGGGCAGCGGGAGGCGGGGGTCCTCGGCCGCCGCCTGACGCGTCCAGACCGCCGGATCGTGGCTGAGGCGCTCGATCAGCTCGGGGGTGGCCGCGGGGTCACGGACGGCCAGCCGGCGGTAGTTCCCGTCCGGATGGTCCGCGTACCGCGCGGCCAGGCCCTCGCGGGGGAACCGGGGGTGCGTCTCGGCCATCCAGGCGGAGAACGTCCCGCCCAGCCGCGCGAACACCCGCATCAGGACTTCCTCCGGGGCGTCGGGGTGGTGGATGCCCAGGTGGTCCTCCACCAGGGGGTCCCCGCTGCGGGCCAGCACGTCCAGGAGGCCGGGCGGCAGGTGGGGGCTCAGGGCGGCCGTGCGGCGGAGCAGCGGGTGGGCGGAGGTCGCCGCGCGGCGCAGCACGTCGGGATCGGCGAGCCCCTCCCGGACCCACTCCACGTCCCCCCGGTCGAAGTCCCCCGCCGTGAACTCGACCGACATCCGCCGCGCCTCGTCCAGTTCCGGCCGGAGGGAGACCGCGAGCCGGACCTCCTCGTCCGGGTCCGTGGCCAGCAGCTCCACGAGGTCGGCGGGCAGGGACGGGTTCCCGGCCAGCGCGGCCAGGTGCGTGCGCCCGGCGACGCACCGTTCGGCGTCGGCACGGCGGAGGTGTCCACGGCGCTGCGCCTCCTCGGCGGCCTCCGGATCGCCGAGAAGTCCGGCCGTGACGCGTGCGTCGCCCCGGCACTCCCACAACGCGGCGGCCCGCCGCACCCCGGGGTCGGGGTCGGCCGCCAGCGCGGACCGCTCGCCCGCCGTCAGCAACTCCCACGCGCCCACGGCGCGGAGACGCGCCGCGGGATCGTCGTGGGCGGCCAGCGAGGCCGTGAACGCGGGCCTCAGGTAAGGGGAATCCAGCAGCGCCGCCCGTACGGACGGCTCGGGGTCCCGGAGCAGCCGGGCGTACACGGCGTCCGGCAGCGGCAGCACCGTCGCACGCGGCACGCGCCGCTCGGGCCCGTACGCGAGAGCGGCCCGTACCACGGGGGAGGGGTCGTCCACGAGCCGCGCCCGCTGGCCGGGCCCGGCCCCGGTGCTGGTCGCGAACTCGACCCGGACCGCGGGACGGGGGCTGGCCAGGACGAGTACGACGGCCTCCTCGGGGAGCCCGGGGCGCCGGAGCGCGTGACCGAGGGCGAGGTCGTCGTGCCCGTCGAGCGACAGCAGACGCAGCAGCAGGGCCACCGGGAGCGCCGGATTCCGGGCAAGCCCGCTCAGCGCGGATGCGTGAAACGCGGCCATGCGGTGTCTTCCCCCGTGTGGTCCGGTGCCGGTCGCCCCCATGATGCCGGGTCCGACCGGTGTGGCCGGGGGTGCCCCTGCGATCCTGGTTGCGGGTGAGTGGCGTCCGTGACATTGGCGGCCATCGGCACGTCGAGCCCTTCCCGGATCACCACTGCTCGCCGCCGGGTCGCTCCACATGGTCGTGAGCAGTCCTCATGGAGGCGCGCCGGCCCGCTTGAGCCCCCGACCAGCCGCTCGGCAGGGGGCCAATTTCTTCGGCCAAGCTGTTCGGGCCCCGGCGCCCGTGGCGGTGTGAGCCCGGTGCGATAGTTGGCTCCGTCGCAGGTGAACAGGGCTGCCAGCCGCAGGAGGTATGAGTGGAGCGGATCACTGAGGACCAGGTCGCACGGCTGGCCCGCTTCGTGTCGGCACGAATTCCCGACACGGCTTCGCTTCAAGGCGACGCCCGCCGCACGGCCACGGCCCTGCGCCTGGCCGCGAACAAGCAGATCGCGGCGGTGCTCTTCCACCGAAACTCTCCGGCCGAGCGCTCAGGGGAGACAGAGCTGCATGCAGCCGCCTCGTGGAACCTGCTGGTCGCCTTGGCCGGAATCTGGCACGACCACCCGGACTTCCCCGCGGACGCCGCCGTGGAAACCTTCGACTTCGACTGCGAGTCGCCTCTCACCACGTCTGTGCAGCGCGACTCCTGAGCGATGCCATGCCGTTCACGGCCATCGCCTGCACGTTCATATGCCTGCGCCGTCTCGCCTGCTGATGTGCTGGCGCAACAGCTCTGTCGCCAGCGTGTGATCGTACTGCTCGGCCACATGCATGGGCGTGTGACCATCGGGATCTGGGAGCTGCGGGTCCGCGCCGAAGGCCAGCAGGACGGCCGTGGTGTGCACGGTCAGTGGCCTCCCGCTCTGCAAGGCACTGTCGCCCTCGACGTCAATGGCGTGTGTCAAGAGCGTCGAGTTGCCCTGCACCTCATTGGGATCAGTGCCTGCAGCAAGCAGACGCGCCAACGTCTCGGCGTCCTCGTGCTCCACCGCAAGATGAGCCGGCGTCCAGTCGTCGTTCACGAGGCCATTCAACCCGCCCCACCCCCGTCCGCCAACGAGCTTTCACAATGATTGAGACGACGTCTAAGAGGTCGTCTCAACTGGCTCGATTACTAGGCTGGCGGCCGTGCTGGCGATGGTGGAGCGTCTGGTGCCGGATGGGTTGTGGGAGTTGTTCCAGCGGGTGGTTCCGGCCGCTCCGGTACGACCCCAGGGTGGTGGCCGGCGAAGGTATGGGGATCGGCAGGTGCTGGCGGCCATCGTGTTCGTGGCCACGACAGGCTGCACGTGGCGCCAACTGCCGCCGGGTTTTGGCCCGTCCGGGCCGACCGCGCACCGCCGGTTCACCGAGTGGAGCCGGGCCCGGGTATGGGGCAAGCTCCACCGCCTGGTCCTGGACGAGCTCGGAGCCCGCGGCGCCCTGGACTGGTCCCGGTGCGCGATCGACTCCGTGAGCATGCGGGCGACGAAAGGGGGGACCTGACAGGTCCGAATCCCGTAGATCGCGGCAAGAAGGGATCAAAGATCCACTTGATCACCGAGCGGACCGGTCTGCCGCTGTCGATCGGGATCTCGGCTGCGAACACCCATGACAGCCAGGGGCTGGAGCCCTTGGTGCGGGGCATCCCGCCGATCCGGTCCCGCCGCGGGCCGCGGCGCCGTCGACCGGCCAAGCTGCACGGTGACAAGGGATACGATTTCGACCGGCTTCGCGCGTGGCTCCGCTCCCGCAGCATCACACCGCGCATCGCGCGCCGGGGCATCGAATCCTCCCAGCGGCTGGGCCGTCATCGGTGGACCGTGGAGCGCACGGTGGCGTGGCTGTGCGGGTGCCGTCGTCTGCACCATCGCTACGAGCGCAAGGCCGAACACTTCCTGGCGTTCGCCGGCATCGCCGCTGCCCTGATCTGCTACCGCAGGCTGACAGCCTGACCGGCGAGCCCTCCGGGCTGGGATGATCCGTGCCATACCCCGAATGCCCCAAGAGGGCTTGCTTCCCGCACAGGCGGCACACACCAACGAGGAACGCCATGACCGACTACCTGGCCGCCACCATGGCGATGCTCGGCCCGGCCCAGAACCGCTACGCGGACCTCGCCGCCTGGGAGCGGCTCCACGCACAACTCGACATCCGGCTGCCGACCGACTACCAGGCCCTGGTGGACGCATACGCTCCCATCCACCTCAACGGACACCTGTACCTGCTCCATCCCGCGACCGAGCGATGGAACCTGGGCCAGTGGATCACGGACACGGTCCGGGCCTGGAACGACGTGCCCTGGGATGAACTCGACCTTGACGCCGACGAAGATCCCCGTGCGCTGTTCGGACTCACGGAGCTGAGATTCGGTACCCGCAACGGACTGTGGCCGATCGCCAGCACCGACCGAGGCGAGACGATCTTCCTCAGGGCCCCGGACGACACGGTCCCTTGGTTCCTGGTCGAAGACGGTGAAGGCGGCTGGGCACGGTACGACATCAGCTTCGCCGAGTGGCTCTACCGCCATCTCATCGGTGAAGACATGGCCGGCCCCAACACCTCCGCCTTCTACCCCGGCCCGGTACAGCTGCGCCGACTACCGATGACCGCCGACGAACGGCCAGAACCGTGGAGCGGGCCGGACCGCGGCATGTAACCCATTCCTCCACGACAGCCACATGCGACCACCAGAATGCCCCAGCGACCCAAACGAGATGAACTCTAAGGTGCGGTTCAGATCAGCCGATGAACAGGAGGAACAGAGGAACAGGTGCTGGAGAGCGGAGGCTCTACAGATCGCGGTCTCGTTCCTGGAAGGCAGCCGTCGGGAGCGCGGCTTCAAGAAGGTCCCGGGCGTGCGGAGCGAGTCCGTCCTTCCAGGTGTGTCGGTGATGTCACCGCCGGTCGAGCAGCCGGACAAAAAGTACCCGGCGCACGACGATGTCGACGGGCACGGGACCACCATGACCGCGGCCATCGTCGGCGACGGCTCCGGAGGCGCGCCTAAGGGTCTGGCTCCACGATGCTGCCGGGAGTCATCGGCGTAGGGAGCCATCGACGAGAAGGCCAAGGCGTTGAAGCTTTCCTCCCACGGGCCGGACACGGACTCGTCCGCATACGGCGGCAAGGCCCGGATCCGCTGCAGCGAGAACCATGGCACTCGCTCCTCGGCTTCCCAGTCGGGCAGCGGGCCGTCGGTGACGAAGGTCAGGACTTCCGGTCTCATGTCGTGATCACGGGTGTTCCCGCTCGGCCCTGACAAGCCTCCTCGGCAGGTCAGGCGGTGTTCGTTGCGGCTGTGGCACCGCAGGGGCCCGCCCCCGGGCCGGACCGCGGGGGCGGCAGGCACGGGGGCGGGTGGGGGAGTGGGCTCAGCAGGTCCGGCCTGAGCCGGTGCGCCTGGCGGCCGGGTACAGGACCGCCGCGGCCAGTACGGCCGCGAGGCCCGCGGCCAGCACCGCCAGGGCGTCGGCCATGGGGACCGAGTCGCCCCAGGCGCGGGCGAGCGGCTCGAAGCCGGTCACCCTGCCCATGACGTGCAGGCCGACCGCCGACAGGGCGGCCAGGGCGGCGGCCCACCACGCGGCCGTCGTGTCCCGGAGGACCAGCACCACGGCACAGCCGAGGCACAGCGCTGCGACCGCCGCGGGCAGGAGCCGTCCGGAACCCGCCGACAGCAACGGCACGGGATCCGCGGGCAGGTGCAGCCCGGCGACCACGAGCAGCGCCAGGGCCACGGGCCAGCGCAGGACCAGCCGCAGCGCGGCGGACCTCCGGACGACCCCGGACCCGGTGTCCTCACCGGGATCCTCGTCCTCGTCCTCGTGCCCGGTCCCGCCGCCGATGCGTACGGGAACGCGTACGGGGTTCCGGGCGGCGGCAGTTCGGACCGGAGCCCGTCCCGTGCCGCCGACGGCCGCGTCACCGGTGGCCGCGCCGCCGTCCGCATCCCGTTCCGGGGGTCCGGGATCGGGGACCGGGGCCGGGGCGGTGGTCCCGCGTACCGCGGGATCCTGGCCGGCGAGGACGCCCACCAGCTGGGCTACGTCCTCGACGGGCCGGGTGAGCGCGACCGCGCGCAGCGCGATTTCCGCCTCGGCTCCCTCCCGCGGGGACTTCGCCAGCAGGTCGATCAGCTCGCCCACCTCGTGGACGGGGCGCGAGACGGCCGCGGTGCGGAGGGCCTCCGCCACGAGTTCGGGGTAGCGCCCGCTCTGGTTGAGCAGGTCGAGAAGGGTGGCGACCTGGTCCAGCGGTCGGCCCGCGGCCGCCGTGTTCACCAGGGAGTGCAGGGCGTCCGCACTCACCTCGCCCGCGGCAGGGGGGTCGTCGGGAAGCCCGCGGCGGTCTGCCGGTGGTGCCGCGGGCGCGATTGTCTTGTTCATCGGAACTCCGTTCGCCGACGCGCGGGGTTTGCTCGACGCGCGTCGGTCGCTGTGCGCCATTGGATGCGCACGCAATGTCATTAGGTGCCATGTCCGCGTCGTACGCCATTCGGGCCAGGCAAACGGGGGGTGTGCGGTGCCCTGCGGAGGCCGTCGCGGGTACCCCACGCCGCCTTACCCTGGGACGCTCCGTCGCCTCCCGGCCGGCGAACGCGACTTCCCCGTCGCGAGGGTCACCACCTTCCGAGGCCGCACCCGACCTGCGCGCGTGCCGACGCGCGTTGCGCCCCGTGGGCCGCGGGGCCCGTCCGTAGGCCACGTCCCACGTGCCGCCGCACCGGCCCGGCCCGGCGGCTCGCCGGTTCCCTGCCTGTGGCACCGGGACCCGTTGTCCGCGCCGCTGCCTGCTCGCCGGCGGCCCGTGTACGGGTCAGGGGATCCGGCATCGCCCCTCTCCCGCCTCTCCTCTCGGCCGCTGCCGGCCTTCGGCGCCGCGATGCCGCACGTTTCCGCGTGGCTCCCTCCCTCGGGGCGCCCCGCCGGAACCGCGTCGCGCCTCCCGCGCGTCCCGCTCTCCGTGCAGCGGTCCCCGGGCCTCCCCGTCGGTCGGCTACAGCCCTCCCACCAGCCGGTTCGGCCTTACGCACGGTAACCCCGCGCTCCCTGCGGGTCGATGAGGCCCCGCCAGGTGACGGGCCGCCATCGGCGTTGTCAGTGGCCCCCGCTACTGTCCCGCTCATACCGCAGCTCAGGGGGAGTTGGACCCCCTGGTTCCGGCTGCGCGGGAATCGGCAGGACTTACCGAGGGGGCACCACGATGGGCTGGCTGGCAACGGGCGAAGGGTATGAAATCGCCCTGGTGGAGGGCCGGGTGGCGGCACGCGCTGTGACCGGCCGGGCCGCGGGACGGCAGTTGAAGACACTCCCCAAGGCCCTGCGTGACCACCCCGAGGTGGACCGGCTGCGCCGGCTCGCCGAGTGGCTGGACCGGCACGAGGCCGCGTGCGTGGCGCAGGTGGACGGCTGGATGGTGTCCTCCCTGCCCGTGCCCACGGCACTGATCGCCCGGGTCTGGCGCGACGAGGCCTGGCAGAGCGCGCTGCGGGACATCGCCGTCGTCGGCGACGACCCGGACGAGGTGGGCTTCCTGCGGGAGGCCACCGAGTCCGGCGAACTGAAGGTGGTCGACCTCGACGGCGAGACGGTGCGGCTGTCCCCGGCCACGGTGACGCTCCCGCACCCGGTCCTGCTGCCCGACCTGGACGACGTACGCGAGTTCGCCGCCGAACTCGGCATCGTGCAGCGGGTCGAGCAGATCCACCGGGCGACGTGGGCCAAGCCGGCGGAGCTCGCTGCGGAGGTCACGGAGGTACGGGAGTTCGCCGGCGGCGCCTACGCCTCCCGCTTCCGCCTCGCGGCCCGCGCCACCGGGCTCGGCTACCGCGTTTCCGGCGGCTACGCCACCTGCACGGTCCGCGACGCGGGCCGGAGCCTGGAGGCGGCCGTCTGGATCGGCGAGCCGTACTGGGACGGGGACTCCAGCACCGGCGCCCTGACCTGGCAGGACGAGAAGGGCCGGGCCGTGCCGCTGCGGGAGGTCGGGCCGGTGGCCTGGTCGGAGGGCATGCGGATGGCCGCGGCGCTGTACGCGGGACGCCGGATCGAGGAAGGCGCGGGCGCATGAGCGGCAGTCCCTCCACCACGACCGGCACCGGCCCCGCCGCGACCGGCACTGCCACCACCACGGGCACCGGCACCGCCGCCACGGGCACCCCGACCGGCACCACCGCCACGGGCACCCCGACCGCCACCGCCACCACGCCCTCGGCCACCGCCACCCCCGTCACCCCACCCACGACGAAGAAGAGCACGGACATGACCACGACCCACGGCAGCGCCGCCGCCCCGGCCCCGCGGCCCCCGCACGAGTCCGAACTGCTGCTCAAGGCCGGCGCGGTGCTGCCGCACGGCACCCCGGACGCCGGCCCGGAGGCCGTGGACCTCACCGCCCGCGCGTACCGCCACCCCGCCCTCGCCGACGACCGCGTCGTCGTACGCCTCGCCCCCGCCGAACTCGGCGCCGCCGAGGACCTCGCCACCGGCTTCCTCGGCCTCGTACCCGACGGCGAGCCCGCCCTGGTCGGCCTCGGCCGCCGGCAGGCCCTCGGTTTCCCCGAGTGGGTGCTCGTCCACCACCCCGAGGACGGCCACCACGCCCTCGCCCTCGTCCCCGAGATGGAGCGCGTGGCGCGGCGCGCCAAGACCAAGCCCAAGGCCGCCCTGGAGGACTGCCAGGAGCTGGCCGGCCGGCTCGCCGCAGCCGTCCCCCACTTCCTGCCGGTCTTCTACGAGGAGGCCGCGCGCGTCTTCCTGTCCGTGGAGAACCCCACCTTCGCGGCTCAGCTCTTCACCCGCGCCCGCAAGGCCGAGGCGACCCACGGACTGGCCGTCGACCAGGACCGCCTCGACGCCGTCTTCCTGGAGTTCGCCCTCGCCGGCGCCCTGCCGGTCCGCGTGCTCACCTCCTACGCCAAGGAGCTGGAGGCGCGGGTGGCCGCCCCCGAGGCGTACGAGCGCTTCCGCCGCCTCTGCGTACGCCGCACCGCGGGCGGCATGGCGCCCTCCGCCCAGGCCGCCCCCGCGCTGCGCCGGCTGGCCCGCGCCGCCGGACTCGACCCGGCCGCGGCCGAACAGGACTTCCTCGCCGAGCTGCTGCCGCTGCCGGCCACCCTGCGCGCCACCACCGCCTGGTGGAAGTCCCACAAGCCCGCCCTGACCGCGCTCGGACGCCGCGTACCGGCCGTGCGCGGCACGCTGCTGACGTTGATGCCGCCGTGCGAGGGGTACGACGACGAGATGTCCCCGCTGTGGCTGGACATCCTGGAGGAGTCCGGCGCCACCGCCGGTCTCACCTCGGCCGAGGTCACTCCGGAGGAGCGCTGCGCCGACGGCGCCGCCGGCTGGCTGGAGCGCTTCGCCAAGGCCCGCCACACCCAGTGGAGCCGGCGCCCCGGCCTGCCGCTCCTGCTCGACGTCGTCACCCGCGCCGCGGACCGGCTGCATGCCGAACTCGACGGACCGGGCCGGGAGAAGGGGCTGGACGTCGGCGTCGGCGACGTCGACCTGATCGACCTGCTGCTCTCCCTCGGCCTCCCGGTCGCCGGGCCGGGCCCGCAGGCGGTGCTGAACCTCAACGGCTGGGCGGCCACCGCCGGCCGGCGCGACCTGCTGGCGCTCGCCGCGGACGAGCGGTTCCGGGCGGCGTTCGACCAGGCCGCGTACGCCTTCGGGGACGACGACTTCAGCCGGACCGCGATCCGCCGCCTGGCCGACTCACCCGGCGGCCGGCCCATGCTCGCCGCCTGGGTCCGCGAGGTGGCACGGAACTCCGCCGCCACCGGCCTGCCGCTGCTCCCCGAGAAGACCGCCCGCCTCACCTGGCTGCCGGCCGAGGCGCTCGCCCTGGCCGAGCCGGAGGTCGCCGCCGCGGCCGCCACCGACCTCGGCGCGCTGTTCGCCCGCACCCTGCGCGGCGGACTCTTCGAGGAACTGGCCTGGCCCGCCTGGGAGGAGGCGCTCGCCGCGCTCGACCCGAAGGGCAACCGCAACGACCTGACCGTGGTCTCCGCCTGGCCCCACCTCATCGTGGCCAACGACCGACAGGTCCGCGTCATCGGCGCCGACTCCACCCTGCTCGTCCACGACCTGCGCATCCCCGGCGACAACCGCCGCTCCACCGGCTTCCAGTACGCCGACGGCGCGCTGCTCGTCTGCTGGCGCCCCTGGTACGGCGGGGGAGAGGCCCAGGGCTACTGGCACACGGCACCCGACCAGATCTTCCCGCTGGACAACGGCAAGCAGTCCTGGCGCCTCGCCCTCCAGCAGATCGGCCTCCCGCTCCCCGATGGGGGCCTCGCCACCGGCGAGGGCGTCCTGCACCGCGGCGACACCCGGCTTCCCCTGGAACGCCCGGTGATCTCCGACGGCATCACCTATTGGGCCTGGCACGGCGAGGAGCGCCCGGCGGGCTGGTACGAGTTCGACCCCGCCGACGGCAGCCGCGGCCGGCACTCCCTCCCCGGGTTCCTCGCCGACGCCCTCCAGGGCCTGCCCGAGGGCAGCACCCTGTGCGAGAACACGAGCTGGCTGCGCCCCGCGCCGCACGTCGAGGGCTCGGTCACCGGCGCTCCCGTGGACGGCCTCCTCGGCTGGCGCGCCGTCGCACTGCCCGGCGGCGGCTGGCGGGCCGGCGACACCGCCGGACGCACCGTCACCGTGCCCGAGGACAGCGACTACCCGGTCGCCGCGGTCACCTTCCCCGGCGACGACCGACCCCGCGCCCTGTCCCACCACTGGCAGTCCTTCCGCCTCACCGACCCGGACGGCGTCGTCACCGCCTCCGGGGGCATGCGGCCGGGCAACGGCCACGGCGGCCACGGCCCCAAGCTGCCGCCCGCCGACCACTGGTTCTGCCTGCGCACCCGGGACCACGAAGGCTCCCTGGCCCTGCGCGGCATCGGTACGGACACCGCGTCCGCCCTCTTCGCCGCCGCCGCGAAGGCGGTCCCGGCCCCGGACACGTACACCCACCAGGGCACCGGCGTCACCCGCGCCACCGTGGAACTGACCGCCCTCGTCCGCACCGCGCTGCCGCAGGTCACCGACCCGGCCCTGGTCGAGGGCGTCGTCGCCCAGCTCGGCCAGGCCCTCGACCAGCGGGCCCTCCTGGACGGCATCGCCCGCCGCCTGGCGGCCGGCACCGACGCCGAGCCGGGCTCCCGCGTCCCGGACGGCCCGAACGACGGAGTCCTGGCCCACGCGGTCTCCGGCCTCACCGGGAACACCCGCTACGGCTGGATGAACAACGACGGCCACGGCTGGTTCGAGGCGCTCCGGGCGTTCTCCGGCGCCCTCGCGGACACCGCGGCCACCGCGGTGCCGGGCCGGCTGCACTGCGACGTGCCCGGCCTGCCGTACGCCGGGCTGGCCTGGACCGAGTACCTGGAGCACCCCGCCGCACTCGCGTACCGGGCCGTCGCCGCGACCACCTCGGCCGAGCACCGCGAAGCCCTGCTCGCGCTGCTGGCCGAACTCGACGGCCTGGGCCTGGCCGCCGCGGCGACCGGCCGGTGGCGCCGCGTCACGGTCGAGCTCACCCAGCGCGACCTGCTCAAGGAGGACGGCTCCCACCACAACGTCCACCACCGCGGCGTACTGCCGCTCGGCGAGGGCGCCTTCCTCGCCAGCACCGAGCACTGCGTCTCCGTGCCCACCGGCTTCTCGCTCGGCATGCTCCAGCACGACCCCGCGGGCCGCTTCGAGCTGCCCGCCCCGTACACCGAGCGCGGCACGTCCCCGCTCGGCGACGCGGGCCGCGAGGCCGACTGGCTGACCCGCTTCCTGAAGGAGGCCGCCGACCGCGGCCCCGCCCCCTGGCTGCCCGAGGCCGTCGAGGAGTTCGCCCGGCTCACCGGCGTCCCCGACGTCCTGGCCGGCCTCGTGATCGCCGGCCTGCCCGGCGTCGACGCGTACGAGCGCGGCTTCCTCACCACCGAGCAGCGGACCGTCCTCAGCGTCAAGGTGGCCGACGCGGCCGTCGCCAAGGACGACCTCGGGGCCGTCACGGGCGCGGTGCGCCGGGCCGTCCTCGGCGCCCTGCTGCCCGAGGACCCGGCCCGCCTGTGGACGCACGGCCCGGACACGGCCGCGGCCGCCGAGGTGTGGAACCGCCTGGTCGGCCGCCGCACCCCCACCCCCCAGTGGCTGGTCACCGAGGCCCACCGGAGCGTCAAGGGCGCCTGGCCGGCCCTGCGTTCCCTGCCCGCGGTGCTCTCACCGGCCACGTCCGCCGCGCTCAGTACCGACGTGGCGTGGGAGGTCAAGGGCGACCGGGTGGCCCCCCGGGAGGGCGGCGCGAACGGGGGCTTCTCCGGCGAGGTCCTCACCGGCGCCGTCGCCATGCTGGCCTGGCTGGCCCACCGCCTGCCCGCCGGCGACCCGCTGCGCGCCCAGCTGCCGCCGGCCCTGACCGCGGTCAGGGACCGCCTCGCGGCCCCCGACCTGATGCTCAGCCTGGGCCGGTACGTCGGCCTGGCGGAGTTCCGCAAGGCCGCCGGCGCCCCGACCCGTACCACCGAGCACTACGAGGAGTACGGCGCGGTCGTCATGGCCACCCACGACGGGCAGCCGATGCCCGCGCTGCGCCCGAGCCTGCTGGACTCCGCCGGCGGCTGCCCGTACCTGCCGCTGCTGCGCGGCACCTACCAGCAGCCCTTCCCCGCGGAGACGGCGCTGCGGCTGGCCGGCGACCTCCGCTTCGCGGCCCTGCTGGCCGACCCCGGTGCGCCCGCGGCGGGCGAAACCGCCGCGGACGGCACCTGGTGGCCCCAGGACCCGACGCGTTCGGTGCCCGGCCTCGTCGCGGAGGCGGCGGCCTCGTACGGGCTGGGCGAAGACGCCGCCGCCCTGTACCTGATGCTGCTCGCGATGCCCGACCCCACCGACCGGAACACGGCCCGCTGGACGGGCTGGAAGCCGGCCCGGCTGAAGGCCGCCCGCGCCGAACTCGCCGCCACCGACCTCGTCGTGCAGGCCGTTCGCACCCGCGCCGGGCGGAGCCTCTTCCTCCCGGGCGGCTGGGCCGAGCTCGCCTCGCCGGTCGTGCCGGTCGAGGAGTGGAAGGCCCCGATGTACGAACTGCTCGCCGGCGGCAGCGCACACCTGGGCGTCCTGATGCCGACCGAACCGGTCGCCGACCTGTACCGCAGGGCCTGGGAGCGGGTCCGCTCCGGCGACGTACCGCGCTTCGCGGAACTGAAGGTGCGTCGGCGCGCCCGGCGCCGCTGAAGCGTCGGCGCTGCACCGGTGCCGGTGACCCGGCACCGGTGCACCGGTGCACCGGCGCCGCCGGCCCGCCCGCCGGGCCGGCGGCACGCGCCCGCGCACCGGGGGTCCACCTCCCGTACGCGCCGAACCGCCGCCCGGTACGCGGGCCCGCCCCGCTGGGTGAGGCCCGCCCCGCTGGGGGAGTCCCCCCAGCTACTCAAGGTCCACCCCCGGTACGCGCCAGGCCCACCCCGGTACGCACCGGACTCACCCCCCACCACCCACCCACCTCACCGACACACCGCACCCACCACCGAACAGGACTCCGCACACCATGACCGCCACCACCCAGCCCGGCCTCCCGGACCTGCCCGAACAGTCCGCCGCCGGACGCCCCGCCCGTCGGGGGAGCGCGACGCCGCCCGCCCGTCAGGTGCTGCCCGCTGAGGAGCGGTACGCGACCGAACTCGCCTTCCTCGCCGCCCAGGACACCGGCCCCCGCCCGCCCGGCTGGGCACTGACCCCCCGGGCCGTCGTGACCTTCGTCTGCGGCAGCGGCGGCGAGGAGCTCGCCCTGCCCCGCCGCCGCGCGGGCCTTCCCGCGAAGCTGACGGTCGCGCCCAAGTTCGTGGGCGAGCGGGCTCTCGTCGAACGCTGCGTCGTGACGCTCGCCGGCGAGCGCGGCCTGCTGCTCGTCGGCGACCCCGGCACCGCCAAGTCCATGCTCTCCGAGCTGCTGTCGGCCGCCGTCTGCGGCACCAGCGCCCTCACCGTCCAGGGCACCGCGGGCACCACTGAGGACGCCTTCCGTTACGGCTGGAACTACGCCCAGCTGCTCGCGCAGGGGCCCACCCCGGACGCCCTCGTCGACTCCCCGGTGCTGACCGCCATGCGGACCGGACGGGTGGCCCGCATCGAGGAGATCACCCGCTGCCTGCCCGAGGTGCAGGACGCGCTGGTGTCGATCTTGTCCGAGCGCCGGGTCACCGTGCCCGAACTGACCGCGACCGAGGACGCGGTGGTCAGTGCGGCCCCCGGCTTCACGGTCATCGCCACCGCCAACCTGCGCGACCGCGGCGTGTCCGAGATGTCCGCGGCCCTCAAGCGCCGGTTCAACTTCGAGACGGTGCAGCCGATCGCGGACGCCGACGCCGAGGCGGCCCTGATCCGCCGCCAGGCCGTCGCCGCCGTCGAGCGTGCCGGTGCCGGGTTCGGCGTCGACGACGCCGTACTGGACGCCCTGGTGACCGTGTTCCGCGACCTGCGGACCGGTCGCTCCGCCGAGGGCTGGGACGTGGAGCGGCCCGGCACCGTGATGTCCACCGCCGAAGCGGTCCAGGTCGCGGCCTCGCTGGGCGTCGCCGCGGCCTACCTGCCGGGCGGCGACGTCCTCGACCTGCTGCCCGGGCACCTGCTGGGCGTGGTCCGCAAGGACGACCCCGCGGACCACGAGAGGATGCTCGGCTACTGGGACGGCCCGGTCCGCCGCCGGGCCGAGGACGGCTCCGCGATGTGGCGCCGCCTCTGGGACCTCCGGGGGAACCTCCGGTGACGACCCCCCGTACGCAGCACGACCCCCACGCGGCCGTGGAGGCCCTGGCCGGCTCCCGGCAGCCCTTCCTGCTCGGGGTGCGCCACCACAGCCCGGCCCTGGCCGCGATGACGCCGGCCCTGCTGGACGCCTCCGGCGCCGAGGTGGTCTGCGTCGAGCTCCCCGCCGACTTCCAGGACTGGCTCCCGCACCTGGCCGACCCCGAGACCGTCGCGCCGGTGGCACTGGCGGGCGCGGGCACGGACGGCCGCCTGGCCTTCTACCCCTTCGCGGACTTCTCCCCGGAACTGGCCGCGATCCGCTGGGCCCGCGAGCGCGGGGCGCAGGTCCTGTGCTGCGACCTGCCACTGGCGGACGAGGGCTGGGCGGCCGCCCGGCCGGCCCTCGCACCGCCGGCCCCCTCGGCCACCACCCCCGACGGGAAGGCAGCCGGCACCACTGCCGGGGCGAACGGAGCGAGCGGGGAGGCGCCCGGCAACCCGGTCGCCGCGGGCGGGCATGCCACCGGCGCACCCGCCGCGGCGGCGGGGGAGGCGCCCGGCACCTCCACGGGCCGCGGCGGCGAAGCCTCCGGCGTCGCCGCCGCGGCGGGCGGGAACGGTGACGGCGAGTCCGGATCCGCCCCGGTGCCCCCTGCGGTCACCGCCGGGCGGACCTTCGCGGACGCGCTCGCCGCGGCCGGCACCGGACGCGAGGGCGAGGACATGTGGGACCGCGCCGTCGAGGTCCTGGCACCCGGCTGCACGCCCGAGGCCGTCCGGCGCGCCGCGCTCGGCGTCGGCTGGGCCCTGCGTCAGGACGCCGAGACGGGCGGCGGAGTCCCCGCCACCGACCTCGCCCGCGAGGCGCACATGCGCCGTGTGATCGGCGACGCCGCGGCGTCGGGCCGCAAGGTCGCGGCCGTGATCGGAGCCTTCCACGCCCCCGCGCTGTACGCCCCCGGCACCCCCGGGGACGCCCGTGTCCCTTCCCGGACGACCACGCCCGGCACCGCGCACAGCACCGCGCCCACCCCGGTCCCCGCGTCCGGTACACCCACGGCCACCACGAGCCGGCCGGCCGCTGACACGGCGTCCGGCCGCGTGCAGGGCCCCGCCGACGCCGCCGGCACGCCGGCCGACTGCGGTGCTCCCGGTACGGCGGTCGTGCCCGACGGCACGTCCGGTGTGGACGGCCGCGCCGGGTCGCCGTGCGGCGGGGCGGCTCCTGCGGGCCCCACCACGGGCCCCGTACCCGCGGGCGCCGCCGCGCGTCCGGTGCCCGGTCCGGGTGGGGGCGAGGAGCTGGTCACCTCGCTCGTTCCGTATTCCTTCGATCTGCTCGACTCCCGGTCCGGGTATCCCGCCGGGATCCGGGATCCGCGGTGGCAGCAGGCCGTGCTGCGGGCCGGCGGAGAGCCCGGGCGGGTGGACGCGGAGGCTGCGCGGGCCGTCACCGACGTGTGCCGGGAGCTGCGGGCCGCCGGCCACACCGCCGGTACCGGAGAGGCCGCCGAGACGCTCCGGCTGGCCGGGGACCTCGCGCGGTTGCGCGGACTCCCGGCGCCGGGGCGCGGAGAGCTGCTGGAGGCCGTGACCTCCGTACTCGGCCAGGGCGAACTGCTCGGCCGCGGCCGGGCGCTGGCCCGCGCCCTGGAGGCCGCACTCGTCGGCACCGCCCGCGGGCGCCTCGCCCCCGGCACCCCCCGCTCCGGCCTCGCGCCCTCCGTGGAGCAGGAGCTGGCAGCGCTGCGGCTGCCCTGC
Source organism: Streptomyces sp. NPDC101118 (assembly GCF_044759445.1). Classification (NCBI taxonomy): domain Bacteria; kingdom Bacillati; phylum Actinomycetota; class Actinomycetes; order Kitasatosporales; family Streptomycetaceae; genus Streptomyces; species Streptomyces sp. NPDC101118. The sequence goes on along the minus strand of NZ_JBIVZG010000030.1, from coordinate 4,821 downwards.
CCCGACGAGCCGGGCGCCCGCGAGGTCCGCCTGGAGCCGCTGCGCTCACCGCTCGACCACCGCCGCGAGGTCCTGCTCCAGCGCCTGCTGGTCTGCGGCGCCTCGTACGGTGAGCCCCTCAAGGTCGCCGGCACCGGCGACGCCGCCGCGCTCGGCACCAAGTGGCGGCTGCGCTGGACGCCTTCCGTCCCCGCCCGCCTCGACCTGGCCGGGGTGCGCGGCGTCACGGTGGCCCAGGCAGCAGCCGGCACGCTCCGGGCCACCGCCCGCCGCGAGGCGGCCGAGGGCGGGCCGACCTGCGCCCAGATCCTGACCGGACTGGCCGCGGCCGCCCGCTGCGACCTGCCCGAACTGGTCGACGCACGGCTCGCGGAGGCCGCCGGAACCCTGCCCGCGTCGGCGACCCTGCCCGAACTCCTGGAGGCACTCGACCTGCTGGACGCCCTGCACCGCGGCCACCTGCCCGGCACCGACGAGGCCGGCCGAGCCGAGGCCGCCGGGCTCGCGGCGGAACTCCTCGAGGCGGCCGTCCGCACCCTCCCCGGCCTCGCCGGCAGCGAGGACCCCGCGGATGCCGCCGCGCTCGTGGCCCTGGCCGACCGGGCCGCCGCACACCACCTCGGCCTGCGCCTGGACACGTCCCTGGCCGGCCTCGCCGGCACCGGGGCCCCGATGATGCAGGGCGCGGCCCTGGCCGTACGGGCCCTGCTCCAGCTCGACCCGACGGAGGACCTGGGCGACCGGGCCGCCGGCTGGATCGACACCGCCACGGACCCGTCCGGGCGCCGCCGGCTCACCCGTCGGCTGACCGGCCTCCTGACCGCCGCCGGGCCCCTGCTCCAGGCGTCCGCCGCCGCCCTCGACCCGCTGCTGGACCGCATCGAGAGCCTGGACGACCAGGGGTTCCTGGACCGGCTGCCCGCCCTGCGCGGCGGGTTCGACGCCCTGGCTCCGGCCGCCCGCGGCCGGCTCCTCGACACCGTCACCGGACGGCTCGGCGACCGCATCGACCTCAGCCTGGAGGCCGCGCCTGCCCTGCTCGCCCTGTGGGCGGCGGCCGACGCGGCCGGCGCCGCGGCACTCAAGGCCTTGCCTGCGCGGCCGGAGCCGGGCAGCGGGGGACCCGGTGCGGGCGATGCCGGGCTGGAGCCTGGCGTGGCTGGTGCCGGGCTGGTGGCTGGTGCAGGGGTGGTGCCTGGCGTGGCTGGTGCCGGGCTGGTGGCTGGTGCAGGGGTGGTGCCTGGAGTGGCTGGCATCGGCGCGGCTGTGGCTGACGCGGCTGGGGCCGCGGCATGCGCCGGAGCCACTGGACGCCGGCGGTCCGAGCCCCACCGCATCGCCACCGCCGACCGGTGGAGGCTGCTGCTCGGACGGGAGCACGACCGCCTCCCCGACGGCGCCCGTCGCCACGCCCGTGCCCTCGACGAGCTGTACGGCACGGGCCGGGGCGAAGGCGCCGCCGATCTGGACCGGGGCGGCGTGCCCGGTGCCGGCGGCGGCCAGGAGGCGTCGTTCCCCACCGCCCGCGAGTGGGCCGGCGAACTGGAGGCCCTGTTCGGCGCCGACATCCGCGAGGAGGTGCTCGCCGCGGCGGCCGACGCGGGCCGGACCGACGTGCTGACCCAGCTCGACCCGGCCTCCGTACGCCCCTCCGTCGAGCTGCTCACCTCGGTCCTCTCCCTGGCCGGCGGCCTGCCCGAACACCAACTGGCCCGGCTGCGCCCGCTGGTGAAGCGGCTGGTCGAGGAACTCACGCGCGAGCTGGCCACCCGTACCCGGCCGGCCCTCTCCGGGCTGACCACCCCCCGGCCGACCCGCCGCCCCGGCGGCCGTCTCGACCTCGCCCGCACCCTGCGCGCCAACCTCGCGCACGCCCGGCGGGCGGAGGACGGCCGGGTGAGCATCGTGCCCGAGCGCCCGGTCTTCAGCACCCGGGTGCGCAAGGAGGCCGACTGGCGGCTCATCCTGGTGGTCGACGTGTCCGGTTCGATGGAGGCGTCGGTCGTCTGGTCCGCGCTGACCGCCGCCGTGCTGGCCGGAGTGCCTGCGCTGTCCACCCACTTCCTCGCGTTCTCCACCGACGTCGTGGACCTCACCGACCGGGTGGACGACCCGCTGTCCCTGCTGCTGGAGGTGTCCGTCGGCGGCGGTACGCACATCGCGGCCGGCCTCGCGCACGCCCGTTCGCTGATCACCGTCCCGAGCCGCACCCTCGTCGTCGTGGTCAGCGACTTCGAGGAGGGCATGCCCGTCGGCGGCCTGCTGGGCGAGGTACGGGCCCTGGCCGCGTCCGGCGCCCACCTGCTCGGCTGCGCGGCCCTCGACGACGCGGGCACCCCCCGCTACTCGGTGCCCGTGGCCCGTCAGCTCGTCGCCGCCGGCATGCCGGTGGCCGCACTCAGTCCGCTCGCCCTCGCCCGCTGGGTGGGCGACCGCCTCCGTGGAGATGCCCGTTGAACGCCGAACCGTCCGCTGTCCTTCCGCCGGTGGCGCCGGCCGTCCTTCCGGAAGAGGTGTCCGCCGGCCTTCCGGCCGGGGCGTCCGCTTCCCTGCCGCCGGTGGCGCCCGTCGTGCTCGCCGAGGCGGTCGAAGGCCTCACCGCCCGGCTTCGGAAGAAGTTGGACGCGGCCATCGCCGAATGCGCCGGGGCCGCAGTGGCCGGTCCGGACGGCACGGTCACGGTCCGCTTCGGCGAGGACACCGTGGTCACCCTGCGGCCTGGTGACGCCGGGGTGATCACCACCGCCGGGCAGGCGGTGTGCGGTTGCCTGCTCGCACCGCGCTGTCTGCACCGGACTGCCGTACTGGGGGCCGCCCCGATCGCGGATGATGTTGATGATGCCGAGCCTGGGGCTGCTGGGGCTGCTGGGGCTGCTGGGGATGGGGCTGGGGCTGGGGCTGGAGCCGAGGCTGGGGCTGGGGCTGGGGATGGGGCTGGGACGGAGGCCGCCGTTGATGTGGGGGCGGGGGCGGGAGTCCCGTCGGCCCGCGCGTCGGGCCGGGGAGAAGCTCCGTTGGCCGGTGCCGTTGCCTCCCGGGCACTGGTACCGGGTGACCCTGTAGCGGCAGATCAGGTGCCGGGCACCCCCGAACCCCTCACCGAGGGTCAGGTCACCGCGGCCGGCGCCCTCTGGGAGGCGGCCGCCACCGCACTGGCCGCCGGCGTCCCCGCCTCCGGTGCCGTGGTCCAGGCGGAACTGCTCCGTGCCGCGCACAGCGCACGGGTCGCGGGCCTGCCCCGTGCAGAGGCGGCTGCCCTGCGCCTGGTACGCGGCCTGCGCGCCGCCCGCGACGGCGGCGCCACGCAGCCGCTGGCCGCCCTCACGGCGGCCTACCGCGAACTCCTGCTGGTCAGCGCCGTGCTGGCCGCCGGGACCCCCGACCCCGCACTCGTCGGCACCGGCCGGCGCGCGTACCGGCCCGGCGGCAGTGTGCGCGTGCACGGCCTGTGCCGCGAGCCCGTGCTGTCCGCCACCGGGTACGGCGGCGTGGTCACCCACCTGCTCACGCCCGACGGCGCCCGCCTGTCCGTCTCGGACGTGAAGCCGGGCGGCCTCGCCCGCGCCAGGGGCGCGGGCTCCGCCTCCGTGGCCATCGGGGGCGCGGTGCTCGACCACGCCGGACTGGCCCGCGGGGGGCTGCTGGTCGTGGGCGCCACCGTCTCTACCGACGGCCGCCTCGGCGCCGGCCGCGGGGTCAAGGCCACGCCGCTGCCCGGCCTCGCGTGGACCGACGAACCCGTCGCCGCGCTGTTCGCCCGGCCTGCTGCGGAGGTCGTCGCGGACCGGCAGGCCCACGCCGAACGGCAGTCCGACGCGTCCGGGTACGAGGGCCGGTCCGAGCTGCTCGGCTGTGACGTCGAGGTCGTGGGGGCGTACGCTGACCACCTCCTGGTCCGCGAGCTGTCGCCGGACGGCACCGTGCGCGACGGCGCACCGCCGCTGCGCCTGCTGCCGGCCCACCCGCACCCCGACCTCCCGTTCGTGGCCAACCTGCGCCGCCTCGCCGGCTGCCCGGGGCTCCGGATCCGGGTCCTGGGCCGCCCCGACCTCGACCGGGCCGCCACCCTGCGTCCCGTTGCCGTCGGACCGGTCCCCGGGGCGGAGTTCACCCTGCGGCTCCCCGATGCCTGGCTCGGGCGGGCCGACCTGGGCTACGACCTGCTCCAGGGCGAGCACCTCCCCGCGGGAGCGCCCGGTTCCGTGCCCCTGGCCGTCGATCCCGGGTCCGACCTGCTCGCCGACTCCCCGCTGTGGCGGGTGCGGCGGCTGCTGGAGTCCGGCGTGTCGGGCGGACGCCGCGCGGTGGCCGAGGCCGCCCGTGGCGGCGAACCGGTCAGCCGCCCCGACCTGCTCCGCCGGGCCGGTTTCGGTACGGCGGCCGAGCTTGCCGGCACTCTGGCCGCAGAGGCGCACCGTCGTACCAGGGACGCCTTCGGGCGCCTCACGGACACCTCGGCCGACCGGTACGCGCGGGCTTGGCTTGCCTCGGCGGTCCACCTTTCGGCGGCTGAGAGGTCCTTGATTGCGGCTTCCTGGGCGTGAGCGTGAGGGGGAGGAAGTCCGGGAGGGACGTGGGGGAGGAAGTCCGGGAGGGACGTGGGGGAGGAAGTCCGGGAGGGACGGAGGCGGTGGCCGGGTGCGTGGGTGACCGTTGGCTTTGCCGGTGGTGCTGGGCGCCGGTCTGTTCCGTTGGCCCGCCGGAGCTCGCTTTGGTGGTGGGTCGCGTGGTGTGTGGGTCCCCTCGGTGCTTGACCCGTCGTGGCCTGCAGGCCCTGCGGCAGGCCCACCCCTGGGGCTTTGGGGCTTCGCCCTGGCCTTC
>NZ_JBIVZG010000029.1:71024-76494 GCF_044759445.1 Streptomyces sp. NPDC101118 | reverse complement strand
CCTCCGCTTCGCTCCGGACAGTTCGGGGTTCCGCTTCGCTTCACCTCGAACGGCGTGCTCCCCACGCCTGGGTGACCCCGTTTCACGGGGTCCGGGCCTATGGCCCTCCGCGCGCAGCGCGGAGGAGAGAACCACCTCGCTGCGCTCGGTGGGGCTCGGCTTCGCCGAGCCAGGGCCGGCCCTTCGGGCCGGGGTCCTCCGCTTCGCTTCGGACGGTTCAGGTTCCGCTACGCTCCACCTGAACGGACCGGCTTCCCCGGCCTACAGAACTCCCGCGTTTGGGTCCTCTCGCGCTGCGAGCTTGAGGCCCTTCGTGCGCTGCACCCTTGAGGTCCTTCGCGCTGCGCGCGAAGGAGACACCGGCCTTCCGCCCGGGCTCGTCCCAGAGGTCCACGGCCAGGAGAGGGTGAGCGGGATCGTTCATCGTGGCTGTGTCCGCCAGAAACATGTAGACGATCTGTTCGTCTACATCCGCCGCATCCTCTTCGGCCATCAAGGACAGCTTCGTGCTGTCACGGTTCTGGATGCTTGCTGCGATGACGTGGACGGCCAAGAGCAGGCCGATGGTGTCGCGGTGATGAAGAACCTCTTGAGGCCCGTACCAGTACACGGTCGGCCAGGACGCGAAGTCCTTCGGCAGCTCCCGCCGACCACTCTCCGGTTTCACCCGGGTAGGCAGCAGTAACGGCTCCAACAGTGCCCACTGCTCATCCGCGAGGTCCGATGGATACCCACCTCCAGACCGTAGGGCAGATCTCAAATGCGGTCTGAGCGGAGCTCATGGAGGCCTTGGGCCTTCATCTTGTTCGGCGGAACCTGGTTGTTGCGCTGGGTGCTGGGGTGTTAACGGCGTTAATGCGGTTTCGGGTGGGGTGATTCAAAGTGGGTTGCGGATAATTTCTGGGTTGTTGAGGGGTGGGTCAGGTGAGGTGGGGGACTTTTGGGGTGGGTTTGGCGCGGTTTGGGGGTGTGGTGAAGGAGAGGGACAGCCGGGTGACGGCATATAGAGGGTACGGAGATGCGTTTGTGCAGGTCAGGGGCGGTGTGGGGGGAGAGTTGTGTCCCCTCAGGAGGGACATATCTCTTGCGTTGTGTCCCTGGTGGGGGGACATAGCGGCCGCAAAACGTCGGTCTCGCTGACGGTATTTGGGGGAAAACGTCGGGGGGGCTGACGTTTTAGGGGAGATGTGTGCGTGAACTGCTTGGTGGGGTGGTGGGGTTGACGGAGTGTGGGGAGATGGATCCGGCCGGGGGGTGGCCGAGATGTGTCCCTCGTGGGGGGACGTAAGACACGCCGAACGTCAATGAGGGTGACATGTATGTCGTCCTGGTTGACATACTGCTCTCCGTAGATCAAAGAAGTGGAGAGCAGCCCGTGACATCCGAGCCGCAGCGCCGCCGGCCGAGTCCGGCGCGGGCACCGCGTCCTGATCTCCCCGTTGATGACGCCATCTCAGCGTGGAGTCAGCCGCTGGCGCCCGTGCGGGATCTGGACGGCCTGGCGAAGCGTTACCCGAGTCGGAAGCTCACGCTGGAAGGCGAGCGGAAGCCTCTGGAGTTCTACGGGACCACTGCTCAGCCGAACGCGTTCTCGATGGACAGTCTCGAGTTCTTCCTGGTGATCGCGCAGTACTTCCGGGAAGCACTGCCCCTGCGGCTCATCCTGCTGCTCATCGCGTGCCAGCGGGCGGGGGGGCGGATTCCGCTTACCCAGGAGGAGATGGCTACCATCCTGGACGTCAGTCGGACGAAGACGTCCGAGGCGTTGCACACCATCATGTCTCACGGAATCGTCTTCAAGGTGAGGCGGGGTGTGTACCAGTTCAACCCGCCCTACAGTTACCGAGTGGCAGAGTTCATCCCGGGTACGGAGACAACGGGTGAGTTCGTGAAGGTGGAGCAGCACAGCACCATCTCGAAGATTCGCGGCGACGCGAGCCTTCCGGAGCTGGTGCGGTTCCCGTCGCTGGATCACATGCGGCAGGCCATCGAGGAACTGCGGGCTGAACGGGCCAAAGAGCGCGCTGCGCGGCGGCTGAGCCGGTCGCGGCGCAAAGAAGAAGGGACGGCTCTGTGAGCACCTTGCGATTCGCTGCGGTCAATGCCGACGGGCTTCTCTCCGACCTCGACCTGCCCCCGGCCTCGTACCGCGTGCTGCTGAAGCTGCGGTCGCTCAGCGAGCCCGGTGGGCGGATCCTGATCGACCAGGCGACCATCGGCGGGCTGCTGGAGCTGAGCCGGCCGAGCGTGAACGCGGCGCTGCGGAGCCTGGAGCTCGCGAAGCTCGTGCGCAAGGTGCGGAACGGGGTGTACCAGATCAACCCGATGCTGGCCGGGTACAACTCGTTCGAGGACGCCGTGGCAGCGGTGAACGCCATGCCGGTCGAGGACCGCCTGGACGTGCGTGGGTACGTCGAGAGCTACCACCGGGCGGTGGCGGCGTACCAGGACCAGCTGGCGGAGCAGCGGAAGAAGAGGGCGGCGCAGACCGCGGCCAAGAAGGCCGCGGAGAGCAAGCGTCGGAGGACCCTGCACGCCGTTGGGTAGTTCTCTCAGAAGTCGAGTTCGATGTAGTCGATGTCCGTGAACTCGACCAGGAGGCCGGCGGCCCGGGAGCCGTGGTCCTTGAAGTAGAGCTCCTGGAGGCCTTCGGCCGCGATGCGCTGGAGGGCTGCCTCGTTGGCTCCCGCCTCCTGGGCGGCGAAGAGGCGGCCCGCGTACTCCGGGGGCAGGTGCTGGGTGATGCGGCGCATGCGGCCGTCGTCCGTGGTGCCGGGGGCCGCGGTGAAGCCGAAGCGGGCGCGGGTCTCGATGACCAGGCCGGTCTGGGTGGCCGCACGGGCGCGGGCGCGCTTGCGGACCAGGGGCTGCCAGCGGCGGCGTACTTCGGCTTCCAGGCGGGCTGCCAGGGCCGGCTTGGGCTGCTTGATCTGGTTCCTGAGGTAGCGCTCCACCGTGCGCTGGGAGATGCCCAGGAGCGTTGCGGCTTGTCGGGTCGACTTGAGCTGCTTGACCAGGAAGCGCATCTGGGCGCCTGCCGACTTCGGGATCGGGCGGGTGAAGTGCTGCTCGTCCGCGCGGGTGATGCTGTCGTCGATGGACATCGGGGGTGGCTACTCTCCGTCGGCCGCTGCGTCGTGGCCCTTGATGTGGCGGGCGGGGTTGTGGTGCTCGTCGAGCATCTGGACGGCCCAGAGGAGTGGTTGGGTGCCTTCGTGCTTGACCATGCCGGGGCTGACGCCCAGGCGGAAGCCGCCGGGCAGGGGCTTGCCCTCGGGGGTGTGGGGCAGGAAGTCCAGCGGGCTCGGGCCGTCGGAGAGATAGACCGCGCAGTCGGAGAGCACCGCGATGGGGTGCAGGCCGGCGTGCTGCGCGAGCTTGAGCATCTTGCGGTGCATGTTCACGCGGGCCGTTGAGATGACGGCGGCGCGGATGTCGGGGCGCCAGGTGGGGCGTTCCAGGGCCGGCCAGGGCTCGCCGGGGCGGTAGCCGAGGCCCTGGGGGCGTTCGCGGAGCTTGCCGATGCCGCCCTTGACGGTGGCCTTGATGGCGGACAGGACGTGGGCGAGGGGCTCGTCCTGGGCCTTGTGGGCCGTCATGGCGTCGAGGAACTGGGCTTCCGTGAGGTCCTTCGTGACGCCCAGGTCGGCCATCGTGGCGAGGTACGCGTCGCGGAGGCGGGTGTACCAGGGGTCGAGGTACGCGGTGGCGCCGGAGCGCAGGTACGCCTCGATGGGCCGGACTTCGTGGCCCAGCTCGGCGGCGTAGGCGAGGGTGGGGGTCGCGTACCAGGCGGGGCCGGTGGGGCGTCCGCCGTGGGGGGTGAACGGGCTCGGGAGGCGGGGGTCGAGCTCGATGCCGGAGAGGTCGGCCAGCCAGCTGCCGGGGGTCTTCGGGTCGAAGCGGGGGGCCGTGGTGTGGACGGCCGGGCCCGTGCCGATGGTGAGGCGGTTCGCGGCCGCGGCGAAGGCCATGTTGACGTCGATGCCGACGGCGTGGGTGCGGGCGCACTCGGCGTCGGTGAGCAGCTCGGGGTCGCGGATCCAGTCGTAGGCCTCTTCGTCGAGGACCTGGTCCGGGGTGCGCTGGTGGGCGCGGGGGTAGAGGGCGGCGACGACCGGGTGCTCGTCGGGGGCCTCCGGGGGCGCGGGAACGACCGGGGCCGTGAGGGAGCCGGGGACGGGGGCGGAGACCCAGCTGACCGTGCCGTCCGGGTTCTGTTGCTTGGCTGCTCGAGTGGGTGGGCGAAGTGCCGTCATCAGTTCGAGGCCGGAGACGGCGGTGGAGCCCCGGGGGGTGAGGACGCGGGTCGCGTACGTACCGAGGACGCGGGCGATCTCGGGGGCGGGGAGCGTGTCGGTGTCGCCCCAGGCGCGGGGGTCCAGGGCGCCCCAGGGGAGGATCGCCAGCTGGACGCAGGCGCGCCTGCCCTTGTCGGCGGGGCGGTAGACGCGGGCCCAGGGGCCGAAGCCGCGGCGGGTGAGCTGCCACTTGGCCTTCGTGAGGGCCTTGACCGCGGGGTGGTTGTCGGGGAGGCGGAGGCCCCGGCGGTCTTCGAGGATGTCGGGCAGGCCGAAGCGGTGGGCGGCTTCGGCGGTGAGGACGAGCAGGGGGTCGGCGTCCTTGCCGTTGGGGTGGAGGCGGGGGGCGCCGAGGCCGGTTTCCAGGGCCCAGGTGATGAGGGAGGGGAGGTCCTGGGCGGGGCAGTCGAGGAGGAGGCCGTGGGGGGCGTGGGCCGTGCCGGTTCCTTCCAGGACGGCCAGGGGGATGGCGGTCGTGGCTGTGGCTGCGGTGGGGCCGGCCGTGGTGCGGGGGCGGGCCGCGGGGGACGTGGGGACTGTGGCGGAGGCGGGGGCTGTGGTGGGGGTGGCACCGGCGGTCGGGGGCGTGGGTGCCGGCTCGGGCGTGGGGGCGTGCGCGGGTGCCGTTTCGGCGGCCGTGGTCGGCGTGGGTGCGGGTGTGCCGGCAGCGGTGGGCGCGGGTGCCGGGGTTTCGGTTGGCGCGGGTGGCGGGGTCTGGTCCGGCGCCGGGTGGAGGGTGGTCAGGCCGTCCAGGAGGCGGATGTAGGCCGCGCGCTTGGGCGGGCGGGGGTCGGTGCGGCCGGTTTCCCAGGACGTGACGGTTTCCCGGCGGACGGACAGGGCCTTCGCGATCTGGTCCTGGCTGAGGCCCGCCGCTTCCCTGAGGCGCTTGCGCTCGTCCGGGTGCGGGAGGGCGTCCTGGGCCGCCGCCTCTTCGAGGAGGGCGTCCACGGCTGCGAAGAGCTTGTCCTGTTCGTGCTGCACCTGATCACCTTAGCTTGGAACGCACTGCTGAACGCACATGGAACGCACGTGGGGGGGGTTAAACCCGTAAAAGCGGTTAAACCCCCCCCGGGGGTACAAGGGGGTGTTGCAGGTCGTTGCAAACAAATGTTATAAGGTGGAGGACGGACAAGACAAACGCAAGGGAGCCCGGGGGCCCCCCCCAC
>NZ_JBIVZG010000029.1:0-71014 GCF_044759445.1 Streptomyces sp. NPDC101118 | reverse complement strand
TGTTTTTGTGGTTTTGGTGGCCAACATAAACAATTTATTTTGCACCCACTTCTTAACCCAACTGGCACCGGGGGGGGGGGTTTAACCCCGTTTCCGGGGTAAACCCCCCCCACGTGCTCAGGAGAGGCGGGCCGAGAGGAGTTCGGCGACCTTGGCCAGGTCCGAAGGGGCGAGGGTCGTGGTGAGGGCTTCGACGATGGCCTCCGGGGTGGGGGTGGGGGTGGGGAGGGTGAGGGCGGTGGGGGAAGGAGTTGGCGCGGTGGGGCGGGTTCGCTGGCGCGGGGGATTAACGGCGTTAACGGTCTCCGCTGCCGCTGCCGCTTGTTCCTCCTGGGGGAGGCGGCCGATGCGGCGGGCCGGTTCCACCTTCAGTTCGCCCGTCTCGACCTTCTCCTGGAGGGGCGGGGTGAGGTTGAGGAGGGCCAGGCGCTGGGAGACCCACGCCGGCGTCTTGCCCAGACGCTTGGCGACCTTGGCCTGGGAGCCGTGGACGTCGACCAGTTCCTGGAGGGCGCGGGCCTGGTCCATCGGGGCCACGTCGACGCGGTGGACGTTCGCGATGAGGGCGGATTCGAGGATGTCCGCGGCGCTGGTCGCGAGGGAGTCGTTCACGTGGATGTGCATGCTCGTCAGGCCGGCGAGCTGGGCGGCCGCCAGGCGCCGGTTGCCGTCGATGACGACGTACGGGGCACGGCCGAGGCCTTCGAGCTGACCCGGGTGCGCTTCCATGAACGCCATGCGGGTCGCGACGGCGAGGGGCTGGAGCTGGCCCCGTACGCGGAGGGACTCCGCCATCTCCTCGATCTCGGTGAGTTCCTCGCGGAGGTTGAAGGGGTTGTGCGTCAGGGCCTCGATGGGAACCTCGGAGGGCGGGATGACGCCGGAGGTGGGGGCGCCGGTCGCCTCCGCGATGGCCGCGCGGCGGGAGCTGACGTTCACCGGCTGGGCCCGGGCGAAGGAGGCCGAGGCGCCGAGCTTGTCTGCCTTGCTCATGAGATCTCCCGGGCGAGGGCGCGGAGTACGACGGCCTGGTCGCCCTTGGGCGCGTACACGAAGAGGGGCTGCTTCACGCGGACCGCTTCGCGCTGCTCCTTGAGGTCCGGGACGATGGCGACGACGCGCGGATCCTTTATGTCCATCCAGGCCTGGAGGGAGCTGGTGGCGATGAAGCCGCGGCGGCCGTCGTAGAGGTTCACGACCAGGCCGAGGTAGTCGATGTCGAGGCTCAGGTCGTCGCGCAGGTCGTTGATCTGGGAGGTGAGGAGGTCGTACGCGTCGGCGGACGAGTCCTCGGCCTGTACGACGATCAGCGCGCCGGAGGCGCCGGGCTGCTCGGCAGGGCGGCGGCGGCCGTAGTAGATGGCCGCGTCCATGCTCAGGCCGAGGCTGGGCGGGCAGTCGATGAGGATGACGTCGTACTCCGACTCCAGGGGGGCGAGGGCGCGTTCGAGGGCGGCCTCGCGGGCCCGGACGGTGGAGAGGCGGACGTCCAGGAGGAAGGCGTCGGTGCAGGAGGGGAGGAGGTGCAGGCGGTCGCCGAAGCGCTCGTCCTCGATGGAGACGACCAGGTCCTGGAGCGGGCCCGATGCCTCGCCGGCCATGTGGCGGGTCAGGCTGTCGCCGCCGATGGGGAGCGGGTCGTGGCCGAGCTGCTTGGTGAGGTGGCCCTGGGGGTCGAAGTCGACGAGCAGGACGCGCAGTCCGAGGCCGGGCAGGTCCTCGCGGTCGACGGCCGGGTCGTCCTCGTTCTGGAGGGCGAGCTGGCGGGCGATGCGGACCGGGTGGAGCGTGTTGGGGTCCTCGGCGAGTGCCTCGCCGGTGCCGGCGGTGATGGCGGTCTTGCCCACACCGCCCTTCTGGTTGCACACGACGATGCGGCGCACGACGGACGGGCGCTGGACGCTGGGGGCCGGGTTCTTCTCCAGCCAGAGCTGGACCGACTGGGCGAGGCCCTGGATGAGGGAGACGCCGCGGTGCTTGGCGTCGGCGCGGAAGGCGTCCCACTGGCCGGCCGGGAGCCAGGTGGAGAACGACTCCGCCCCCGAGGTGTCGACCGGTGCGGGGGCGGAGGCCAGGGAGCTCCAGTCCGCGATGCCCTGGTGGACGGCGTCCTGGATGTCGACGCGGAGCTGGGCGGTGCGGATCTTCAACTCCTGGCGGAGCCAGGGGGTGAGCTTGGAGACGACCTTGTCGCGGTCGGGCGGGGACGAGGGCGAAGTCATGAGAGGGACTTTACTAACGTTCTGGCGTGCAGGGGGAGCTGACACGCCATTTTGCTAACGAAGTTCGAGGGCGGTGCGAGGTGGGGGTGTTAACGCCGTTAACGGTTCCGGGGGTTGGGGGTGGGGCGTTAACGGCGTTAACTAGTGGAATTTTGGATTCCGGTCGGTCACGCGAGGGCCAGCGTTGCGACCGCGGGGGCCATGTAGATCAGGGGAAAGGGGACGTGGGCGTACGAGCGGGCGCGGAGGACGGTGAGCGCGGCGCCCGTGAAGTACAGGACCAGGCCGATGGCGGCGGCGATGCCGAGGGCCGGTACGAGGAAGCCGGCCAGGAGGCCGAGCGAGCCGGCGGCCTTGGCCAGGCCGAGGGGGGTCCACCACGAGCGCGGGACGCCGTACTCGGCGAGGGGCTCGACGACCCAAGCGGCGCGCGAGAGCAGGGCGTAGGCCGAGAAGCCGGCCATCGCGGCGGCCAGGACGGTGACGACGGTGTGGGCGGTGGACATGGCGTTCTCCCTCGGGGGTGGGCTGCTGGTGCGGTGTCCTTCACTGCACTGACCCGGCGGGGGACGCGGATGTGACAGGTGCGGGGAACTTCTTTCCGGCTACGGGTGGAGGCGCTGGGGCGCGGCGCGCCGGCGGGCCGTGGAGGTCCCGGGGGAGGGGGCGCCGGTGCGCGTCGGGGTGCCGAGCGGCGACGGTGGGGGAGCGTTAACGGCGTTAATGGTCCGGTGCCTCGGGGCGGTGAGCGTTAACGCCGTTAATGGTCCTTCGGGTCAGCCCTCCTGGACGGGGGTGGTCGGCCGGGCGGTGCGGTGGGCGTCGGCGGCGTCGCCGGTGCGGGCCTCGGTGCGGTGGGCACGGGCCAGGTAGTCGCGGGCGACGAGTTCGACGGCGTCCTGGGGGTTGGTCGTACCGGACAGCAGCATCAGTTCGATCGCCAGATCGGCGTCGAGGGAGACGGTCACCTTGGCCATGGCTGCTCCTTCATCGGTGGGCTGGTGCGCAGCTTAGGTCGTGGGGCCGGGAACGCCGACGGGGCGGCGCACTCCGACCGGTGTCGGTGTACGCCGCCCTCGTGTGACGGATGGCGGGAGCCGGCCCGCGCGGTCATCGGGGTTACTTCGGGTCGCGGTTGAACGTGGCGGTCGACCAGAAGTAGCCGAGTACCGAGAGTCCCAGGCACCAGGCGACGGCGAGCCAGCCGTTGTGGCCGATCTCGGTGCCGAGGAGCAGGCCCCGCAGGGTTTCGATGGCGGGCGTGAAGGGCTGGTACTCGGCGATCGGCTGGAACCAGCCCGGCATCGAGTGGACCGGGGTGAAGGCGCTGGAGAGGAGCGGGAGCAGGATCAGCGGCATCGCGTTGTTGCTGGCGGCCTCGGCGTTGGGGCTGACCAGGCCCATGCCGACCGCGATCCAGGTGAGTGCGAGGGCGAAGAGTACGAGGAGTCCGAACGCGGCCAGCCACTCCAGGGCGGTGGCGTCGGTGGACCGGAAGCCGATGGCCACGCCGACCGCGCCCACGAGGACGACGCTGGCGACCGACTGCAGCACGCTGCCGACGACGTGTCCGACGAGCACCGAGGGGCGGTGGATCGCCATCGTGCGGAAGCGGGCGATGATGCCCTCGTTCATGTCGTTGGCGACGGACACGGCGGTACCGATCACGGTGCTGCCGATGGTCATCAGCAGCAGGCCCGGGATGACGTAGGCGATGTAGGCGGAGCGGTCCGCGGTGCCGCCGCCGATGCCCGCGCTCATCGCGTCGCCGAAGATGTAGACGAAGAGCAGCAGCAGCATGATCGGCGTGAGCAGCAGGTTGAGGGTGAGCGACGGATAGCGCCGGGCGTGCAGGAGGTTGCGGCGCAGCATCGTGGACGAGTCGCGCACGGCGAGGGAGAGCCGGGACGGGCGGGCGGGGGTCTGCACGGTGCTCATCGGGCGGTCTCCTTGGACTGGTGGGGGACGGTGGCGCTGTCGGTCAGGGCGAAGAACACGTCGTCGAGGTCGGGCGTGTGCACGGTCAGCTCGTCCGCCTCGACGCCGGCGGCGTCCAGCCGGTCGAGGACGGAGCGCAGTTCGCGCTGGGTGCCGTCGCTGGGGATCTGCAGGGACAGGGCCTCGTCGTCCCGCTGGACGTCGGACAGTGCGGAGGCGGCGTTCCGGTACGCGGCCGGGTCGGCGAAGCGGAGCCGGACGTGGCCGCCGGGGATCAGCCGCTTCAGTTCCTCGGCGGTGCCTTCGGCGACGATCCTGCCGCCGTTGAGCACGGCGATGCGGTCGGCGAGTTCGTCGGCCTCCTCCAGGTACTGGGTGGTGAGGAAGACGGTCACGCCATCGGACACGAGCTCGCGGATGATCTGCCACATGTTGTGGCGGGAGCGGGGGTCGAGCCCGGTGGTGGGCTCGTCGAGGAAGATGATCCGGGGGTTGCCGACCAGGGTCATGGCGATGTCGAGGCGGCGCTTCATGCCGCCGGAGTAGGTGGAGGCGGGCTTCTTCGCCGCCTCGGTGAGGTCGAAGCGCTCCAGCAGCTCGGCCGCGACCCGCCGTCCCTCGCTCCTGGACAGGTGGTGGAGGTCCGCCATGAGGAGCATGTTCTCCTCGCCGGTGATCAGGCCGTCGACGGCGGAGAACTGCCCGGTGACGCCGATCGCGGCGCGTACCGCCTGCGGGTGGGCGGTGAGGTCGTGGCCGCCGACGCGGATCTCGCCGGAGTCGGGGCCGGGGGAGATGAGGGTGGAGAGGATCTTGACTGCGGTGGTCTTGCCGGCGCCGTTGGGGCCGAGCAGGGAGAAGATCGTGCCTTCGGGGACGGTGAGGTCGACGCCGTCCAGCACGGCCTTGTCGCCGTAGGACTTGCGCAGCCCGTTCGCCGTGATGGCCGGGGTGGTCATGGGGTGTGCTCCTTCGAAGGCTGTCGGTCGGGGATCGAGGTTCAGAGGGTGCGGGCGGTGATGTCGCCGTACGAGGTGGTGGCCTGAATGTCGAGAGCGGGCGTGCCGTCGTTCTTGAGGGCGTTGCTGACGCGGCCGTAGCCGGTGCCGGCGTCGAGCGAGGCGGAGACGCCGCGGGCAGCCGTGACCGAGATGTCACCGGACTGGGTGCGGAGCACGACGGTGCCGCCCATGGCCTCGGCGATCCGGATGTCGCCGCGTGCGGTGCTGATCTGGGCGGGGCCGCCGAGCCGGCCGACTTCGACGTCGCCGTCGGTGGCGGTGAGACGGAGGCTCGCGGCCTCGTCGATCTTGATCTGGCGGTACGCGCCCTCGAAGGCCACGTCGCCCAGGCGCCCGACGCCGCGGAGCTCGGCGGCCGCCGTCTTCGCCTCGACGTGGGAGTCGGCGGGGAGCCGGACGGTGACCTCCAGGGATCCGGTGGGGCCGAAGAGCTTGTTCTCGGCGGCCGGGGCCGTGATCCGCAGGACGCCGTCGGAGAAGGTGACGGTGGTCTGCTCGGCGGCCTTCGTGTCGCGGCCCTTGGAGGGGTTGGCCGGCAGGACCTCGACGGTGGTCTCGGTGCGGTCCGCGGCGATGAACTGGATCCGCCCGGCGGGGATGTCGAGAACGGCGGAGATGGGGGCGGAGGTGGCGAACTTCTGCATCGTGCTTTCCTTCGGCTCGTTGTTTCTGATGACGGAAAGCTACGTTGCGTTCGAAGATTGCTCAACAGGCTCGTTGCGCATGATTCTTGTTTTAGCAGGTCAGAGTGAGGAAATCGTTGCAATGGTGATCCATTCAATGCAACAGTAAGGTGGAATGACGTTGCAATGGGATCGGAGTGAACGCTATAGTGGAGGTGCCAAGCAGAGACGAAGGAGATCGCAATGCCGGGAGGCAGGCTCACTCAGCAGGACCGCCAGCAGATCGCGCTGGGGCTGGCCGACGGCCTCGCCTACGCGGAGATCGCCAGGCGCCTCGACCGCCCGACCTCGACGATCACCCGTGAGGTCATGCGCAACGGCGGCCCCACCGGCTACCGCGCCGACCTCGCCCACCGCGCCACCGAGCGCCGCGCCCACCGGCGCAGGCAGGCCGTGCCCCGGAGCGGGGCGGAGGCGGCTCCGCAGGCCTACGGTCGCGACTCCGAGGCCGTGCGCGAGTACGAGGAGATGTTCACGACGCTGATGATGGCCCAGGGTCTGCCGAAGATGATGTCCCGCGTGCTGACCTGCCTCTACACCACCGACGAGGGCAGCCTCACCGCGTCGGAGCTCGTCCAGCGCCTCCAGGTCAGCCCGGCGTCCATCTCCAAGGCGGTCGCGTTCCTGGAGAGCCAGGGCCTCATCAGCAGGGAGCGCGACGAGCGGCGACGGGAGCGCTACTTCGTCGACGACGACGTCTGGTACCAGTCGATGCTCGCCAGCGCCCGGGGCAGCGCCCAGCTCGCCGACGCCGCGCGGCAGGGCGTCGGCGTTCTCGGCCCGGGCACCCCGGCCGCCATCCGCCTCGAGAACATCGCCCGCTTCGTCGACTTCGTCACCGAGAGCATCACCCGCGCCGCCGAGCAGGCCCGCGAGGTCCTCCACACCAAGCCCAGGACGCCCTCGGACGACGCTGCCGAACCGGGTGCGGACCGCGGCTAGCCGGCCCGGCGGTGTGGCACCGGTCGCCCGTGACCTGAGCGGCGGCACGGAAACGCACGAGGATTCGTCGAGACGTGACACAGGCTCACTTGAGGATCCGTCGAGCGGCGCCTCAGGCCTGACTGAGGATCACTAATCACTGCTGGTCAGAAGGATGCCCGTGCCTGTGTTCGAAAGTGTTTCGCCGTTCGCCGGTCACATCGGCGGGGCGGGATCCGTCAGTGTGGTGACGACGGAGAACACCGCTTAGGGAGCACCTTATGAAGGCTCGTATGACGAACCCCGCCAAGGTTCTGCCGGATGCCATGGCCGGCATCCAGAACCTCTACAAGGCCATGTACCAGGGCGGCGTCGACCCGCAGACGCTGGAGCTGGTGCACCTCCGCGCGAGCCAGATCAACGGCTGCAGCGCCTGTGTCCACGCCGCTGCCACCGGTGCCAAGAAGGCGGGGGAGACCGACGACCGCCTGCACGCCGTCGCCGCCTGGCGCGAGGCGCCGTTCTTCTCGGACGCCGAGCGTGCCGCCCTGGCGCTGGCCGAGGCCGCCACCCGGCTCGCCGACCGCAGCGGGGAGGGCGTGCCGGACGAGGTCTGGGACGCGGCCACCGACCACTACACGGAGCAGCAGCTCGCCGCGCTCATCCTCATGATCGCGACGACGAACTTCTTCAACCGGCTGAACGTCACCATCCAGGAGCCCGCGGGCCAGAACTGGGGCTAGGCACTCCCTGGAGCCTGCTGAAGATCCTCTCGCGGGGTCGTCCGGTCGTGGACCGGGCGGCCCCTTCCGCGTACCCGGCTCCGGGCCCGCGCCGGTGCTCCGGCACACGCAAGCGGCCGTCCCTCTTGCTCCGTGGCTCGGAGCAAGAGGGACGGCCGCTCACGTCGTCCCGGGTGGATCCGTGGTCAGCGGGCCGTACGACCCTCGACGTCAGACCAGCACGTCGGAGGTGGACGGAGCCTCGGACCGGCTCTTCGCGGGCTCGGCCGGCGCCGCCTCCGGTGCCGTCAGACCCGGCTTCCAGATGCGCGGGCCCAGGTCCAGGGCCAGAGCCGGAACCAGCAGGCTGCGCACCAGGAACGTGTCGAGCAGGATGCCGACCGCCACCAGCAGGCCCTGCTGCAGGGCGCTCACCGTCGGGATGGCCGCGAGGACGAGGAACGTGGCAGCCAGCACCACGCCCGCCGACGTGATGACGCCGCCGGTCACCGTCACCGCGGTGAGGATGCCCTCGCGGTGGCCGCGCAGCGCCACCTCTTCCCGGGCCCTGGTCATCATGAAGATGGTGTAGTCGACGCCCAGCGCGACGAGGAAGATGAAGCCGAACAGCACCAGCCCGCGGTCGATCTTCGCGTGGTCGAGCGCGTGGAAGATCAGAGAGGCCGTACCGACGGCCGCCCCGAACGACAGCACCACGGACACGAGCAGCAGCACCGAGGCGATGGCCGCCCGCAGCAGGACCAGGAGCATCACCAGCACGACCGCGAGGATCAGCGGGATGAGCAGCGCCTCCTCGTCACCCTGCGCCTCGGAGACGTCGAGGGCCACCGCGGTCTGCCCGCCGACGACCGCGTCGGCCGCCGGGCCGTCGGAGTCGTCCAGCGCCACCCTGATGTCCCGGACGGTGTCCTTGGCGGCCGCGGAGTCCGGCGCGTCGCGGAGCACCGCGGTCAGGTGCGTCCAGCCGCCCTTGGCCGCCTGGGTGTTCACGGAGGACACGCCGGGCACCTTGGCGACGGTGGCCGCAGCGGCCTCGGCGCCGGCGTCGGGGACGTACACGTCCGCGGGAGCGGACGAGCCGGCCGGGAAGTGCTCGGCCAGGAGCTGCTGTCCGGTGACCGAGCCGACCTTGTTGGTGAACTGCTCCGCCTGCGTCTGGCCGGTCTGCACGCTGAAGAGGCCCAGCGTCATGAGGCCCAGGACCAGCGCCGTGCCGATCCACACCGCGCGCGGGCGCCGGCCCACGGCCCCGGCGATCTTGGCCCACCTGCCGTGCCCCTGCGCCGAGTTCGCGTCGTAACCCGGGGTGACGCGCGGCTTGACGGGCCAGAACACCCAGCGGCCCAGGATCACCAGCAGCGCCGGCAGCAGCGAGGTCATGGCGAAGAACACGACGACCACACCGATGGCGACGACCGGCCCCAGACCCTTGGTGCTGTTCATGCTGCCGAACACCAGGCACAGCGTGGCGATCGCCACGGTCGCGGCGGAGGCGGCCAGAGCCGGCAGCGAGCCGTTCACTGCCAGCGCCATCGCGGTGTGCCGGTCCTCGGTCCGGTGCAGCTCCTCCCGGTAGCGGGCGATGAGCAGCAGGGCGTAGTCGGTGCCGACACCCACGGCCAGCACCATCAGGACGTAGGCGCTCTGGCCGTTGACGACCAGGCCCGCGTGCTTGGCGAGGAGGTAGACCACGCCGCTCGCCACCTGGCTGGCCAGCCCCACGGCGATCAGCGGGATCAGCCACAGCACCGGGCTGCGGTAGGTGATGAGCAGGAGCAGCGCCACCACGCCGAGCGCTGCACCCATGAGGGCGCCGTCCATGCCGGAGTAGACGTCGGCGAAGTCGGCGATGCTGCCGGCCTCACCGGTGATCTTGACGTCCAGGCCGGCGGGGAGGCCGTCGGAGGTGACCTTGCCGACTTCCTTCACCCCGTCGGTGAGCACCTTGACGTCGCTGGGCGAGGTGCGCAGCGGGACGCTGACGAAGGCCGCGACCTTGTCCTCGGAGACCACGGCGGGGGACACCTGGCCGGCGGCCACCTCACCGAGACGGCCTCGGTCGCTGTCGATCCTGGACAGGTCGGCCTGGGTGAGGCCGCCTTCGCGGGCGTAGACGACGACGGCGGAGCTGGAGTCCTTGTCGGCGAAGTGCTCCTCCGCGAGCTGCACCGCCTTGGTGGACTGGGCGCTCGACGGAAGCCAGGTCTCGGGGTCGTTGTCCTGTACGTCCGCCAGGCCGGCGGCCAGCGAGCCACCGATGCCCATGAGAAGGAGCCACAGCACGAGCACGACCCACTTGGAGCGCCGGCCGGCGACGAAGGCGGCGTATCGGCTCGCAACGGTGGGGGAGGTAGCGGGCGGTAGGTCCGAATTCGTTGGAGATGGTGCCGGGGTCTGGGTCGTCATGGGTATCTCGCTGAGGGTGTCAGGAGCCGTGGAGCGGGGGCTCGGACGGGACTGTTACACAAGGTTCTTCACAGCGGGGTGGAGTCCCGATCGAGCGCAGCTCGAGCTGGCCGGAACCCTGGTGCCCGGGCCCGGCGACGGCGTCTTCCGTGGCTGATTCCCTACTCGGAGCCTGCGTGGTGCGGCTGTGTGTGCGGGTGTCGTGCAGCAGTACGCCGCACGTGGATACGGGATGGGCACACCAGTTCTTTGTGAGGGGGCCCGGCGGAGCGGGGCGGAGGCGGGCGCGTCCGCCCCCTTGTTCGACTCCGGGCCCGGAGCGGAGGAGGGGGTGCCGCCGGTGGTGCTCTGACCTGCGAAGGGGCGGGGGCAGCGACCGAAGCGACCGAGGGGCCGGATTTTCGTACAAACGCTCGGGGAGGGCTCGGTGTGGGGTGCAGGGCCGCTTGAGTCGCTGCCAGCGACCGAAGGGGCGTCGGTCGCTGCGGGCCGGAGGGGGTGTTCGGGCGGTCCCGGGGGTCGGGGGAGCGGCTCAGCGACTGAAGGAAAGCGACTGAAGGTTGCTTGGGTCGCTCTGGGTCGCTCGAAGAAAGTGCAGGTCAGAGTAGGTGTGAGGGGTGAATAGCGACTGAAGCGACTGAAGGTGCGGGTATATGAAGCGCAACGCACGTGTGTGCGCGTGTGCGTGCGCGTGCGCCTGTGCGCGTCATATATTCAGTCGCTGAGTCGCTTGAGTCGCTGTCTGGGTTGGGAAAACGGCTCTGACCTGCGGTTTCTTGCAGCTACTGTGGGAGCGACTGAAAGTGCTTGAGTCGCTGGGGGTGGGTGGCTTCGGTCGCTGAGTCGCTGCGCGACCCTGGTGGCTCTCGTCGCCGCAGATGCTCTCTTCCTCGGATGACCTTCGCTAAGGTATGTCCGTCGTTGAGTCGCTTGGGTCGCTGCGGGGGATGGGCATGGCTTCTGAGCTGCGGGATTCGCGCAGCGACTCAGGGCGGCCGGCAAGCGGAGGATCGGATTCCGGCCCTCGTCGTGACCAGGTCCGCCCGGCGGGCCGCACTCCTGGCCAGCCTTTGGCCACAGCTCGGTGGTGCGCCAGCAAGGGCTGGCCCGTGCACCCGCTCTCGCCGGGCCGCAAGACGCCCGCCGGGAACTGCGAGGCCTGCCGGGCTCCCGGGCACACCTCCAAGGACTGCGGCTGCCTGAGGGCGGGCCGCTGGTGCCACGGGTTCCACGCGGCCACCCTGGACTTCTCGCGCATCGAGCAGTGGTGGGGCACCCACCCCGGGCTCGGGGTCGGGATCGCCTGCGGGCCGGCCGGCCTCGTCGTGATCGACGTCGACGCGCACGAGCAGCCGCTGCCCGCCCGGGACCGCCTGCTGCCGGGCATCCCCGTGGCGGACGGCGTCGACCTGCAGGGCCTGGCCAACGGCTTCCACACGCTCGGCGTGCTGGCCGCGCTGCGCGGCGAGACGTCCCCGGCGCAGGACACCGCCACGCTGCGGGTCCGCACGCCCTCCGGGGGCCTGCACGTCTGGTACCGGGCCAATCCGGGCCACCGCTGGCAGTGTTCGGCCGGGTCGTCCGGATCCACGCGCGCGCTCGCCTGGCAGGTCGACGTACGGGCCCACGGCGGCTACATCGTCGCCCCGGGCACCGTGACCGAGGCCGGGATCTACGAGCCGGTGGGCCCCGTCAGGGAGCCGGCGCCCCTGCCGCCCTGGCTGGCCAGGGAACTGGAGCGCACCGGGCACCTCCCGCCCGCACACGTTCCCACGCCGCGCCCCGTCCCGCCGCGGGCCCAGCAGGCCGTCGTGGCCGCGGGCGGCGGCGGGCGCGGTGCGGCCGGCCGCGTGCTGGGCGCGGTGCTGGAGGAGGTGGCGGCCTGCGCCGCCGTGCCCGAAGGGGCGGCCTTCTCCGAGAAGCTGAACAGGGCCGCGTACACCGCGGGAGGGCTGGTCGCCGCCGGGCTGCTGCTCCCGGCCGAGGCGGAGCGTGTCCTGAAGGACGCGGCGGAGCACGCCCGGCCCGGACAGGAACGGCGCTGCGGCGCGATCATCCGCAGCGGGCTGAGCGCGGGCTCCCACCGCCCGCTGACCCCGGGGGGCCGCCTGTGACCACGAACCGCCACAAGCGCCTCACGGAGGCGCGGCTGGGAGCCCCGGACGAGCCCTTCGGCGAGGCCTTCGAAGGGCCCCTGGACCATGCCCCCGTGACGGAGGCCCACGACGGGCCGTCCGGGTCCGGGTCCGGGGACGTGCCGGACGCCGGACTGTTCGGCGAGGAGGTGTCCGTGGGCTTCCAGGACGAGGTGCCGGACGGCGCCCCGGCAGGGGGCGGAGCCGTCCAGGAGACGCTCGTCGGCTTCGACCCGCAGGCCGTGGCGGCCCAGATCCTGGCCCACACGGCCGCTGTGCCCGCTCAGGGGGCCGCGGGGGCCCTGGCGGTGGCCGTGGGGCCCGTGAGGGTCTCAGAGGGGCACACAGGGCCTCAGGGGGCAGGGGAGGTGACGGCGGACGGCCTGCTGCCGGACACGCTGACCGACCGCGGCAACGCCAAGCTGTTCGTCAAGCTGTACGCCAACGACTACCGGCACGTGCCGGGCCTGGGCTGGTACCGCTGGGACTCGACCCGCTGGCAGATCGACGAGGACGACACCATCCTGTGGGCAGCCGGCGACCTGGCCGAGTCCATCGCCACCCAGGACCCGCGCGGCCTGCACACGCCCGCGTCCCTCCAGCAGCACCGCCGCCGGGCGCTCAGCACCAGCGGCATCAACGCCATGCTCGTCCAGGCCAAGTCGGCCCCGGGCATGGTGCTCAACGCCTCGCGCCTGGACGCCGACCCGTACGCCCTGTGCACGCCGGCCGGGATCGTCGACCTCCGCACCGGGCGGATCAGACCCCCCGAGCCCACGAAGGACTTCCACTCGAGGTCCACCACCGCACCGCCGCAGCCGATGCCGACGCCGCGCTGGAACCGGTTCCTGACCGACACCTTCGGGGACGGCCCCGGGGGCGCCGAGATGACCGGCTTCCTGCAGCTGCTCCTCGGCTACTCGGTGACCGGGGACGTCGGCGCGCAGGTCATGCCGTTCCTGTTCGGTTCCGGCAAGAACGGCAAGTCCGTGCTGCTGGACGTCCTGATCAAGCTGCTCGGGGACTACGCGGACGCCGCGCCGCCGGGCTTCCTGATGGCACGGCCGTACGAGGGCCACCCGACCGACCTCGCCGAGCTGCACGGCCGCCGCGTCATCGTGTGCTCCGAGGTCAAGCCGGGGGACCGGTTCGACGAGGCGCGGGTCAAGCTCCTCACGGGCGGCGACCGCATCAAGGCACGGCGGATGCGGCAGGACTTCTTCAGCTTCGAGCCCACGCACAAGCTGTGGCTGCTCGGCAACCACCGGCCCGAGGTGGGCACCGGCGGCTTCGCCTTCTGGCGGCGCATGCGCCTGATCCCGTTCGAGCGGGTCGTCTCCGACGACCGCAAGATCGACAACCTGGCGGACATCCTCGTCACCGAGGAGGGTCCGGGCATCCTGAACTGGCTGATCGAGGGCGCGCGCCGGTACCTGGGCGGCGACAGGGACCTCAGCGGGCCCGAGCGGGTGCGGATCGCCACGACCGCGTACGCCGAGACGGAGGACCACACCGGGCGGTTCCTCGGGGAGCTGTGCCGGATCGATCCGGAGCTGAGGGCGGAGCAGGCCCAGCTCTACGCGGCCTATCGCAGCTGGTGCCAGAATGAGGGCGCCCCGGCGATTTCCTCCCGGGCCTTCGCGGCACGCGTCCGCGAGGTGGTGGGGCTGGAGTCTCCCAAGGAGATGATCCTGTCCAACCAGCGCAAGTACTACCCGGGCATCGGCCTGCTCGCGCACGAGGAGACAGCATGAGCGCTCTCATCGGCGAGGACGAGATCAGACACGAGATCGACCTCGTCTGGCTCGAGGACATCAGCCGGCTCGACTACGTCCGCCAGAGCCTGGACCGGCTGCCGACGCGGCGCGGCAGGCCCGCCTACCACCGCGACGGGCGGATGGTCGGGTACGCGCTGCTGGGGCCGGGGGCCAAGCCGTCGCGGTCCTCGGGCACCTTCCGGCGCCGGGTGTTCTGGCTGCTGCCGCACGACCGGGACACCGACCCGGAGGGGCTGTACGCCACCGGCGCACCGGCCGAGGCCGTGGACGCGGGGACGCTGGCGCCCGGCAGCAAGGGGCGCAAGACGGAGCGGTCGGAGGGCGGGCCGCTGCGGTCCGCCGTGGCCCGGCAGCTGCCCGCCTGAGCCGAGCGCGCCGTCGGCCCACGGGGTCCGCCCCGGAGCCCGACGGCGGCGTGAACGCGCCTCCGCGGGCCGCTCACGGTGCGGGGCACCGGCGTGGTGCGGGGCCCTCGCGGGGGCAGGTCACCCGGCGTTGCCGCCCGTGCCGACGGGGACGCCCGGTGCCACGGCGGTGCCCGGGCCCTCCCACTCGTCCGGGGCCTCGACGCGCAGGTGTCGCGCGTCGCCCGGCGCCACGAGAAGCGGCAGCAGCAGGGTCCACAGGGCGGACACCCTGCGCC
This sequence comes from Streptomyces sp. NPDC101118, assembly GCF_044759445.1. Taxonomy (NCBI): domain Bacteria; kingdom Bacillati; phylum Actinomycetota; class Actinomycetes; order Kitasatosporales; family Streptomycetaceae; genus Streptomyces; species Streptomyces sp. NPDC101118. The sequence goes on along the minus strand of NZ_JBIVZG010000029.1, from coordinate 56,523 downwards.
TGAGTTCGGCGTACACCATGCCGGTGCCCGACATGACCTCGATCCCGCAGGCCGCCGCGGCGACCAGCGACTCCGCGCTCTCCCAGCCCAGGTCGGGCCGGAGCTCCCCGGCATCGCGGGCCTGCCGCAGCAGGGTGCAGACCATCGCGATCCAGGCCCGGTGGAAGTCCGCCAGGTGCGGCTGCTGCCCGGTGCACTCCTTGGTGATGCGGAAGCCGGCGGCGATCGCCGGCTCCTCGTGGAGGGTGCGGGCCAGCCAGTGGGTCGTGTCGATGAGCGCCTGGAGGGGGCCTCTGCCGGCCTCGCGCAGGGAGCGGACCGAGTCGTTGAGCATGGTGCGGCCGCGCTGCTGCACGGCTTCGGCCAGTTCGTCCTTCGAGGCGAAGTGGAAGTAGAGCGCGCCCTTGGTCACGCCGGCGGCCAGGGCGATCTCGCCGAGGGTCGCGTTGGCGTAGCCGTTGCGGCGGAACATCTCCGCTCCGGCGTTGACGAGCCTGCGGCGGGTCCGTTCCGACCTTTCCTGCACCGCGTTGCCTCCTCGGACCGGGGTCCGGCCCGAGGCGCGGCCGGACGTGCGGTTGCTCATGCGGTTGGTCGTCATGCTCCGGCTCTGGTTCGTGCGGTTCCGCGTCGAACCGCTCTGGGCGAGCCGCTCCCGGGGGCGCGGCTCAGGGCAGGTCCCGGGCCCGTGCCCGGGGTGGTGGCTGCGGTGGGCGGGCGTCAGCCCACGCGGGCCAGGCGCTCGCCGCGGGTCTCCGCCGGTTCGCCGGGGTTCTCCGGGCCGGCCATGAGGATGGAGCGCTGCAGGCGCCGCAGGGCCGCCGAGGGCTCCAGGCCCAGTTCCCGGACGAGCGTGCCGCGCAGCCGCTGGTACGCGTCGAGGGCCTCGCCGCGGCGGCCGGAGCGGTGCAGGGCCAGCATGAACTGGCCGTGCAGGCTCTCGTGGGTGAGGTACCGGCTCGCCAGCACGGTGAGCTCCGCGAGCAGTTCGCGGTGGCGGCCCAGCCGGAGGTCGGCCTCGATGCGCTGGTCGAGGGCGCACAGCCGGATCTCCTCCAGGCGCCGGTTCTCCATGTCGAGCTGGATGCCGCCCTGTACGTCGGCGAACGCGGGCCCGGACCACAGCGACAGCGCCTCGCGCAGCAGGCGGGCCGCGCCGGGGAAGTCCCCGGCGTCCATGGCCCGGTAGCCCATGCCCGCGAGCCGGTCGAACTCGCGGACGTCGCTGGTGCCGCCGCCGCTGTTGAGCAGGTAGCCGCCCGGGAGGGTGACCAGTACGTCCTTGGCCGTACGGCGCCGCGCCGGGACCGTGCCGGGGCCTGCCGGAACGTCCTCGGCGTCCGCCCCGGGCCCGGGGTCGCCGTGCTCCAGGGCCGTGGCGATGAGGGAGCGCAGCTGCAGGACGTACGTCTGCAGGGTGGTGCGGGCGCTGCGCGGCGGCTCGCCCGCCCACAGCTCCTCGATCAGCGCCGAGACCGGGACCACCTGGTCCGCGTGGAGCGCCAGGAGCGCCAGAACCTGTCTGGGCTTGGGGGCGGTCGGCGTGATGGAGATTCCGTTCTCCCGCACCGACAGTGCGCCCAGTACTGCGATGTCCACGCCGTACTCCCCTTGTCCGTGGATGTGACCAGCACTGAAAGCGAGTAAAAAACAGGCCCGGCGGTTTGTCAATACCAAACCGGCTTCGCTGTTTGTCGGGGCGCGGGGGCGCCAAACTTCGCCAACAACCCGTCTGACCTGGAGTTTTGAACAACCGTCAAGGCGTCATGCAACGCAAAACGGCCCCTCGGCGGGAGTGCCGAGGGGCCGCAAAACCAACTTTCTCAAGATCAAACAAGACCGTTCGGTCTGTACGGACCGGGGTCGCTCAGGACAGCGCGGGCTCCGCCCTGAGCTGCTCCGCCTCGGCCACCACACGGGCCCCGCGGTCGGGGGCGATGTCCAGTCGGGCGAGGACGGCGGGGGTGGCGATGCTGGGGACGATGTGCTGGTACACGCCCGCGACCCGGAATTCGATGTCGTCCCGGTCGGTCAGGGTCTGCGAGTAGACCTGGGCGCCGGTCCAGCAGGCGGAGATGATCCAGGCCGTCTCCGCCGGGTCGACGTGGGGCAGCAGTTCGCCCTGCTCCTTGGCCTGTACGAGGAGTTGCTCGGTGAACTCGATCCAGCCCGGGACCGATCCCCCGCCGAATATCTCGCGCATGTCGGGTCCCAGGGAGAGCCGGGCGCCCGCGCTGAGCATCGGTTCGCGCTTCATCCGGTACGCCAGCACCAGGGCCACGTCGACGAGTTCCTGGAGCTTGCTGGCTCTCGGCGGCACGCCGGCCTCGCCGAACTGCTCGTCCAGGACGCCCTGGGCCAGCTCCTGCTTGGAGGAGAAGTGGAAGTACAGGGCGCCCTTGGTGACGCCCGCCCGCGACAGGATGTCCGAGATCGTCGCCGCTTCGTAGCCGCGCTCGTCGAACACCGCCGCGGCCGCTTCCAAGATCGCGCGACGCGTACGTACCGCACGCTCCTGACGTGCCACGGTGCCTCCGATGGTCCAAGGGCCGGTGTGGGTCGATCCTGGGCGCAGACCGATGTCCCCCCTATAAAACCAACCAGAAGGTCCGTATTTTATCAAGCGTTGGAGATCACACCTCGATCTCAACATCGTTCCGCGAAGCGTCACCCAGGGTTACCGGCAGCTCCAGCAGGCCGTTGGAGATGAAGGATTCGACCTTCGCCGGCCGTCGCCCGGGGGCGGCCAGCGCCAGATCCGGGAAGCGGTCGAAGAGCGCGGCCAGGCTGACCGAGGCCTCCAGCCGGGCGAGCGTCGCGCCGAGGCAGTAGTGCGTCCCGAACCCGAGCGACATGTGGTCGCCCCGGGTGGGCCGGGTGATGTCGAAGACGGCGGCGTCCTCGCCGTGCACCTCCGGGTCGCGGCCGGCCGACGCGAACGACACCACGATCGCGTCCCCCTTGGGGATGACCGCGTTTCCCGCATCGATGTCCTCGACCGCGAAGCGCAGGAACCCGTACGCCGCGGGGGGTTCGAAGCGCAGGGTCTCCTCGATCACGTCCTCCCAGGAGGCCGCGCCCGAGCGGACCAGGCCGAGCTGGGCGCGGTGGGTCAGCAGCTGGTGGACGGCGCTGGAGATCAGGTTGACCGAGGTCTCGTACCCCGCGGTGAAGAGCAGGATCAGGTTGTCGACCAGCTCCTTCTCCGACAGGCGTGCGCCGCTCTCGTCGTCCCGGGCCGCGATCATCCCGGTCGTCAGGTCGTCGGCCGGGTTGGCCCGCTTGTGGGCGACCAGGGCGGCCATCGTCTCGTAGAGGTCGATCGCGTTCTGCTGGGCGTCCTCTACGGAGATGCCGGTGTCGAAGAACCCCTTGATGATCTTGTGGAGCATAGCCCACGAGCTCCGCGGGATCCCGAACAGCTCGAACATCACTCGAGTCGGCACCTGGTGCGCGAAGGTCGCCCGCAGGTCGACCGGGTCCGCCGGGGGGAGCGCGGCGAGTTCGTCGAGCACGTCGGCGGCGACCTGCTCGATGCGCGGTCTCAGGGCGGCGACCCGGCGCGCGGTGAAGGCGAGGGCGGCCAGCTTGCGCAGCCTCGTGTGCTCGGCCCCGTAGGCCGTGATCATGTTCTGAACCGACACCCAGATGGACAGCGGCCACTCCGGACCGACCTCGCCGCTGATCCACGCGGGCCAGTGCCGGTACGCGTCCTTCGACACCCGCGGGTCGACCAGCAGCCTGCGCAGCGCCGCGTGTCCGGCCACCGCCCAGGCCGGCACCCCACCGGGCAGGACCACCCTCGTGGCGGGACCGAGCTCCCGGAGCAGCGCTGCCTCACCGTGCGGATCCCGGCCTGACGGATCGATGGATATCGGGCACTGACGGATCATCGGTTCTCCAGGGATGTCGGCGGTCGGGGGTCGCCCAACGGCGCTGGCGACCCCCCTCGTGCAAACCGCCTGGACGGTTTTGGACAATCCGTCGGCGGAACCAAGTCTGGCATCCCGGCAGGCTCCCCGCCACCAGCTCCCGTCCCAGGTCGCAAGCCCTGCCGGGCAGCCGAAAGGGCAGTGCCGACTGGCGCGTCTCCGCCCCCCGGTGCAGGTGCGGCACGAGAGCGGAATACCGCTTGCCGCTTGAGGCTTGGGCGCATGGGTCCGTCGTGGCCGCAGCCGTCCGAACTCCCCTGTCGGAGGCTGGATTCCGCCCCTCCTCCGGCGATCACCGCGCGTGTTGACGGTGTGATGGCCGGGTGAAAGACGACCCTCGGAGAACCTTGCAAACAATACCGGAGAGTACGTATCTTGCGTGTTCTGAAGTGGTCACCCCATCCGTCAACCCGGCTCTGTGGAGAGGTCCATGACCCTGCTGACGTTCCAGAAGGACGCCCCCTCAATACCCCACCCGGTATCCAGCGCGTCGTGGACCCGTTGCAATGAATCGCCTCAGCTCACCACCACCGTCCCGCGCGAGTACGTACACCGCTCCTCCCTCGCCGAGGTCTTCCTGACCGGCTACGAGCGCATCGGCGACAACGTCTTCGCGCTGACCGGCCAGTGGCCCCGCGCCCACACGTTCTTCACCAGCGCCGACGGCCGCAGCCACGACCCGGTCCAGGCCGGGGAGACCATCCGGCAGGTGGGGCTGTTCCTGTGCCACGCCGTGTACGGGGTCCCGCTCGGCCACAACGTGCTGCTGTGGAGCCTGGACTTCACCTCGGACCTCGCGCAGCTGCGCATCGGCGCCAGCCCGACCGAGCTGGAGCTCGTCGCCACCTGTACGAACTTCCGGTGGCAGGGCAACCGCTTCTCCGGGTTCCTGCACGTCAGCATCCGGCGCAACGGCTGTATGGCGGCCAGCGGCACCGCCCGCTTCACGTGCGTCCCGCCGAGCACGTACCGGCGGCTGCGCGGCGAGCGCGGCCCGGGCGCCGTGGTCACCCCGCTGGAGCGGCAGACGCCCATCCCTCCGGCGGCGGTCGGCCGGCTGCTGCCCTTCGACGTCGTCCTCGCCCCGTCGGACCGCCCCGACCGCTGGCTGCTCAACCCCGACCTCGGCCACCCGATCCTCTTCGAGCACGCCAACGACCACCACCCGGGCATGGTCCTGGTCGAGGCCGCCCGTCAGGCGGCCTGCGGGCTGCTGCCCGAAGGCGGCTTCAGACCCTTCGGCATCGCGACCGAGTTCCACAGCTACGCAGAGCTCGACGAGCCGTGCTGGGTCGAGGCGAGTGAGGCCGAAGCGGAATCCCACCCCCTCCTGCGCTCGGTGGAGGTGACGGGCCGGCAGGCCGGCAAGAAGGTCTTCTCGGCCACGGTCACCGGCTCGGTGTGGGACGCCTGATCCCGCCACCCGCCCCGCCGCAGTCCCCCTCCCCCCACCGGAGCCGGGGTGCACCAAGGGCATGACTCCGCGCGACCGGCGCCGTAGAGGGTGCACCCCCTCCACGGACTTCCCCCGCCGGCTCCGTCCGCCCGGACCGGACTCCTCGGTTCCCGAACAAAGAGCCGTGTCCCCGAGGGCGGCGCCCTCGCCTCGCGGTGCGAGGACCGATCCGACTTCGAACGAGCACCCCGCCAACGCGTTCCGCTGATCGAGCGCGGAGGGCGTCCGAACGGCAAGCGGCCCGGTATCCGCCGGATCCCGGGCCGTCGGCCTGCGGTGCCGGCCACGGAACCGCGGCACGGACGGCGGCGCGCGTCCGCCTCCGAGTGCGTCCGTACGATTCCGGCCGTCTGCGATCCGCCGACCTGCCTCAGGCGGGAGAAGCGGACAGCGAAGGCGAAGGCAGGGCCTGCCGGCCTGCCCCGATGTCCGCGTACCACGCCGCGGCGGCCGCGAACGCCGTCGTGAATCCCGGTCCCGGTCCCGCCTCCAGCAGCCCCCACAGCCGACTGCTGTCGTACCAGTGGTCCACGGTCAGCAGCGAGAGCCTGCGCCGCACGCCGGGGTCGTCCGCCGCCCCCAGCAGCTCCAGCGCCTGATCGCCCGTCAGGTCGCCCCCGGGCGCCTGCAGCCCGAGCTCCCGCGCCACCGTCTCCACCAGCTCCCTGGCCCGCACCGGCTCCGGATGGCTCGCGTGCAGCACCTGCCCCGCCAGCCGGTCCGTCAGCTCCGGCCGGAGCGCCAGCTCGGCCAGTGCCCCGGCCAGCGCCGGCGCCGAGATCATCGACAGCCGCGCGCTGCCCCCGTCCACCCAGTACGGCAGCCGGCACATCAGCCCCACCAGGGCGGGGATCATCCAGGTGTCCCCCCTGCCGTACACCAGGTGCGGCCGCAGCACCGTCCCGCCGGCCGCCAGTACCAGGCGCTCCCCGGCCAGCCGTGTCACGCTGGTCGCCGAGACCGGCGCCTCGGCCAGTTCCCCCTCGGCCGCGCCCCGGTGCGCGCCGTCCGCGTACACCGCGGCCGTGCCCAGCTGTACGACGCGGTGCACGCCGGCCGCACGGGCCTCCGCGAGCAGCGCGCGGGTGCCCTCCGTGTTCACCGCCCGGCACTCCGCCTCGTCCCCGCCGATGCGCGCCGCGAGGTGGAGCACCGTGGTGACGCCTTCGCAGACCCCCCGCAACGAGGCCGGGTCGCTCAGATCGCCGGTGACCGTCTCGACGTGACCGTTCGTCCCCCGGCACCCGTCCGGCGTCCGTCTCCGGTGGGTGAGCAGCCGCAGGCGGGGTGGTCCGTCCGTGCCGGAGTGCGGTTCCCGCGCGGCCGCGAGGAGCAGGGGCAGGACGTGGGAGCCGACGAAGCCGGTGCCTCCGGTGACGAGGATCCGCTGGGGAGCCAACTCCGGCCTTCCCTACACCTTTTAGGAAATGAGTACGAGATGTGCGGTGCTATGTTCATACACCATGACCGCCGGTGGACAGTTGCTCGAGGGGAAGTCCGTGCTGATCACGGGCGCAAGCGCGGGGATCGGCGCGGCCGCCGCCCGTGTGTTCTGCCGGGAAGGGGCGGCGGTCACCCTGCTCGCCCGCCGTGAGCGTGAACTCGTCCTCCTCACCGAGGAGCTGACCGGCTCCGGTCACCGCGCCCAGTACGTGGTCGGCGACGTGACCCGCGTCGAGGACGTGGCCCGCGCCGTCGACGCGGCGGTCGAGGCGTACGGCGGACTCGACGCCGCCTTCAACAACGCGGGCGTCGGCGCCGAGCCCAGGCCCATGCACCTCCTCGACGAGGACGTCTACGACTCCGTGATGGACACCAACGTCCGGGGCGTGTGGAACTGCATGCGCCAGGAGCTGCGCGTGATGCTCGGCAAGGGCGGCACCATCGTCAACAACAGCAGCACCGGGGGACTGGTGGCCACCCCGGTCACCTCCGCGTACATCGCCTCCAAGCACGCGGTGATCGGACTGACCAAGGCCGCGGCCGCCGAGTACGCCCCCCACGGCATCCGGGTGAACGCCATCGCCCCCGGTTCCACGCGCAGCGAGATGATCGACGACTGGCTCAAGCAGCATCCCGAGATGGAGCAGGTGCTGCTGGACTCCGCGCCCCTGCCCCGCATCGCGGCGCCGGAGGAGATCGCCGAAGCCGCCGCCTGGCTCTGCAGCGACCGCGCCTCCTTCGTCGTCGGCGCGACCCTCTCGGTGGACGGCGGCTGGACCACCCGCTGACCGTCGGTCCCGCGAAGGGACCCGACCACCGTGCCGGCGCGCTCTGCGCACACACCACTGCCCACAGCCCGCACGGCGGACGCGACGATCCCGCCGCCGAGGGCGCAGGGGTGAGTGCGCGGACCACACGCCGCCGCCGGCCCCGCGGCAACGCCGCCACCTGCAGGGACGGGATGTCCGGCAGGTCCCTTGAGGGTGCGGCGGAGCAAGGCGGTTCCAGCCGGATCTCAAGCAGGGCAAGAGCGGTCCTTTAGCCGGGTGACCGACCGTGTCCTGAGGCTTGAGGAGGGGGAATGGTCGAGTCGGACCCCGAGAAGCCCGCGCTCCGGATCGTGCGCGGGTCGGCCAGCGAAGAAGAGCTGGCCGCGGTCACTGTCGTGCTGTGCTCGGTGCTCGCGCAGGCGGGAGCGGAGGGCGAGGAGGAATCGCCCGAGGCCCCGCTGTGGCAGCCCGAGCGGTCCACCGCGGTCTACCGCTCTCCGTACAGCTGGCGTTAGACGCGCCTGGTTCATCTGATGGCTGATTCGTGTGCGCGCCAAAGCCCACACCAGGTAAACCGTCCAAGCGGTTTGTTATGGTGGGCTTTCGATCGGGCCGCACCTTGAGAGGGAGGGACGTGTCGTGACAGTAGCGATTGACAGTCCTCGGGCCTCTGTGGAGGCGGCGGACGCTCACGGGCGTGTGGCCGAGCTGCACGCGGTCCGTGCACAGGCGGTCGGCGGCCCGAGCGAGCGCGCGACCGAGGCGCAGCACGCCAAGGGCAAGCTGACCGCCCGTGAGCGCATCGAGCTGCTGCTCGACGCGGGTTCCTTCAGGGAGGTCGAGCAGCTGCGCCGGCACCGGGCGACCGGCTTCGGCCTGGAGGACAAGAGGCCGTACACGGACGGTGTGATCACCGGGTGGGGCACGGTGGAGGGGCGGACGGTCTTCGTCTACGCGCACGACTTCCGGATCTTCGGCGGTGCGCTGGGCGAGGCCCATGCGACGAAGATCCACAAGATCATGGACATGGCCATCGCGGCCGGTGCCCCGCTGGTCTCCCTCAACGACGGCGCGGGTGCGCGTATCCAGGAGGGCGTCTCGGCGCTCGCCGGTTACGGCGGCATCTTCCAGCGCAACACCCGGGCCTCGGGCGTCATCCCGCAGATCTCGGTCATGCTCGGCCCGTGCGCCGGCGGTGCCGCGTACTCCCCGGCTCTGACCGACTTCGTCTTCATGGTCCGGGACACGTCGCAGATGTTCATCACGGGTCCCGACGTGGTCCGCGCGGTGACCGGCGAGGAGATCACGCAGAACGGACTGGGCGGCGCGGACGTCCACGCGGGCACCTCGGGCGTCGCGCACTTCGCGTACGACGACGAGGAGACCTGCATCGCCGAGGTCCGCTACCTCCTCTCGATGCTGCCGCAGAACAACCGCGAGTACCCGCCCTGTGTGCCCTGCACCGACCCGCAGGACCGCCGCTCCGAGGTGCTCCTCGACCTGGTCCCGGCCGACGGCAACCGCCCGTACGACATGGCCAGGGTGATCGAGGAGATCCTGGACGACGGGGAGTACCTGGAGGTCCACGAGCGCTGGGCGCGCAACATCATCTGTGCGCTGGGCCGGCTGAACGGCCAGGTCGTGGGCATCGTCGCGAACCAGCCGCAGTCGCTGGCGGGTGTGCTGGACATCGAGGCCTCGGAGAAGGCCGCGCGCTTCGTCCAGATGTGCGATGCCTTCAACATCCCGATCATCACGCTGCTGGACGTGCCCGGCTTCCTGCCGGGCGTCGACCAGGAGCACGGCGGGATCATCCGGCACGGCGCGAAGCTGCTGTACGCGTACTGCAACGCCACCGTGCCGCGGATCTCGCTGATCCTGCGCAAGGCCTACGGAGGCGCGTACATCGTCATGGACTCCCAGTCCATCGGCGCCGACCTGACCTACGCCTGGCCCACCAACGAGATCGCCGTCATGGGCGCCGAGGGCGCGGCCAACGTCATCTTCCGCAAGCAGATCGCGGAGGCGGACGACCCCGAGGCCACCCGGGCGCAGATGGTCAAGGAGTACAAGGCCGAACTGATGCACCCGTACTACGCGGCCGAGCGCGGCCTCGTCGACGACGTCATCGACCCCGCCGAGACCCGCGAGGTCCTCGTCAGCGCCCTCGCGATGCTCCGCAACAAGCACGCGGACGTCCCGTCCCGCAAGCACGGCAATCCCCCGCAGTAACGGAGCACTCGATGGCACGACAGGAACGCGCCTTGCGCACCCGGGAAGCCCTGGTCAGGTCCGCGGCAGAGGTCGTCGACCGGGACGGCTTCGCGGTCGCGTCGCTGGCCGAGATCAGTACGCGGGCCGGGGTGAGCAACGGTGCGTTGCACTTCCACTTCGCCAGCAAGACGGCCTTGGCGGAGGCCGTCGAGGCGGCTGCGCTGGCGAGGCTGGAAGCGCTGCTCGGTGAGGAGCCGCCGGGCGCGGGGAGCCGGCTGCAGCACCTCGTCGACGTCACGCACGCGCTGGCGCGCGGGCTGACGTCGGACGTGGTGCTGCGGGCCGGGTTCGTGCTCTGCGGCGACACGGCCTGGGCGTCGGCGGCCGATCCGCGCACCCGCTGGCAGCGGTGGGTCGAGGGCCTCGTCCGGGAGGCCGGCGTGGCGGGCGAACTGCGTTCCGGCGCCGAGCTGGAGGGGATCGTGGCGGCGGTGGTGGGGGCGACGGTGGGCTTCGAGGTGCTCGGTGCCCGGGACGCGGCCTGGCTGGCCCCCCGCACGATCACGCAGTTCTGGGAACTGCTGCTGATGACGCTGGCGACGCCGGAGCTGCTCGTGAACCTGGACGCCAAGGGCGGCGCCTGAGCCCTGAAGCGGCCCCGCGAGGCCCATCGAGGCCCTTGACGGGCCTTGAGGAACCCTCAGGGGCCGTCAGGGCCCTACTGGAGACCGGACGGTCTCTTTGCTTCTGCCTCGCCGGTGATTCCCCTGGAGGAGCCTCCCGGTTCTCAAGATCCCTGCTCACAGGGGGTGTTGGGAGTACCCCGAGATCCGCGTGCTGCGCGGGTCTCGGGGTTTTGTGTGTAGGGGCAACGCACCTTCCGGCCTCGCGCTGGGATTGACAAACCGACTATGCTGTTTTTTTATCAGGGAGTCGGGTCGTGCTATGGCGACCGGGCCCCGGCAGAGCGGCCATCGCGGGACGGGTAACGCGCCGAACGCGGCGGGCCGGCCACCGGCCACCAAGTGATCTTTGGGGGAAGTACGTGGACATCAACCTGCTCGGAGCGCTGTCCGTCACCGAGAACGGGCTGTCCGTCACGCCGACCGCCCCGAAGCCGCGTCAGGTCCTGGCCCTGCTCGCGCTCCACGCCGACCAGGTGGTCTCGGTGGCGACGCTGATCGAGGAGCTGTGGGGCAAGAACCCGCCGCGCAGCGCCCGTACGACGCTGCAGACGTACGTGCTCCAGCTCCGCGAGCTGCTCGGCGAGGCGCTCGCCCGCGACGAGAACGAGCGCTGCACGGCCAAGGACATCCTGGCCACCCTCCCGGGCGGCTATCGGCTGGAGTCCCGCGGCGGGACCGTGGACTACCGGGAGTTCGAGCGCCGGGCCGGCACCGGCTACCGCGCGATGGACGCCGACGACCACCAGGGCGCCTCGCGCTGGCTGACGGACGCCCTGTCGCTGTGGACCGGGCCCGCGCTCACCGACGTCCAGGTCGGCAGCCAGATCCAGATGGAGGTCCAGCGCCTGGAGGAGGCCCGGCTGTGCGCGCTCGACCAGCGCATCGAGGCCGACCTCCGGCTGGGCCGGCACCGCGAGCTGCTGTCGGAGCTCACGGTCCTGGTCAACCAGTACCGGATGCACGAGAGCCTGCACGGCCAGTTCATGCTGGCACTGCACCGCTCCGGGCGGCGCGGCGAGGCGCTCAACGTCTACCAGCGGCTGCGCACGACGCTCGTGTCGGAGCTGGGGCTTGAGCCCTCGGCGGCGCTGAGCCGGCTGCAGCGCTTCATCCTCACGGCGCACCCCGAGACGGTGTCGCCGACCGCGGCCGCCGGGGCTGCCGGAGCCGCCGGAGGGCGGCTCGTGGCGCGGTGAGCGGGCCGTGAGACCTGCGGGGACGGACCGGTGCGGTGGCCGCCCCGCCTTACGGCGCGGGGCGCCGTACCACCCCTGGAGCTCTTCCCCCGGCCTGCGCAACGCGGGCCGGGGGAAGAGCTCCGGCGTTTCCGGGCGGTCCCGTGCCGCCGGGCGGGGAACGTCAGGCGCCGGCCGCACGCGCCGCGGTGAGCGCCTCCAGGCGGCACACCAGGTCCTGCTGTTCGCGGGTGAGGCGCTCGACGTGGCTGCGCAGGCTGGCGAGTTCCGCGTGCAGCAGGCGCACGTTCGGCCCGTCCTCCGGTGCGGGCGCCCGTACCGGACGTGCGGCCACGGAGCCGACGGGCAGGGCCGCCGAGGGGTCCTGGTGGTGCAGGATCGCCTCCATGCGGTCGCGCAGGACCGGGCCCGGCTCGACCCCCAGGTCGTGGACGAGCCGGCGGCGTGCACGGTCGTACACCCGCAGCGCCTCCGCCTGGCGGCCGCACCGGTACAGGGCGGTCATCAGCAGCTCGTAGAAGCGCTCGCGCAGCGGGTGGGCGGCGGTGAGCTCCTCCAGCTCGCCCGTGATCTCGCCGGCCCGGCCGGCCCGCAGGCAGGCGTCGTACAGCGACTCCAGGGCGACGAGCCGGCTCTCCTCCAGCAGCGAGGCCTCGACGGAGCAGATGGTGCCGCGGCCGCTGCCCTGCAGGGCGGGGCCGCGCCACAGCCCCAGGGCCCGGCGCAGTACGTCGGCCGAGCGGCCGGGGTCGGTACGGGCGAGCTCGCGGCCCTCGGCGGCGAGCCGGTGGAACTGCCGGGCGTCGGTACCCGCGTCCCCCAGCCGCAGCACGTAGCCGAGCGGGCTGGTCGCCAGCCACTCGTGGTGCGGCTCCGCGGAGCCGGGGGCCGGGACGGGCAGCAGCCGGCGCAGCCGCGCCACGTGGGCCTGGAGGGCGTTGGCGGCGTTGGCGGGCGGGTGCTCGCTCCACAGCTCGTCCACGAGCCGGTCTGCGGAGACGACCTGGCCCGCCTTCACGACGAGCGCGCTGAGCAGCGCGCGCTGTTTGGCTCCCGCCGGCACGATCAGGACGCCGGTGCGTTCGTCGAAGACCTGTACGGGCCCCAGGATCCGAAACTTCATCTCATCCTCGCACAGGAAGGCTTGAGAGGTTTGCCGCCGGGAGTCTGCCGCCGGTATTCCCCTCGGAATAGCCGCGGGTGCTCCCCATCTCGTCGGAGCGTAGGCGCTTTCGCTGTGCGATGCCCTGTGCGTGCCGTCTGTGCCGGGAATCGTGGATGGTTTCTCGAGGTGTTTTCAGGCCCCCGCGGGCCGGCCCGGGGCGCGCGGGCGGAATTGTTCCGCCGTCAGGTCGGGGAAGCCCACCTGGACCCCTCGGCAGTGACTGGTTCCCAGCATGCCCAGCAGTACCTGTGGGCCGGGCAGCCCCGGCAGGTCCGTCAGCCCCGCGGTGACTCCCGGGCCGATGAGCAAGCGGGTCAGCGGGTCCGCGCAACGTGCCGTCGTGTCGGTCGCCATGGCCGGAAAACTAACAGCGCGCGCCGTGCGCGGGAAGGCGCCGGGAAAGGCCACGGCTGTTCACGGAGCGTTTGTCAGCGCTTTGTCAGTGCCGCGTCAGCAGTCCGGCGTCGGCGCATCTCGGCATTTCTTGGAGAAGGGCTAGAGCCGGGCTCGACCATCGCAGGGGGGCGGGTTGTCGAAAGATATGGTGCCCCTGGCCTTGGGTCCAGCCAATGACAGAAAAGGCCGGAATGCGACTGTATCGAAAGGTTCACAACCGGTCAGAGAGCGATGGCGGCCTGACAAGGCTGGGAGGGGAATCATGAAGATTAAAGTTCTGGGTCCATTGGATGCGGAAGTCAATGGGGTTTCCATCGTCCCGACTGCCGGCAAGCCCCGCCAGATCCTGGCGCTGCTCGCCCTCTACCCGGGCCGGGTCGTGCCCGTGCCCACCCTGATGGAGGAGATCTGGGGCGCCGACCTGCCCCAGAGCGCGCTGACCACGCTCCAGACGTACATCCTTCAACTGCGGCGCCGCCTGGGCACCGCGATGGGCCCGGACGTCCCGGGCTCCGCCAAGGACGTGCTGGCCACCCGCTACGGCGGCTACATGCTCCAGGTACCGGCCGAATCCGTCGACGTGCACGCGTACGAGCGCCTGGTGGCCGAGGGCCAGCAGGCCTTCGAGAACGGGGAGGACGGGCACTCCTCCAAGTGCCTGCGCGAGGCCCTCGACCTGTGGGAGGGGCCCGCGCTCGTCGACGTGCGCGTGGGCCCGATCCTCGACATCGAGGTCATGCGCCTGGAGGAGAGCCGGCTGGTGACGCGCGAGCGCAGGATCGACGCGGACCTGCGCCTGGGCCGGCACGTCGAACTGATTGCCGAGCTCACCGACCTGATCGCCCGCCACCCCCAGCACGAGGGGCTGCACTCGCAGGCGATGGTCGCGCTCTACCGGTCCGGCCGGCAGGCGTCGGCCCTCGACGTCTACCGCCGGCTGCGCCAGCGGCTGATAGACGAGCTCGGCGTCGAGCCGTCGCCGCAGCTCCAGCGGCTCCACCAGGCGATGCTCACGGTCGACCCGCGCCTGGACGTGGTCGCCGGGCCGCGCCACACCTCCACCTTCGACCTGTACGCGGCCTGATCCGACGGCCGGCCGAGGAGCCGTACGGAGTGCCGGCCGCCCTAATGCCGGCCGTCGGAGTGCCGGCCGTCCGAGCGCCGGCCGTCGGCGTGCCGGCCGGCGTTCCGTACGGAGCACCGGCCGGGCGCGCCATACCCGGCAAGAGTCGAGTCCCGCTCCAGCCGGGCTGGCGAGACTCGGGGCGCATCCGGTGCGCCGTCCGGCGGCGCGCCGGAACAGCTTCCCGGAGGAGGGCGACGCATGACTTCCCTGACGAGGGTCGACGAGGCGGTGGAGCCGCGTGTTCGGCTCCACTGCCTCGCGCACGCGGGCGCGGGCGTGGCCAGCTACCGCCGCTGGCCCGTCGCGGCCGGCCCCGCGGTGGATGTGGCGGCCGTGCTGCTGCCGGGCCGGGGCAACCGCCGGCGCGAACCGCGCGTCACCGATCGCTCCGGCCTCCTGGCCGATCTGCTCGGCCCGCTGCTGGAGGCTGCCCAGGCCGGCCCGTACGCGCTGTACGGCCACAGCCTGGGCGCGCTCGTCGCCTACACCCTGACCCGCGCCCTGGCCGACGCGGGGGCGCCGCCGCCCCTGTTCCTCGCGGTCGGAGCCTGCCTGCCGCCGCACGCGACGGCCGCGCTGATGAGTGCGGCGGAAGCCCCCGACGAGCAGCTGCTGCCGCTCCTCGGAGACCTCGGCTCGCTGCCGAAGGGGGCCGCCGCCCGGCCCGGCGGGATGTGGCACCGCTCCGTCCTGCCCGTCCTGCGCGACGACCTGCGGCTGGCCAAGGCCCTCCGGCAGGCGGCGATGGACCCCGCTACCGGAGGACCCGTGAACGTGCCCCTGCTCGTCTTCGCCGGCAGCGACGACCCGCTGGCCGTCCCCAACGCCCTGCAGGAGTGGCGGCAGTGGACGACCGGCCCCATCACGGTGCGCACCCTGGTCGGCGACCACTTCTTCGCCGGGGACGACGCGCTGCCCGCTCTGATCGGGGCCGCCTGCCGCGAGCACGCGGCCCTCGGGCCCGGCAGTCCGGAACCGGATGCTCCCGAGCCGGGTGCTCCCGAGCCCGGCACGTCCGGACCCGCAACCTCCGGACCTGCAACGTCCGGACCGGGTGCGCCCGGGGCTGCCCGGCCGGTCGCGGTCCGCGCCGCGTGCGGTGTCCGGTGAAGCGCGTCGTCATCACCGGTGTGGGCGTGGTGGCTCCCGGCGCCATCGGCACCGGGGACTTCTGGTCGCTGCTCACGTCCGGGCGTACGGCGACCCGCGGCGTCACCCTCTTCGACGCCTCCGGCCACCGCTCGCAGGTGGCCGCCGAGGTGGACTTCGACGCCGCCCGGCACGGCTTCACCCTCGCCGACACCGAGCGCCTGGACCGCGCCGCACAGTTCGCGCTGGTCAGCGCCCGTGAGGCGGTGGCCGACAGCGGCCTGGCCGACGTCCTGGCGACCGGGAACCCGCTGCGCACCGGGGTGAGCCTGGGCAGCGCGGCCGGCTGCACCACGGGACTGGCCACCCAGTACGCCATGCTCAGCGACTTCGGCGCGACCTGGACGGTGGACCACTCCAAGGCCGCCGAGCACCTCTACGACTACCTCGTGCCCAGCTCGCTCGCGGCGGTGGTGGCACGGGACAGCGGCGCGCAGGGACCGGTGGGCGCGGTCTCCAGCGGCTGCACCTCGGGCCTGGACGCCATCGGCCACGCCGCCGAGCTGATCCGCGAGGGCAGTGCGGACGTGATGGTCGCGGGCGGGGCGGAGGCGCCGATCTCCCCGATCGTCATGGCCTGCTTCGACCGGATCAGGCTCACCAGCCCGCGCAAGGAGGACCCGGCGACCGCCTGCCGGCCCTTCGACCGGACGCGGGACGGCTTCGTACTCGGCGAGGGCGCCGCGGTGGTGGTGCTGGAGGAGCTCGAGCACGCCCGGCGGAGGGGGGCCCGGGTGTACGCGGAGCTGTCCGGCTTCGCCTCGTACAGCAGCGCCCACCACATGACGGGGCTGCGGCCGGGCGGTGAGGAGATGGCCGACGCCATCCGGGCGGCGCTCGACGAGGCGCGCCTGAACCCGGTGGACGTGGACTACGTCAACGCGCACGGCGCGGGCACGCGGCACAACGACCGGCACGAGACGCACGCCTTCAAGCGCGGGCTCGGCGACCACGCCCGGCGGGTCCCGGTCAGCTCCATCAAGTCGATGATCGGACACGCCCTGGGGGCGGCGGGCGCCCTGGACGTGGTGGCCAGCGTGCTGGCCATCCAGCACAGTACGGTGCCGCCGACGGCGAACCTGCGGGAGCCGGACCCGACCTGCGACCTGGACTACACGCCGCTGTTCGCGCGCGAGCACCGCACCAGCACGGTGCTGAGCGTGGCCAGCGGCTTCGGAGGCTTCCACACGGCGACGGTGCTGACCAGGCCGCGGCTGAAGGAGGCGGCGTGAGGGGCGGGAGCGGCGTGTGGGGTGGCAGCGGCGTTAACGGCGTTAACGGTCCGCCCGGTCCGCGGGGCGCGGGCGGGCCGGGCACCGAGGAGCTGGAGCGGGCCGGCGCGGCCGGCGGACGGCCGGCCGCCGAGGTGGTCGTCACCGGCATCGGCGTGGTCGCCCCCAACGGGCTCGGCACCGGGGCGTGGTGGCGCGCACTGCTGGCGGGGACCACCGGCATCCGCCCGATCGGCCGGTTCGACGCCTCCGGCTATCCGGTGCGGATCGCGGGCGAGATCGCCGGGTTCGTCGACGAGGACCACATCCCCAGCCGGCTGCTGCCCTCCACCGACCGGGTCACCCGCCTGGGGCTGGTCGCGGCGAAGGAGGCGCTGGAGGACTCCGGCGCCGACCCGGCCGCCCTGCCCGGCTACGGTGCGGGCGTCATCACCGCGAGTGCCACCGGCGGCACCGAGTTCGGGCAGCGCGGGCTGGAGGCGCTGTGGGGCAAGGGCGCGAAGTACGTGAGCGCGTACCAGTCCTTCGCCTGCTTCCACGCCGCCAACACGGCCCAGATCTCCATCCGGCACACGCTGCGCGGCCCGGGCACGGCGGTCGTCAGCGAGCAGGCCGGCGGCATCGACGCCATCGCCCGGGCCCGCCGGGAGATCCGCAAGGGCGTGAGCCTGATGGTGGCCGGCGGGGTCGACTCGGCCCTGTGCCCGTGGGGCTGGGCTGCCCATCTGGCGGACGGCCTGATGACCACGGCAGCCGACCCGGAGCGCGCCTACCTGCCCTTCGACGCGGCCGCGGGCGGCCATGTGGTGGGCGAAGGCGGGGCGCTGCTGGTCCTGGAGGACGCGGCCGCCGCCGCGGCGCGCGGGGCGACCGGATACGGGGTGGTGGCCGGCTGCGCCGCCACCTTCGACGGCGGACCGGACCTGCCGCGGCTGCGGGAGGCGGCCGAGCTCGCGCTCGCCGACGCGGGGGTGGCGCCGCACGAGGTGGACGTCGTGTTCGCGGACGCGGCCGGCGAGCGGGCCGCCGACCGGGCCGAGGCGGCGGCGCTGGCCGCGCTGTTCGGTCCGTACGGGGTGCCCGTGACGGCGCCGAAGTCGATGACCGGGCGGCTGGGGGCGGGCGGTTCTTCGCTCGACGTGGCGGCTGCGCTGTTCGCGCTGCGCGAGGGCGTCGTGCCGCCGACGACCGGGACCGTACGGGCCGCCGCCGACTACGGGCTGGACCTGGTGACCGGGGCCCCGCGGGCGTTGCCCGGGCTGCGTACGGCGCTGGTGCTCGCGCGGGGACGGGGCGGGTTCAACTCCGCCGCCGTGGTGCGGGCCGTGGGGGCCTGACGGGCGGGGCTTCCGCCTGCCGGCTGAGCCGCCCGCCGCCCAGCCGGCCGCCGCCCAGCCGCCTGCCGGCTCAGCCGCCCGCCCCGGGAGCGTGCCGCAGCTGGCGCAGCAGCCGGAGTTCCACGACGCTGAACGGCACTTCGGGGCACAGCCGCTCGGGGTGGCCGGGCGGCGGGGCGTCGTACACGGGGTCCCGGTCCAGGCAGCCCTCCGGCCCCCTCTCGCCGACGGCGTGCAGGAGCCCGAGGACGACGAACCCGTCCCACAGGGCGCGGACGATGCCGAACGGGTTCATGGCACTCACCTTCTGTGGTCGTCCGCCGGCCGGCGGGGCGGCGCGGCGCACGGGGATGCGGACGGGCGCCGGGAGACGGCTCTGACGCGCCGGAAATCAGGGGGACGGCCGCCGGGCCGTCGGCCGTGGTGCCGCGACGAGCCGCGTGCGGCCACGGTCCGCCCGGGTGCTGGAGGTCCTGCCCAGGACGGCTGGAGCGGGGCCGGAGGCGGGTACGGGCCCACGGGGTCGGCGGCCGCGCCGGACCGGCCCGCCGGCCCTGACGGGCAGCTGAGCGCCCCGTCGAGCGGCCGGCCGGGGCGCGGCCGGTGACGCCCGGTGCCGCCCACCGGGACGGGGGAGGCCCGGGTGGGCGGCCGGGGCGGCGGGCACGGCCAGACCAGGGCCGGCTCCGGGGCTCCGGCGGAGGCGCCCGTCAGGGTGACGCCGCCCGAGCTGCCCGCGGGACGAGTCTCGGAGGTCCGGCTGGAGGAACGCTCAAGCCCCGGGCCGGGCGGGACCCTTCCGACCCGCCCGCTCCAGTGGGGCTCCAGGCGGGTTCGAGCCGGGCACCGTCGGTCCACGAGCGGTTCCGGACAGGGTCGTTGACATGCCCGCCAAGCCGAGGCGGATCCCGGCACTGCCTGCCGTGGGCCTCGACGCGCGGCAGAGGGGCGTCACGGTGTGAGGGACACCAAGACAGGTGGATCCGTGCCGGCCGAGGGCCGGAGCCCGACCGGCACGGCCACGACCCCGCCCGCACGCGGCGGTCCGAGCCGGCTGGAGTACCGAACGAGGAGGGTGTGGAAGATGTCGGATGCGCGAGTGCACCGCACGGTCCACGAAGTGACTGCGGAGGCCCCGGCCGGTGTGCTGTACGGGCTGATCGCAGACGCCACACGGTGGCCGCTGTTCTTCCCGCCCTGTGTCCACGTCGAGCAGCTCGACTTCGACGGGACGCGGGAGCGGCTGCGCATGTGGGCCACGGCGGGCGACACCGTCAAGTCCTGGGTCTCCAGCCGCCGTCTGGACGTGCAGCGGCTGCGCGTGGAGTTCACCATGGACGTGCCCGCCGCCCCCGCCCGGTCCATGAACGGGGTGTGGACCGTGGAGCCGCTCGCCGGCGACCGCTCGCGGGTGACCCTGGAGCACTTCTTCACCGTCGAAGGAGACGCGCCCGCCGACGTCGCCTGGATCGAGGACGTCACGGCCGCCAACAGCAGCTCCCAGCTCGACCGGCTGGCCGAGATCGCCCGGCGCTGGACCCGGCTGGACGACCTCGTGTGGTCCTTCGAGGACACCATCCACGTCAACGCGCCCGCCGAGCTGATCTTCGACTTCCTGTACCAGGCCGACGACTGGCCCGCCGAACTGCCCCACGTCACCCGCCTCGACCTGGTCGAGGACGAGCCGGGCGTGCAGCTGATGTCCATGGGCAGCATGTCCATCGACGGCGGCACGCACAACACCGAGTCCGTGCGCATCTGCTTCCCCGGCGCCCAGCGCATCGTCTACAAGCAGACCCGCACCTCGCCGCTGCTCACCGCGCACTCCGGCGAGTGGTCCATCGAGCCCGACGCGACGGGCGTGAACCTGACGGCCCGCCACCACGTGCTGCTCGACGAGGACAGCATCGAGCGGGTGCTCGGCGAGGGCACCGACGCCGTCGCCGCCGGCCACCACCTGCGCGACGCGCTCGGCCAGGCCGGCCTCTCCGTACTGCGGTACGCCACGCAGTACGCCCTCGGTGCGGTCCGCGTCCTGTGAGCGCGGCCGGTACCGACCAAGCCCCTGTGCGGGACACCCACGCCCCCGCACAGGACACCCTTCCGGCGGCCGCGGAATCGCCGCGGGCCGCGGAGCCGCTGGGGGCCGCCGAGCCGCTGCGCGCCACCGAGCCGCTGCGGGCGGCCCGGCTGGAGGCCGCGCTCGGCGACCCGTTCGACCCCGCGAACCCGCACGGGCACCTCGCCCTGCTCCGCGCCGACGAGGCCCGCGAGATGCCCGAGGCCACCGAGGCGCTGCTCTCCGAGGCCGGGACGGCGGCCGAGTTCGTACCTCTGGACCTCGGCGGCCGCCTCGCCGGCCTGGAGGAACTGGCCCGCGTCCTGCGGCCGCTGTTCCGCCGCGACCTGTCCCTGGGCTACGGCTTCGGCATGACGTCCCTGTTCGCGGCCTCCTCGGTGTGGACCGCCGGGGACGAGGCGCAGCGGCGCTCCCTGGCCGACGTGCTCCTCGGCGGCGGCCGCGTGACGATCGTGCACCGCGAGGTGGCGCACGCCAACGCGATCCTGCGCAACGAGATGGGTGCCGACCGGCGCCCCGGCGGCGGGTGGCTGGTAGGCGGACGCAAGGACGTGGTCATCAACGCCCACCGCGCCGACGCCTTCGTCATGTACGCACGCACCTCGCGCGAGGACGGGCCCCGCAGCCACTCCGTGCTGGTGCTCGGCCCCGGCGCGCCGGCCGAGGGCGAGGTGCGCCGGCTCGGCCGGGTGGAGATGCCCGGCATGCGCGGGGCGCACTTCTCCGGCCTCGAACTCGACGGCGTGGCACTGCCGGACGAGGCGCTGGTCGGCGCGGTCGGCGACGGGGTGTCGCTGGCCCTGCGCAGCTTCCAGACCAGCCACTGCCTGATCCCCGGCACCGTCCTCGCGGGCGTCGACAGCGTGCTGCGGTCGGCGGTGCGCGCGGCCACCGAGAACCGGCCGGACGGGCGGCCCTCCCGCCGCTGGCAGAAGGTGCTCGCCGGGGTCTTCGCCGACCTGCTGGCCTGCGACGCCATGGCGGTCACCGGGATGCGGGCGATGAGCCTGATGCCCGAGCAGTCGTACCTGCTGGGCGCGGCCGTGAAGTACACCATGCCGGACCTGCTGCGCGAGGACCTGGAGGAGCTGGCCACCGTGCTCGGCGGCCGCGGCTACGACCGTGGCCCGCTGTACGGCGGTTTCCAGAAGCTCGTGCGCGACCTGCCGGTGGCCGGACTCGGGCACGCGGGCACCGCCGTCTGCCAGGCGGTGATCGTGCCGCAGCTGCCGGCCCTGGCCCGCAGTGCCTGGTTCCGCACCCAGGAGCCGCCCGCCGAACTGTTCCGGCCCGGCGCTCCGCTGCCCCCGTTCGACCACCGGCGGCTGGCCCACTCCGGTACGGACGACCTGCTCACCGCCACGCTGGTGGGGGTCGCGGGCCGCCTGGAGGGGCGTACCGGACAGGGGCCGCTGGCGGCACTGGCCGAGCTCGCGCGGGCCTTCGTGGCGGAGCTGCGGGTGCTGCGCGCCCGGTGCGCCGCGATCAGCGGCGACTTCGAACCGCAGGCCTGTGCCCTGGCCGACCGGTACGCGCTGGTGCTCTCCGCCGCCGCGGTGCTGGGGGTCTGGGAGGGGCAGGCAGGGGCGGGCGACCCGTTCCTCGGGGAGCCGGCCTGGGCGGTGCTCGCCCTCAGCCGCATCGGCCGCCGGCTGGGCATCCCGGTCGCGGACCTGCCCGGTGGGGTCGTCGAGGAGGTGCTGGGCGAGGCGTTGGACCGCTGCCGGCAGCATCGCAGCCTGGACCTGTACGGGACGCGGCTCGCGGGCTGACGGAACGCGGGGCCCGGGGCCGGCCGGCACCGGCCGGCCCCGGGCCCCGCCCGCTCCGCACTGCCGCCGCGCACGGACGTGCCCCGCCATGCGGGGCCGCCGGGGCGTCGGACGAGCGCCTCGGCCCGACGACGGCCGCTGCCGCGGGACGGGGCGGCCGTCATGAGATGGGAGGCGACGGATGAACCAGGTGACGTGTGCCGTACCGGTGCACGTGCCACGGCCGGACGGGCCGTGGCACGGAGTGCAGGACACCCTGGCGGAGCTCGGCAACGCGCTGGTGTACACGACGTGGACCGAATGGCTGCCGAGCGTCCTGACGGCTCCCCGGCTGCGCGAGCTGCTGGGCTCGGACTGGGACCGCTACCGCCGCACCCCCGACCCCGCCGTCCGCTACCGCTTCGCCGCCGCCCGGCTGCTCATCAAGTGCACGGCCGGGGCGGCCCTCGGGATCGAGCCGGAGCACCTGGACCTGGCCTACCGGCTCGGCGGGCGCCCGTACCTGCGCGGCTTCGACCAGATCGAGCTGAGCCTGTCGCACACCGGGGACCTGATGGCCGTGGGGCTCAGCCGCACCGGCCGGATCGGGGTGGACGTGGAGCCGGCCGGGCGCACGGTCCGGCTGGACCTGCTGGAGGCGCAGATCCTGACCGCCACCGAGGCGGCGGAGATCGCGGAGCTGCCGGAGGAGCAGCGGGTGCCGCACGCGCTGCGGCTGTGGACGCTGAAGGAGGCGTACACCAAGGCGCTGGGGCAGGGACTGCGGCTCGGGTTCAAGGAGTTCGGCTTCGGGCAGGGCCTGAAGCTGCACGCCCCGGACGGCAGCGCCGCCACCCGGGGCGAGTGGGGGTTCGCCACGCACGAGGTGATGGGCCGCTACCTGGTGAGCACCGCCTGCCACGACGCGGGACTGGGCACCGCGGACGACACGTCCGTGGGCACCATGCTCGACCAGGGCTTCCTGTCGGCGATGAGCCTCAACGGGAGCTGACTCGGGCGGGTCCCCAGCGGTTCTGCGGCGCCGTCCTAGCCGCGTCAGCGGCCGGTCAGCGGCCCGGCAGCGGGGTGCGCCACGGTGGGCCCGGGAGTCCCGCGTCCTGCGCGGCCGGGTGCTCCCCGGGGCCCGGCCGACGTCCGGCCGCCCGTACGGGACGAGCGCCTGAGGAGGCGGACGTGGCGATGCCCAGCCGCCCGGGCGCGGAGCAGGGAGGCGAGCGCCGTGGTGCGGCCGGAGCCGGGGCCGCCGACTCCCCGGATCCGCGCGCCGGTACGCCCGTGGAGCCGCCCGCCCTGCCGGTGACCTGGCAGCAGCACGACCTGCTGCTGGACTCGTTCGGGCACCGCGGCACCGGCCGGCACGTCGAGCAGGTCTCCTGGCGCTGGCGGGGCCCGCTGGACGTGGAGCGCTTCACGGCCTCCTGGCAGTCGGTGGTCGACCGCGAGACGGTGCTGCGGGCCGCCTTCGCCTGGGACCCCGAGCCGCACGTCGTCCTGCACGAGCGGGCCGCCGCCGAGGTGGTGTGCCACCCGGCCGGCAGCGTCGGCTGGGACGAGCTCGTCGAACGCGAGCGGCTGCGCGGCTTCGACCTGCGCCGCCCCGGCCCGCTGCGCATCACGCTGCTGGAAGAGCCGCCCGGCGGCGCGGGCGGACCGGCCGGCGCCGGGTCCGCCGAGGGTCCCGGCCCGTCCGCCGGAACGGACCCGGACGAGGCCGTCACCCGCGTGCTGCTCACCTTCCACCACGGGCTGCTCGACGCCTGGAGCGTCTTCGTCCTCATCGACGAGTTCTACCGGGCGTACCTGGCCGGCGGCGCGCTGCCGGGCGGCGAGCGGCGCCCCGACGTACGGGACTGGTCGCGGTGGCTCAGCCACCAGGACCCGGGCGTCGCCCGGGAGTTCTGGACCCGGACCCTGCCGGCCGGGACCCCCGCCGTGCTGCCCGCCGCCCCGGGACCCGACACCCTGGAGAGCGGCTGCGGGCGCGCCGAGGCGCGCCTGACCCCCGCCGAGGCCGACCGGCTGCACCGCTGGGCAGCGGCTCAGGCGCTGCCCGACTCCAGCGCGCTGCAGGCGGTGTGGGCGCTGCTGCTCCACCGCGCCACGGGCGCGTCCGGTCCCGCGCAGGTCGGCTTCGGCGTCACCGTCTCCGGGCGCGGGATCACCCTGGACGGCGTCGAGCGGCTGCCCGGCCCGCTGCGCAACTGCCTGCCGATGTCGGTGCGGGTCGACCCCGGGCAGCGGTTCCTGCGGCTGCTGACCGGGCTGCGGGACCGCGCCCTCGACATGGCCGCGTACGAATGGGTCTCGGCCGGCCAGATCCACGAGTGGACCGGCCGCGCCACCTGCGGCGGGCGTCTGCTGGAGAGCCTCGTCGCGGTCGAGCGCGCGCCGCGCCGGCCGACGGAGGCGCACACCGCGGGCGGCGTACGGGTGGACCCGCCGCGGGCGAGCGGGGTGCACACCGAGTTCCCGGTGGCCCTGTTCGCGCACTGCGAGCCCGACGGCGGGCTGACCCTGAGCGCGCTGCACGACCGGGCCCGGATCTCGGCCGCCGACGCGCGCCGGCTGGTCGGCCACTGCGTGCGGCTGCTGACCGCGCTGCCGCGCACCGACGAGCGGACCACCGTCGCCGAGGTGCTCGCCGTGCTCGCCGGCCAGGCGCTGCCGCGGATCGCCGTGCGGCGCCGCCCGGAGCCGGCCGCCCGCGCCCGGCTGCACTCGATCGGGGGGCGAGCCGCTGTCGAGCCGGTCACGAGCCGGTCTTGACACCGTGGGGCGACACACCGTGAAGGAGCCGCCCATGGACACCCAGGAGTATCGCGACGAGATCGAGCTGGCCCAGTTCGGGATTCTCCCGGTGGGCACGGCTCCGCCGCTGCGGCTGGCCGGCGAGGACCTCGACGACGACGCGGCGTCCTTCTTCACCATCGTCCGCGGCATCGACTAGCCGATGTCCCAGCCATGTCCGCCGGCGGAGGTGTTCGTCGGCCACCTGGCCTTCCTTCCGCAGGAGCAGTCCCGGCAGGGCGCCGGACGCGGGCGGGTGACCCGTCCGGCGTACGCGGCGTTCCAGGCGGGCAGGGCCTACCCGGCCTTCCAGGCCCGCGCGGCGCACCCGGGTGGTGCGGACCGGCAGTCCCGGACCGGGTACCCGGCCGGCGGGGCGTACCCGGCGGGCGGGGCGTACCCGGCCCTCCCGTCGGCGGAGCAGGCCGCCCTGGCACTGCGGGTGGCCACCGCCCGGCTGCGCCGGGCCGCGTGGTGCGTCGTCCGGGGCCGGATCCCGTCGGCTCCGGTGCCGGCTGCCGTGGCCGTCTGCCCGGGGGCCGCCGACCGGGCCGGCCCCGTCACGGCGGCACGGGAGGCCGGCCGGCACGACGCGTCCGGCCGGCCGCCGTCCTCCGCCTGGTCGCCCTTCTCCTGGTCCTCCCCGTGAGGCCCGGGCGGACTTCCGCCCGTGGCCCGGGGACCCGGCGGCCCCGATGAGTTCAGAGAAAGGACGACCCGCACGATGTCGCTGTCGAAGCAGGGCCGCAGACCCGAGGTGTCCGCCTCGGTCGAGGCGTTTCTCGACGCCCCCCAGCACGTGGCCGCGCTCACCACCGTACGGCCCGACGGGACGCTCCACATGGCGCCCGTACGGTTCACCTGGGACGCGGCCGCCGGCCTCGTCCGCGTCATGACGGTGGCGTCCTCGCGCAAGGCCAGGAACCTGCTCGCCGCCCCGGGCAGCCGGGTCGCGCTGTGCCAGGTGCACGGGTTCACCTGGGTCACGCTCGAGGGCACCGGCACCGTCGTGACGGACCCGGCGCGGGTGGCCGAGGGAGCCAGGCGGTACGCCGGGCGGTACTACTCGCCGCCGCCGAACCCGCCCGGCCGGGTGGTCATCGAGATCGAGGTGGACCGGGTGCTCAGCCTCAACGCGTGACCCGCGTCCCGTCCCCCTTCCGAACGCCCCGCCGGGCGCGGCTCACGCGTCCTTAGGGGGCGGGCAGCCGTCCGCCCACAGCAGCCGGAAGGACAGCTGCGTCAGCCGCCAGCCCTGCGGGGTCCGCCGGGCCTCGCCGTTGACGAACGTGCCGGTGGCGAACAGCGGCGGCAGGTCGCCCTGCGGGCGGGCGTGGTGCGGGTGGTGCACGTGCGTGGACAGCATGTTGGCCTTCAGCGTCGCCCGGTCGCCGTCGAGGACGACCAGGGCGGGGGAGCCCAGGTGCTGGGTGGCGGCGAAGGCCGACAGGGCGGTGCGGTGGAACTCCGCCATGCCCTCGGCGCCCTGATGGCGGCTCATCGGCGGGAAGACGACGACGGCGTCCGGGGCGAACAGCTCCGCGGCCCAGGCGTCGTCGAGTTCCTCCTCGTCGAGCGAGAGCAGGTAGCGGTCGAGGAGTGACGCCACGAGGGCCCGGGACTCCGCCGCGGTCTCCGCAGCGGTTCCGGTGCCGGAACCGGCGAGGGTGTGAGTGGAGGTCATGCACGAGAATGCGCCCGCGCGCACCCGTGCGGGCAACCCCGCCTGACAAAGATCTGACGTAGCGGACGTTTTTCTGTCATTGCTTTTCAAAGGCCTGTAGGGATCGCTATTTACGCCCCGATCGGGCCCTCGCAATACTGGGCGCTCACCAGTGGGAAGAGGGCAGATGAGCACCTTTGATACGGACGTCATTGTCGTGGGAGCCGGTCCCACCGGACTCATGCTCGCGGGCGAACTGAGGCTCAATGGAGTCTCCGTCGTCGTCCTTGACAAGCTCGCGGAGCCCATTCGGGAATCGCGCGCCCTCGGCTTCTCGGCGCGTACGATCGAAGAATTCGCTCAGCGCGGCCTGATATCCCGCTTCGGCGAGGTCGGCGTCATTCCCGTCGGCCACTTCGGCGGCGTGCCGCTCGACTACCAGGTGCTGGAGGGCGGGTCGTACGGCGCCCGCGGCATCCCGCAGGCCCGCACCGAGGGCATCCTCGGCGGCTGGGCCCGGGAGCTGGGCGCCGAGGTCCGCCGCGGCGTCGAGGTCATCGGCCTGGAGCAGGACGCCGACGGCGTCACCGTGACCGGCGCGACCGCGGACGGCACCGTGACCCTGCGCGCCCGGCACGTGGTGGGCGCCGACGGCGCCCGCAGCATCGTCCGCAAGCTCGCCGGCATCGACTTCCCCGGCACCGAGCCGGCCATCGAGCTGCGCTTCGCCGACGTCGCCGGCATCCCGCTGCGCCCCCGCTTCAGCGGCGAGCGCGTCCCCGGCGGCATGGTGATGGTCATCCCCATGGGACCGGACCGCGCCCGCGTCATCTACTTCGACAGCGCCCAGCCGCTGCGCACCGCCGAGGGCCCGATCACCTTCGACGAGGTCGTCGAGGCCTGGCAGCGGCTGACCGGCGAGGACATCTCCGGCGCCACCCCGCTGTGGGTCAGCTCCACCACCGACAACTCCCGGCAGGCCGCCGAGTACCGGCGCGGCCGGGTCTTCCTGGCCGGCGACGCCGCGCACATCCACCTGCCCATCGGCGCGCAGGGCATGAGCGCGGGCATCCAGGACGCCGTCAACCTCGGCTGGAAGCTGGCCCTGGACGTCAAGGGCCAGGCCCCCGAGGGCCTCCTCGACACCTACCACGCCGAGCGGCACCCGGTCGGCGCCCGCATCCTGACCAACACGCTCGCCCAGCGCATCCTCTACCTCGGCGGGGACGACATCACCCCGCTGCGCGAGGTCTTCGGCGAGCTGGTCGAGAACCACGAGTCGGTCCGCCGCCACCTGGTCGGCATGGTCACCGGCCTCGACATCCGCCACGCGACCGTCCCGGGCGAACACCCCCTGCTCGGCCGTCGCCTGCCCGACCGCGAGCTGGCCGCCGACGGGGAGAAGACCTCCGCCTTCGCGCTGCTGGCGGCGGGGCGGGCCGTGGTGCTGGAGCTCGGTGACGGCCTCGGCCTGGGCGAGGCGGCCGCCGGCTGGGCCGACCGCGTCGACGTGATCCGTGTCGACTACCCCGACTGCGCCGCGCCGGTGGACGCCATCCTCGTCCGCCCCGACGGCTACGTGGCCTGGGTGTCGCCGCTCGGCGCCGGCCCGGACGGCCTCACCGACGCCCTCTCCCACTGGTTCGGTCCCGCCAAGTAAGCGCGCTCCGTCCGGTCTCGTCCCACTTTCCAAAGGAAGCGAAGAAGAATGCCTTTCATCTCCGTCGAGGACAAGCACCTCACCGTCCTCAACCTCTTCACGACCGACAAGCCCGAGAACCAGGACAAGCTGATCGAGGAGATGACGAAGATCGTCAACGCGGCGACGTACGAGGGCTGGATGTCCTCGACCGTCCACGCCGGCGTCGACGCGCCGGGCACCGCGAACTTCATCCAGTGGCGCAGTGGCGAGGACCTGGAGAAGCGCTACGAGGGCGAGGAGTTCAAGCACCGCACCATGCCGGTCTTCTCCGAGATCACCACCTCGATCCGGCTCCTCCAGAACGAGGTCGCGTACGTGCTGACCTCCGACGAGCTCGGCGGCAAGGTCGAGGTCGGCCCGCACCTCGATGACTACACCTCCATCACCGTCTTCTCGGTCAAGGCCGACGGGCAGGACGAGGCCATCGACGCCCTGGGCGCCGGCCAGGAGTTCATCAAGGACTTCGCGGGCTTCCGCTCGAACATCGTGCTCAAGGGCCTGCGGGCCCGCGGCCTCGACGGCGCCTTCGTCGTCACCTACTCGCAGTGGGCCAGCAAGGAGGCCTTCGAGGCCTTCCGCGACCAGGACCCGGAGCAGCACTCCGAGGCCCGCAAGGCCGCCGTGGGCCGGCTCCGCGCCGTGATCGACGGCGCCCCGAGCACCAACACCTACAAGGTCGTCCACACCCGCGCTGCCGGCGAGTGATCCGGCGCGCCGACCACGGCGCGCCCGCCCGCACGACGCCGCTGCCCGCACATGCCCCCGGACGCCCGGCTCCCCGCTTCGGGAGCCGGGCGTCCCGCGCACGCGCCCGCGCCGTGCCGCTCCGGTGGAATTCGAGAATCCTCCGGGCACGGCCCTACCGGCATGCGGGACCGTCGAGATGGCTGGCGAATGCAATTTCGGCCACGGAATGTCTGGGCCTCGGCCTGACCGCGATCCCCTCCCACGCAACCGCTGAGGAGCTACACCCTATGCACAGCACGCTGATTGTCGCCCGGATGGCAGCGGCATCCGCCACCGATGTGGCCAAGCTGTTCTCCGACTTCGATGAGACGGACATGCCTCACCGGATGGGGACGCGCCGCCGCCAGCTGTTCTCCTACCGGGGCCTGTACTTCCACCTCCAGGACTTCGACGAGGACAACGGGGGCGAGCTGATCGAGCAGGCGAAGTCCGACTCGCGCTTCATGCAGATCAGCGAGGACCTCAAGCCCTTCATCGAGGCCTACGACCCCAAGACCTGGCGCTCGCCGGCCGACGCCATGGCGCAGCGCTTCTACAACTGGGAGGCGAAGGCGTGAACCGGCGACGCGTAGTCATCACCGGAATCGAGGTGATCGCGCCCGGCGGCGTCGGCAAGGAGAACTTCTGGAGCCTGCTGAGCGAGGGCCGTACGGCCACTCGCGGGATCACCTTCTTCGATCCGGCCCAGTTCCGCTCCCGGGTGGCCGCAGAGGTCGACTTCGACCCGCACGCGCACGGCCTGACCCCGCAGGAGGTGCGCCGCCTGGACCGGGCCGCGCAGTTCGCGGTCGTCGCCTCGCGCGGTGCGGTCGCCGACAGCGGCATCGACCTCGGCGGGTACGACCCGCACCGCATCGGCGTCACCGTCGGCAGCGCCGTCGGCGCCACGATGGGCCTCGACCAGGAGTACCGGGTCGTCTCCGACGGCGGCCGGCTCGACCTGGTCGACCACGCGTACGCGGTGCCGCACCTGTACGACTACATGGTGCCGAGCTCCTTCGCGGCCGAGGTCGCCTGGGCCGTCGGTGCCGAGGGCCCCTCCACCGTGGTCTCCACCGGCTGCACCTCCGGCATCGACTCGGTGGGCTACGCCATCGAGCTGGTGCGCGAGGGCACCGCGGACGTCGTGATCGCCGGTTCGTCCGACGCGCCGATCTCGCCGATCACCATGGCCTGCTTCGACGCCATCAAGGCGACCACCCCGCGGTTCGACGAGCCCGAGCGCGCCTCGCGGCCCTTCGACGGCACCCGCAACGGCTTCGTCCTGGGCGAGGGCACCGCCTTCTTCGTCCTGGAGGAGCTGGAGAGCGCCAAGAAGCGCGGCGCCCACATCTACGCGGAGATCGCCGGCTACGCCACCCGCTCGAACGCGTACCACATGACGGGCCTGCGGCCCGACGGCGTCGAGATGTCCGAGGCGATCAACCTCGCGCTCGCCGAGGCCCGGCTGAACCCCGAGGCCATCGACTACATCAACGCGCACGGCTCGGGCACCAAGCAGAACGACCGCCACGAGACCGCCGCGTTCAAGCGCAGCCTCGGCGACCACGCGTACCGCACGCCGGTCAGCTCCATCAAGTCGATGGTCGGGCACTCGCTCGGCGCCATCGGCTCCATCGAGATCGCCGCGTCGGCGCTGGCCATGGAGTACGACGTCGTGCCCCCGACGGCCAACCTCACCACGCCCGACCCCGAGTGCGACCTCGACTACGTCCCCGTGACCGCGCGCGACCAGCTCGTCGACGCGGTCCTCACGGTCGGCAGCGGATTCGGCGGCTTCCAGAGCGCCATGGTGCTGGCCAGCCCCGAAAGGAGCCTCGTATGACCACGTCGGTGGTGGTCACCGGCCTGGGCATCGCCTCCCCCAACGGGCTCGGTGCCGAGGACTACTGGAACGCGACCCTCGGCGGGAAGAACGGCATCGGCCGGATCACCCGCTTCGACCCGGCCGGCTACCCGGCCAAGCTGGCGGGCGAGGTTCCCGGCTTCACCGCCGAGGACCACCTGCCCAGCCGCCTGCTGCCGCAGACCGACCGGGTCACCCGGCTCGCGCTGGTCGCCACGGACTGGGCGCTGGCCGACGCGGGCGTCGACCCCAAGGAGCAGCCCGAGTTCGACATGGGCGTCATCACGGCGTCCGCGGCCGGCGGCTTCGAGTTCGGCCAGGGCGAGCTGCAGAGCCTGTGGGCCCGCGGCAGCCAGTACGTCTCCGCGTACCAGTCCTTCGCCTGGTTCTACGCGGTCAACAGCGGCCAGATCTCGATCCGCAACGGGATGAAGGGCCCCTCCGGCGTCGTCGTCAGCGAGGGTGCCGGCGGCCTCGACGCGGTCGCCCAGGCCCGGCGCCAGATCCGCAAGGGCACCTCGCTGATCGTCACCGGCGGCATCGACGCCTCGGTCTGCACCTGGGGCTGGGTGGCGCAGCTGTCCACGGGCAAGCTCAGCACCAGCGACGAGCCCACCCGCGCCTACCTGCCCTTCGACCGCGAGGCCTGCGGCTACGTGCCCGGCGAGGGCGGCGCGATCCTCATCGCCGAGGACGCCGACGCGGCCCGCGCCCGCGGCGCGCACATCTACGGCGAGATCGCCGGCTACGGCGCGACGATCGACCCCAGGCCGGGCAGCGGCCGCGAGCCGGGCCTGCGCAAGGCGATCCAGATCGCGCTGACCGACGCCGGGGTGACCGCCGGCGACGTGGACGTGGTCTTCGCCGACGGCGCCGGGGACCCGTCCCTGGACCGGATCGAGGCCGAGGCGATCAGCGCCGTCTTCGGGCCGCGCGCGGTCCCGGTGACGGTGCCCAAGACCATGACGGGCCGCCTGTACTCGGGCGCCTCGCCGCTGGACCTGGCCGCCGCGTTCTTCTCGATCCGCGACGGGGTGATCCCCCCGACCGTGCACGTCCAGCCGTGCCCGGACTACCCGCTGGACCTGGTCCTCGGCCAGCCGCGCAAGGCCGAGGTGCGCACCGCCCTGGTCCTGGCCCGCGGCAGCGGCGGCTTCAACTCCGCCATGGTCGTGCGGGCCGCCGACTAGCCGCGCGGCCGGCCGGCCGCCCCGGTCCCGTCGTCCCGGCCCGTCGCCCCCCACGGCCGGGCGGCGCGGCGCTGTACGCGCCCACCGAACCCACACCAGCTCACGGATGAAAAGGACTTCCACCATGGCCACCAAGGCGTTCACCCTCGACGACCTCAAGCGCATCCTGCAGGAGGCCGCGGGTGTGGCCGAGGGCGTCGACCTGGACGGCGACATCCTCGACACCGAGTTCGACGTGCTCGGCTACGAGTCCCTCGCGCTCCTGGAGGCCGGCAGCCTCATCGAGCGCGAGTACGGCATATCCCTCGACGAGGAGGCCGTGAACGACGCGAACACCCCGCGGGCCTTCATCGAGGTCGTCAACGCCCAGCTCGTCCCGGCCACGGCTGCCTGAGGAGATCCGGACATGACGCAGCACACCACCACCCGCGTCGCCCTCGTCACCGGCGGCACCAGCGGCATCGGCCTCGCCTCGGCGCGGCTGCTGGCCCAGCAGGGCCACCAGGTGTACATCGGCGCCCGCAACGCCGAGAACATCGCCGAGACCGTCAAGGAGCTCCAGGCCGAGGGCCTGGAGGTGGACGGCGCGGTCGTCGACGTCCGCGACACCGGGTCCGTCAACGGCTGGGTCCAGGGCGCGGTCGACCGCTTCGGCTCCGTCGACGTCGTGGTCAACAACGCCGGCCGGTCCGGCGGCGGCCCCACCGCCGACATCGCGGACGACCTGTGGGACGACGTGATCGACACCAACCTCAACAGCGTCTTCCGCGTCACCCGCGCCGCCCTGACGGTCGGCGGGATGCGCGCCAAGGACCGCGGCCGGATCATCAACATCGCCTCGACCGCGGGCAAGCAGGGCGTCGTGCTCGGTGCCCCGTACTCCGCCTCGAAGCACGGCGTGGTCGGTTTCACCAAGGCGCTGGGCAACGAGCTGGCGCCCACCGGGATCACCGTGAACGCGGTCTGCCCCGGCTACGTCGAGACCCCGATGGCCCAGCGCGTCCGCCAGGGCTACGCGGCCGCCTACGACACCTCCGAGGACGCCATCCTCGAGAAGTTCCAGGCCAAGATCCCGCTCGGCCGCTACTCCACCCCGGAGGAGGTCGCCGGCCTGGTCGGCTACCTGGCCTCCGACACCGCCGCCTCCATCACCTCCCAGGCGCTCAACGTCTGCGGCGGCCTGGGCAACTTCTAGCAGCCCGCCCCACGCACCCACCGAACACCACCCGAGGAGAACCCGCCATGACCACGCGTGAGGTCGAGCACGAGATCACCATCGGTGCCCCGGCAGCCGCCGTGTACCAGCTGCTCGCGGACGTGACCAACTGGCCGCGCATCTTCCCGCCCACCATCCACGTGGACCGGGTCGAGGCCGAGGGCGCCGAGGAGAAGATCCGGATCTGGGCGACCGCCAACGGCCAGCCGAAGAACTGGACCTCGCGCCGCACCCTGGACCCGGAGGGCCTGCGCATCACCTTCCGCCAGGAGGTCCCGGCGGAGCCCGTCAAGCACATGGGCGGCACGTGGATCATCGAGCCGCTCGGCGAGGCGGAGTCCCGCGTCAGGCTGCTGCACGACTACAGCGCGGTCAACGACGACCCGCACGACCTGCTCTGGATCGAGCGGGCGGTGGACAAGAACAGCACCTCCGAGCTGGCCGCCCTGAAGGTCAACGTCGAGGCGGCGCACGCCGCGGAGACCGAGGAGCTGACCTTCTCGTTCACCGACACCGTCCAGATCGCGGGCTCCGCCAAGGACGTGTTCGACTTCATCAACGAGGCCCAGCTGTGGGCCGAGCGGCTCCCGCACGTGGCCGTGGTGCGCCTCACGGAGGACGCCCCGGGCCTGCAGGAGCTGGAGATGGACACCCGCGCCAAGGACGGCTCGGTGCACACCACCAAGTCGTACCGGGTGGTCTTCCCCCACGACAAGATCGTCTACAAGCAGGTCACCCTGCCTGCGCTGATGACCCTGCACACCGGCGAGTGGACCTTCGTCGAGACCGACGGGGGCACCGCCGCCTCCTCGCAGCACACGGTCACCCTCAACACCGAGAACATCGCGCGCATCCTCGGCGCCGAGGCCACCGTCGCCGACGCCCGCGCGTACGTGCACACGGCGCTGTCCACCAACAGCTGCGCCACCCTCGCCCACGCGAAGGCGTACGCCGAGTCGAAGGCCTCCTGAGCGTGGCGCCCGACCTGGCGGCGGGCGGTGCGGAGCCGGCACCGGGCGGCGCGGGCCACCCGGACCGGCTCGACGCCGAGGTGCTCGTCATCGGTGCCGGCCCCGTCGGACTGCTGCTCGCCGCCGAACTCGCCCGCGGCGGCGTGGACGTGGTCGTGGTCGAGCAGCGCAAGGCCCCCTCCACCGAGTCCCGGGCCTCCACGCTGCACGCCCGCACCATGGAGATACTCGACGCGCGGGAGCTGCTGCCCGACGTCGGCAGGCCGCCCCACGAGCCGCGCGGCCACTTCGGCGGCCTCCCGCTCGACCTCACCCTGCCCAGCACCCACCCGGGCCAGTGGAAGGTGCCGCAGACCAAGACGGAGGGGGTCCTGGAGGAGTGGGCGATCTCGCGCGGCGTCGACATCCGGTGCGGCCACGAACTGGTCGCCGCGGGTGAGGTCGGCGAGTACGTCGAGGCCGAGGCCCTCGGACGGGACGGGGTCCTGCGGCTGCGCGCCCGCTACCTGGTCGCCTGCGACGGCGAGGCCAGCACCGTACGGCGGCTGACCGGGGCGGACTTCCCCGGCCACGACGCCGGCCGGGAACTGCTGCGGGCCGACGTCGAGGGCATCGACGTCCCCAACCGGCGCTTCCAGCGCCTGGAGCGGGGGCTGGCCATCGCCTGGCGCAACGACAAGGGCGTCACCCGCGTCATGGTGCACGAGTTCGGCTCGACGGCCCGCCCCCGCACCGCGGAACCCTCGTTCGAGGAGGTCGCCACCGTCTGGAAGCGGGTCACCGGAGAGGACATCAGCGGCGGCACCCCGCTGTGGGTGAACGCCTTCGGTGACGCCTCCCGGCAGCTCGCCTCCTACCGGCACGGGCGCGTCCTCTTCGCGGGGGACGCCGCCCACCTGCAGATGCCGGTCGGCGGGCAGGCCCTCAACCTCGGCCTCCAGGACGCCTTCAACCTCGGCTGGAAGCTCGCGCTCACCGTGCGCGGACTGGCTCCCGAGAGCCTCCTCGACACCTACCACGAGGAGCGGCACGAGGTCGGCCGCCGGGTCCTGGCCAACATCCGGGCCCAGGCCCTGCTGCTGCTCGGCGGCCCCGAGGTGGAGCCGCTGCGCGAGCTGGTGGGCGAGCTGGCCGGACTGGAGGAGGCACGGGCCCACCTGGCCGGGATGATCAGCGCGCTCGACGTGCGCTACCCGGTTCCCGGTCCCGCGCACCCGCTGCTCGGCGCCCGGCTGCCGCACACCGTCGTGCGGTCGGGCGGGCGCGAACTCGGCAGCACCGCCACACTGCTGCGCGCCCCCGGCGGCCTGCTGCTCGACCTGGGCGGGACCGGTGTACGGGTGCCCGCAGGCTGGGCCGACCGGGTCACCGCGGTGGCCGGCGACCCGGAGCCCGGCTCGCTCCCCGGTGAACCGGGGGCCCTGCTCGTACGGCCCGACGGCCACGTGGTGTGGGCGGGCCGGGACGAGGGCGGGCTGGCCGAGGCGCTCGACCGGTGGTTCGGCCCCGCCCGCCCACCGGCCCCCTAGAACGGCTCCACGAGCACGCTCCGGGCCGGGGACGTGTCCGCACCCTCTCGAACACGTCCCCACCGGTACGGCCGCACCCCCCCCACACACCCGCACACAAGCCAGTCCCCAGTGATCCTCACTGCCAGGAAGGACAACCCATGGAAGGGACAGCGGTGGACACCGACGTCATCGTCGTCGGCGCCGGCCCGACCGGGCTCATGCTCGCCGGCGAACTGCGCCTGGGCGGAGCCCGCGTCGTCGTCATCGAGAAGCTGGCCGCACCGACCGGACAGTCCCGTGGCCTGGGCTTCACCGCCCGTGCCATGGAGGTGTTCGACGAGCGCGGGCTGCTGCCCCGGTTCGGCCAGGGCGAGACCCTCGCCACCAGCCCCGTGGGCCACTTCGGCGGGGCCCAGTTCGACTTCACCGTCCTCGAGGACGCCCACTTCGGCGCCCGCGGCATCCCGCAGGGCCAGACCGAGGCCGTCCTGGAGGACTGGGCCGTCGAGCTCGGCGCCGACATCCGGCGCGGCTGGGAGTTCGTCTCCCTCGCCGACGGGTACCTCGACGGGGACCACGCCGAGATCACCGTCCGTACGCCCGAGGGCGACGAGCGGCGGCTGCGGGCCGCCTACCTGGTGGGCGCCGACGGCGGCTCCAGCCGCGTCCGCAAGGCGGCCGGCTTCGAGTTCCCCGGCACCGACGCCACCCAGGGCATGTACCTCGCCGACGTCACCGGCTGCTCCCTGCGGCCGCGGTTCCTCGGCGAGCGCCTGAACAACGGCATGGTGATGGCCGCCCCGCTCGCCGAGGGCGTGGACCGGATCATCGTCTGCCCCGACGGCACCCCCGCCCACGACCGCGAGCGGACCGTCACCTTCGAGGAGGTGGCCGAGGCCTGGAAGTCCATCACCGGCGAGGACATCTCGCACGGCGGCGCCGACTGGGTCTCCTCCTTCACCAACGCCACCCGCCAGGCCTCCGAGTACCGGCGCGGCCGGGTGTTCGTGGCGGGCGACGCGGCGCACATCCACCTGCCGGCCGGCGGCCAGGGCCTGAGCACCGGCGTGCAGGACGCGGCCAACCTCGGCTGGAAGCTGGCCGCGGTGGTCCGCGGCGACGCCCCCGAGGCGCTGCTGGACACGTACCACGCCGAGCGCTGGCCGGTCGGCCGCCGCCTGCTGGCCAACACCCGCGCCCAGGGGATCGTCTTCCTCGGCGGCGAGGAGTCGGACCCGCTGCGCGAGCTGTTCGGCGAGCTGGTCCGGTACGACGACGTGAAGCGGCACCTGGCCGGCGCGGTCAGCCACCTCGACATCCGCTACGACTTCGGGCAGGGCGAGGACGCCCACGCGCTGGTCGGCCGCCGGATGCCGCCGCGCCTGCTGGTCGGCGCGGACGGCGAGCAGCGCATCGCGGCGCTGCTGCGCCCGGGCCGGGCCGTGCTGCTCGACCTCGCCGACGACGCCGGGGCGCGCGCCACGGCGGCCGGCTGGCAGGACCGCCTCGACGTGCACACCGTCTCCGCCAAGCCGGTCGACGGCCCGGACGCGCTGGCCGGCGTGACCGCGCTGCTGGTCCGCCCCGACGGGTACGTGGCCTGGGCGGGCGACCCCGCGCAGGGCCTCGCGGCGGCGCTGGAGCAGTGGCTGGGAGCCGCTTCCTCCTGAACCTCACGATCCTCCTGAGGGGCATCGGAGCCCCCGTCCCGCCGGGCCGACCGGCGGGACGGGGGCTCCCGTGTGTCCGGCCCCGGCCACTTCCGCGAACGGCCTGAACCCTCCCGCGTCGGCGCTCCGCCGACTTCCCCCAGGGCCCCCGGACCTCCGGTCCGGGGGCCCTTCGTCGTGCCTCTGGCCTGGGCATTCCGGGGGCGTCAGCTTGTTGCAGGCCCGGTGCAGCATGCTGACACCGACTTTCGGCCAGCAGCCCCCGTCCCGCTGGCATCGTCTTCCTCAGCGGAAACGCGAGTGAAAAAAGATGACGACTCAGGGGGACACAGTGGGGAACCGATTCGCTTCGGCAGCAGCCTGTCTGGCTCTTGCGATCGCCGGTCTCACCGCCACGGCGGGCAGCGCGGCAGCCGACGAGCAGGGC
Organism: Streptomyces sp. NPDC101118; assembly: GCF_044759445.1. Lineage (NCBI taxonomy): Bacteria > Bacillati > Actinomycetota > Actinomycetes > Kitasatosporales > Streptomycetaceae > Streptomyces > Streptomyces sp. NPDC101118. The sequence goes on along the minus strand of NZ_JBIVZG010000029.1, from coordinate 18,839 downwards.
GACGCCCGGACCACCGTCCAGGTCTCCGCGCAGGACGCGGGCCACGCCGGCGCGGGGCAGCAGCAGCCGCCCGTACCGGGCGAGGTCACCGAGCTGATCTGCCGGATCCAGGCGAGCCTGCCGAACCCGGTCCTGCTCCCGCCCTGTCTGGTCAACGGCTGGCAGTAGTCCCCCTTTCCCCGACTGCCGATTGAAAGGGCGAGAAAAGAGATGGCCATGACCAGCCAGCTCCCCCGGGCCGCGGAGTTCCGGGGAAGTCCGGAACACGTACTCGAAGTGGCCGACCTGAGGGTGAGATACGCCGACGTCGAGGCGGTGGGGGGCATTTCGTTCTCCGTCGCCCCGGGCGAGATCTTCGGTCTCCTCGGCCGCAACGGAGCCGGCAAGACCAGCACCATCTCGGCCATCGCCGGACTGCGCCGCCCCGACGCGGGGCGGGTCCGCATCCTCGGTGAGGACGCGCTGGCCCGGCCCGACGTGCTGCGTGCCTCCCTCGCCCTCCAGCCCCAGCAGGCCAGCCTCTTCCCGCGGTTGAAGGTGCGGGAGACGCTGGAGACCTGGGCCGCGCTCTACCCCGCGCCGCGGGACGTGGACGCGCTGCTCGACGAGATCGGCCTGGCCGAGAAGGCCGGCGCGCGCTCCGCCCGGCTCTCCGGCGGCCAGCAGCAGAGGCTGCTGCTGGCCACGGCGCTGGTCGGCGACACACCCGTGGTCGTCCTGGACGAGCCCACCACCGGACTCGACCCGCACGCCCGGCACGCCGTCTGGGACCTGATCCGCAGGGCCCAGGCGGGCGGCACCACCTTCCTGCTCACCACGCACGCCATGGCCGAGGCCGAGGAGATGTGCGACCGGCTGGCCGTGATGCACGAAGGGCGGATGGTGGCGGCCGGCTCCCCCGCGGAGCTGATCGCCCGGCACGCCCCGGGCGGCGTCGTGTCCGTACGGACCGGGCAGGCCGGCCTCGCCGAGCGGGTGCGCGAGCGCTTCGGCGCGGCGGTGACCGCCGTCGAGTCGACCGGCCGCTCGGGCCGTATGCGGTTCGAGGTGACGGCGGACGAGCCGTACGCCACCGCCGCGTGGATCACGGGGATCGATGCCGCGGCCGATGTCCGGCCGCGCCCCGCGACCTTGGAGGACGTGTTCCTCCGCCTCACCGGAACCTCGCCGGAACCGGGACCGGAACAGGAGGAGAAGCGATGACCCCCGTCGGCCTCAGCGCACCACCCGTCTCGACGACGCGCCAGTGGAAGGCGCTCTCCCGGGCCATGACCCGGCAGCTGCTGCGCGATCCGGCGGCACTCTTCTTCAGCGTGGTCTTCCCGCTGCTGATGGCGGTGTTCTTCGTCGTCCTCATGCAGCTCACCTGGGTACGGGGCCCCTTCGACCTCGCCGTCGTCGGCCCCGCCGGCCAGGCGGCGGCCCTGCAGGAGGCACTGGGCGACGGCAGCACCGCCGTCGCCGTCGGCGAGGCGGCCCCGCAGCCCGACAAGGCGGCGGTGATCGTCCCGGACGCGGCCTCCCGCACCCTGCGGATGGCCGTGGACCCGGAGCAGCCCTCGGTGGTCGCCGCGGTGCGCGGCGCGCTGGACGCCGCCGGCTGGAAGGGCTGGGAGGTCACGGCCGTCGGCAGCGACGGCTCCGCCCTCTTCGATCCCATGGCCTTCGTCATCCCCGGCGTGCTCGCCTTCGCGCTGCTCTCGCTCGCCCTGACCGGTACCGCCTCCGCCCTCGTGGCGATGCGGGCCAGCGGCACCCTGCGGCTGCTGTCCACCACACCGGCCCGGCGGCCGGCCGTGCTCCTCTCGCTGCTCCCGGGCCGAGGGCTGCTGGCGCTGGCCGTACTGGCCCTGATGGGAACGGGTGCCGTCGCCGGCGGACTCCTGGAGCCCGCCTCGATGCTGCGGCTGCTGCTGACCACGGCCATCGGACTGGTGATGCTGCTCGCGCTGGGCTACCTGCTCGGCGGCCTGCTCTCCTCCCCCGAGGTGACCAACGCGATCTCCGGGCTGCTCACCCCGGTCCTCCTGATGAGCACCGGACTGCTCTTCCCCCTCGAACTCCTCCCCGACCCCGTGGCGGGGCCCCTCTCCTGGACCCCGCTCGCGATGTTCGGAGACGCCCTGCGCCACGACGTGGTCGGCGGGATCACCCGCCACGCCCTGTGGCTCGACTGGACAGTGATGGCGGCGACGGCCGCGGGGCTGACGGCCCTGGCGGCACGGACGTTCCGCTGGGACACGGAGCGTGCATGATGACGACGTACACGACGGCCGGCACCACGACCGGCGCCCGCACGGACCGGGACCACCCGCCCGTACCCGACTCGCTGCTGCGGATCGGCCAGCTCGCCTCCGCCTACGGCCTGGTGAACCGGGTGACCCGGCTCCCCGTCGCCGAGGGCGAACCGGACTTCCCCATCTTCACGGCCTCGCTCGGCAACCCCGGCGAAGTCCTCAGCGAACAGAGCGGCTGGGAGCACAACCCCAGCTCCGGGAACTTCGACGGAGCCGGCGGCGACCTCGACCCGGAGCGTGCCGCGCACCTCGCGGTCGCCGAATCGCTGGAACGTTACTCCTCCTGCGCCCGGGACCCCGAGCAGATCGTCTGGGCGACCGCGGCCGAACTCGGCGAGGACGCCATCCCCAGCGACCGCTGGCCCCGGTGCTCGCCCGCCGAGCTGGCCGACCCGCGCAGCGGGCTGGTCCCCACGGATCCCGACGGGCCCATGCGCTGGGTGCGGGGCTGGTCCTTCACCCGCAACCGTCCGGTGTACGTGCCGGCCATGCAGGTCTGGCTGAAGAACCCCGTGGAGTCCATGGCGGAGCGCTACGTCCACCCGGTCTCGACCGGCTGTGCCGCGCACTCCGACCCGGCCGCCGCCGTCGTCAACGGCATCCTGGAGATCGTCGAACGCGACGCCATCGCGCTCACCTGGCTCCAGCGGCTGCGGCTCCCCAGGCTGGAGTTCGACCCGGCCGAACTGGCCCCGGAGTACCGGGCCTTCGTCGAGCGGGGCAGCAGCGAACGGCTGCGCACCCACCTCTACGACGCCACCACCGACCTCGGCATCCCGGTGATCTACGGGGTGCAGCTCGCCGACGACGACCGGGTCATCGCCCAGCTCGTCGCGGCGACCGCGGAGCTGGACCCCGGGAAGGGGATCGCCAAGCTCTACCGGGAGGCCTCCTCCCTCCGGATCGCGCTGCGCCACATGGCGCGGGCCGCCGAGAAGGACGCCGCCACCGCCCCCGCGGCGGAGGAGGACATCGTCAGCGTCGTCGACGGCGCCCTGCTGTCCGGTCCGCTCTCCCAGCGGCACCGCTTCGACTTCCTGCTGGAGGGCGAGCGGCCGGTGCACGGACTGCGCGACCTTCCCCGGGCCCCGTCCGAGGAGCCGCTGCCCGCCCTGGCGTGGCTGCTGGAGCGGCTGCACGCCGCCGGCTGCGAGGTCGTCGCCGTCGACCTCACCACCGACGAGGCGGAGCAGGTCGGAGCGACCGTCGTACGGATGCTCATCCCCGAACTCATGCCGCTGTCCTTCGTCCACCGCGCCCGCTACCTGGCGCACCCGCGGCTCTACGCGGCCCCCGCCGCCATGGGCCACCCGGTGCGGGGCGAGGCCGACGTCAACCCTCACCCCCAGCCGTTCGCCTGATCGCGACAAGGAGTCCGAAGATGACCGATCCGCGCCTGCTGATCCTGACCGCGGGAGCGTTCGGCGCGGCCGTCGCCGAAGGACTGGCCGCTCGCCACCCCGGGGCGACCGTCCTCGACGTGAGCCAGGGCTCCCACCCCAGCCTGTGGCCCGACAGCGACCTGATCGTGCTGGCCACCGGCGAGGGCCGGGAGGTGCTGGCCGACATGGTGGACGCCAGCGCCCACGCGTGGAACCGGCCCTGGTTCCCCGTCCAGGCGGGCCCGCTCGACCTGCGGTGCGGACCGGTGGTCGTGCCCGGCCGCACCGCATGCCACCAGTGCTACACCCGCCGCCGCGCACAGCACACCGCCCCGACGGCGGACGGCCACCCGGCCGGGGCGGCCACGGCGCCCCCGGTCTCCGGATACGCGCCGCACCACGTCGCCATCGCGGTGGGCCTGGCGGAGCAGGCGGTGCACGAGGCCCTGGCCGAGCCCGGCGGGCCCGGCGCGGCCGAGGGCATCGGCGCCACCGTCCGCAGCTTCGGCCTGGTGGAGGGCGTCACCTCCGCGTCGGCGGTCGTCGCCGTCGACCGGTGCTCCCGGTGCCGGCCGGCCCGCAGCCCCGAGAGCCGCCTGGAGCGGTTCGAGGCACTCGCGGCGGAGCTCGCGGCCCTCCCCGGCCGGTGACCCCCCGCCGCGCAGGGCACGCCCCGTACCACCCGCAGTCACGTCCTGAACCGGAAAGGAGGCCTCGATGCCGGACCACTCTGTGATCACCGCCGAAGCCATGGCCTCGGCCGCCCTGAACGACCCGCAGTTCCACGTCCCGGCACGCCCCAGGCTCCGGCGCGGGCTCTCCCTGCACCACACGCCCGAGGCGCTCGTCGTCGAGGGGACCCCGAAGAAGCAGCTGCTGCGCGGCGCCGCCGCCCGGGACCTGCTGCCCCGCATGCTCCCGCTGCTCGACGGCAGCCGCGGCCACGAGGACGTGGCCGACGCCCTGGGGATACCGGCCGGCACCGTCTTCAAGGCCCTCTCCCTGCTGTGGACCTGCGGCCTGGTCGAGGAGGCCGCCTCCCCGGAGCGGGCGGCCCGCGCCGCCGACGTGCCCGGCCCCCTGGCCGACTTCCTCTCCCGCATCGGAGACTCCACCGGGGCCAACCACGCCTGGGAGGAGGCGCTGGACCGGCTGGCGCGGGCCCGCGTCGAGGTCTTCGGCGCCGGCCCCCTGGCCGACGCCGCCCGCCGCCACCTCGCCGACTCGCTCCTGGACACCGCAGCCGGGACCGGGACGGAACCCGCCCCCGGAACCACCCTCGCGGTCGCCGTCGGCCCGCACCCGGACGACTCGGCGGCACTCGCCGCCTCGTGCGCCCTGGCGGGCGTCCCGCTGGTCCGCCTCGCCCTCACCGGCCGTACCGCCCACCTCGGGCCGTACGTGGACCTGGCCTTCACCCCCTGCCTGGCCTGCCGCACGGCCGAGGACCCGGCGGACGACCGGGCCCCGCTGCCCGGCGACGCCGAACTCGCCGCCGCGCTCTTCGCCCGGGACGTGTTCGCGCTGCTCTCACGGAGCACGCCCGGCCCGCTGCCGTCCCAGTGGCGCACCGTCGACCTGGCGGACCTCTCCCAGCAGCGCCGCTCGGCCGCCACCCGGCCCGGCTGCCCGCACTGCTCGGTGGCCCCCGGCGACCCGGTCGCGCCGCCCCTGGCCGCGCGCTACGAGGCCGCGATCGCCTTCCCCCCGCGCGAGTACGCCGACGGCAAGGCCCACCAGGCCCACTACAAGCCCTCGAACATCGCCCTGCAGAACGACGAGAAGACCTGGCCCGTCGCGGCGCCGGTGCCCCTTCCCGACCCCCCGCTCGAATCGCTGAGGTCCGCGCGGCCCGCCCCGCTCGACGACCGCACCGCCTCCCTCCTGCTCGCCGTCACCGCCGGGCGCAGGGGCCTGCTGCCCGGCCGCGTGCAGCGCTGGACCGCCAGCGGCGGCAACATCGGCTCGGTCGTCGCCCACCTCGTGGTCCGCGACGTCCCCGGCCTGGAGCCCGGCCTCTACGGCTACGTGCCGTCCGCGCACCGGCTGGCCCGGCTCGCGGCCGACCCCGCCGCGGTACCCGGCACGGCACCGGCGACGGTCGTCCTCACCGGCGACTTCACCAAGGTCGCCAAGAAGTACGCCGCGTTCGCCCTGCGGATCGTCCTGCTCGACGCCGGCTGCGCCACCACCACGCTGCGCACCGCGGCGGGCGCGCTGGACCTGCCCTGCGTGATCCGCACCCGCTGGGACGACCTCGCCCTGGCATCGGCCCTCGGGATCGACCCCGACCTGGAGCCGGTCACCGCCGTCGTGGACCTGGGAGGAGCCCCGTGAGCACACCGCACGAACTGGCCATGGACGTACTGGCGTCCTTCCGCGAGCAGCGCGGCGGCGCCGGAACGGCACTCGCCGAGCGCCCCGCGCCGACGCCGGAGGCCATCGGACCGGCCGTCACCGTCGGCCCGTACACCCCGCCGACCGCGCCGCACGACCTGCTGACCACCCTGGAGCACCGGCGCTCGCTGCGCGGCTTCTCGCCGGACCCGCTGCCGGCCGGCCTGCTGGCCGACATCATGGCCCGCGCCCTGGCAGCGGACCCGGACGAGGACGCCGCCGACCACCCGCTGGAACTCACCGTCGTCGCCAACCGGCTGACCGGGGTCACCCCCGCCATCCACCGCTTCGACGCCGCGGCCCGCTCCTTCACCCCGGTGATGGAGCTGCCGACCGGAGCGGCCCGCTACGGGCTCACGCTGCAGCCGGAGTTCTCCGACGCCGCCGCGATCGTCTCCGTCGGAGTGGGACTGGACGCCGCGGTGGAGCGCCACGGCGGGCACGGCTACCGGCTGCAGATGACCCGCGCCGGCTCCACCGCGTACGCGATGTGGCTGGACGGCGTCGCCCACGGCCTGGTCGGCAGCGTCTTCGCCGGCTTCATCCCGGCCGCCGTGCGCGGCCCGCTGCTCAGCGACGGAACCACCCGCCAGCAGGTCTTCGCGCTGGCCCTGGGCCTGCCGCCGGCCCCCTGAGACTTCCGCCCCGACCCGGGGCGGTGACCCCGAACCGACCCACGACACACAGGAGGTGCCTCCCATGGAGGACATCGAGCTGTACGCCGTCGACACGGAGGAACTGGCGATCGAGGAGCTGCCCGAGGGCAACGCCCTCGCGAGCTGGGCGTCCGCCGGATCCGCCTCGACCGCGTCCTGCCCCGCGACGTCCGCGTCGTCCGTCAGCAGCGCTTCCACCTACGGGTGATCCGCGGTTCCCACCGCCCACCGCGCACCGTGCCCCCGAAGGAGGTGAACACCATGGAGAACAACCTCGAGCTCTACGTCATCGACGGTGACGAGCTGGCCATCGAGGAGCTTCCGGAGGGCAACGCCCTCGGCTGCTTCTTCTGCGCCGGCTCCGCCTCGACCGCGTCCTGCCCCGGTACGTCCGCGGCCACCGCGTCGTCCGCGTCCACCATCGGCTGATCCCGGTCGCATCCGGCCGGAACCACCCCAGAAAAGGAAGGAAGTTTCCCGTGCAGAACTTCGACGACCTCGAACTCGACCTGTCCGCCGACGAGCTGGCCTCGGACGCGCTGGGCCTGGAGCCCCTGAAGGAGGGCGTCGCCCTCGGTACCTGGGCGACCGCCGGCACCGCCTCGTCGGCCTCGTGCCCGACGAGCACCGCCTCGTCGTCCGCCAGCGCCTCCAGCTTCGGCTAGAGCGCCCGGCACCCCCCGTACGACCCGATTCACCTGCACAGGCAGGTGACAGGAAGGAAGTGGAACGCCATGAACGAGAACCTCGACACCGAGCTCGAGCTCTGGTCCGAGTCCCTTGACCTGGAGGTCCTCCAGGACGCCGTCAGCCCCGGCTTCACCACCGCGTTCTGCGGTGCCTGCGCCGGCTCCGCCAGCTGCCCCGTCGGCTGTGTCGGCTCGATGAGCAGCGTCTCCAGCCAGGGCGGCTGATCAGCCCGGCGAATCCCTGGGCTCCGGGGTGGTCGTAGTACCCCGGGGCCCAGGGTCCCCAGTCCGGTCCGCTTGATCCGAACCGGACTGAACCCCACCAGATTAAAGCCAGGCGACCCGGTACCGGTAGCGGGCCGGGACGCCGTCGCGGAGGGAGGAACCGCGCCGTGGACGTGTGCACTGCACCCAAACTCCGGGAGGATCTGGAGATCATCCGGGGGATGGACGACCACCCCCTGGTGTTCGACCCGCAGGGAGGGACCTACCACCGGCTGACGAAATCGGCGGCGGCCCTGCTGCGGCAGTTCGACGGAACGCGCTCGATGGACGAGCTCTCGGCCCTGATGGCCGAGCGACGCGGAGTGGCCGCCGAGGGCGTGCGCCGCGAACTCGACACCTTCGTACAGGACCTGACGCGCAGCGGCCTGCTGGTCGGGACGGAGGCCGAGCGCCCCGTCAAGAAGCGCGCCGGCGGCCGCTTCGGCACCAACATGCTGATGCCCCGCTTCGTCGTGACCCGTTCGCTCCCGGCCGTCCTGGAGCCCGCCGCCCGGCTGCTCCGCCGCATTCCGGCCCGGCTCTCGGCCGGCGTCTTCGCCGCCGGTGGTGTGCTCGGCATCCTGCTCGGCCTGTACACGGTCCTGACGTCGGCGCCGCCGGCCGAGGACCTGCTGGGCACCGGCACCCTGATCGCCATCGCCCTGATGCTCTTCCAGATCCTCGTGCACGAGAGCGCGCACGCGATGGTCTGCCAGGTCCTCAAGGTCCCGGTGCGGGGCCTCGGAGTGGCTCTGCTCTTCTACTTCATGCCGCTCGCCTACGTCGACCGCACCGACGCCTACCGGGTCCGCTCCCGCGGCGGCCGGGTCCTGCTGGCCCTCGCCGGACCACTCAGCGACGGCTGGTTCACCGGCGCCGCCGCCCTGCTCGTGCTCACCACGGACGGGCCGGTCGCCCAGGTGGCCGGGGCGCTGCTGCTGTTCCAGATGCTCAACCTGGTCACGAACATCAACCCGATGCTGCCGAGCGACGGTTACGCCGCGATCGAGGCGGGCTTCGGCCTCGTCGACGCCCGGGGCCGCGCCTTCGCCCTGCTGAAGCACCACCTGCTGGGCCGCGCCCTGCCGGGCTTCCTGGAGCGGATGCCCGCCCGAAGCCGCCGGCTGCACCTCGTGTACGGGCTCGTGTGCAGCGTCTACACCGTCGCCCTCGGCTACTTCGTCGTCCAGTCCCTGATCTGGTCGTTCGCCCTCGTCGGGCGGTCGATGCCATGACCTCCCCCGAGATCTCCGGGCCGCTGCTCACCCGGGTCGGCGGCCTGCCCACCGAAGCCCTGGAGCTCACCGGCCGGGGCACGCGGCGGGCCGTCGGCGAGGCCGCCGACGCCCACGCCGCGCTGGAGGGCCTCCGGCCCGCGCTGGAGGACGTCTGCTTCTCGCTGGTCCCGCTGCTGGACGACGAGGTGCCGCTGCGCCGACAGGTGCTCGCCGCCAAGCGTGCCGTGCACCGCCTCCGGGCCCTGCCGTGGGGGGACGAACTGCCGCCGCGGATCGCCGGGCTCACCGGGACCACGGCCTTCGCCGCATGGCAGACCGCCGTCCGGCTGCGCGACGAGACCACCCGGCGGCTGGAAGCCCTGCTGGCCGAGGACCGCTCGGCGGCCCCGGCCGCGCTCGCCGGCCACCTCGCCGACACCGGCTTCGCCCACGCCGCCGCGCTGGCCGCCCCCGACTGGCTGCGGCACGGCCGTCCGCGCCGCCGCCCTTCCGAGACCCGCAACCTGCGCACCCTGTACTCGTACGTGTCCAGGGCCGCCGTGAAGACCAGCCCGTTCTCCACGCTCACGACCGTGGGCGAGGGCGGCCAGACCGGCAGCACCGGGCAGGAATCCCCCGCCGCCCACAGCTACGCGGCCACCCCCCTCGCCCACCTGGCCCTGCGCTGCCTGGCCCGCGAGGCCGGCACCGCCGGTCTGCTGCGCTACCGGCTCGCGCCGGTCCGGCCCGGTGGGCCCGACGCCCCGGGCGGCCTCGTCCTGCTTCCCGAGCCCGTCGCCGACGGCGGTCTGGCCTGGCGGCTCGACCGGGTGGTGGAGGCCGACCACGCGGCGCCCTGGCTCTCCGGCTTCGCCGCCGACGCCGAACACTCCCTGGAGGGGCTGCTGTCCGGACTCGGCGGACCGGAGCCCTTCCGGCGCTTCCGCCGGCTGCTGGACACCGGGCTGATCACGCCCGTACCGCCCTGGCGGCGCGGCGGCGACCCGGTCGGTGCCGTGGCGGAACTGCTCGCGGACCGTCCGGGCGACGGGATCGCGGCCGAGCTGCGCGACCTGCGCGAAGCCGCCGCCGGCCTCGCCGCCGCCGCGGAGGAGGAGCGGGCCGAGACCGTCACCCGGGCGCGCCGCACGGCCGGGCGCTGGGCCGGGCGGGCCGGACTCGACCGGTTCGCCTCCGGCGAGCTGCTCTACGAGGACGTCCGGAGCGGCCTGTCCCTGCCCGACGTGCTGAGCGTGCCGCAGGTCCGCGCCGACCTGACCGAACTGGGCCGCCGCATGCGCCCGTACCTCTTCCGCTCGCACCTGTACGACGTGCTCGTGGACCGTTTCACCGCGGCGTACGGACCCGGCGGGACCTGCACCGACGTGCTCGGCTTCCTGATGCGCGTCGCCGTCGACGGAGACGCGCAGCCCGACCTCGACCAGGCCGCCGTCGCCGACCGCGCCGAGCGGGGGACCCCGGGGGAGCGGGCCTGGCTGCCGGTCGGACCCACCAGTGCGCCGCCCGGCGCGGCCGTGCTGTTCCAGCTCGCGGCCGGCAGTCACCGGGCGGTGCAGGACGGCGACTACGAGATGGTCGTCAACCAGTTCAACCCCGGCACCGGCGGGCTCGTCACACGCTTCGGACGGCTCCTCGGCGAGGGCTTCCGGGAACGGCTGCGCGAGCACGTCCGGGCCTGCTGGCCCGGACGCGCCTGCCGCGAACTCGTCCTGTGGACGGAGGTCAACACCGCCCAGTCGCGGTCGGCCGGACTGCTGCCGCCCCTGCTGCTGCCCGGCGAAACTCCGGCGGCCGACGGGCTGGACCTCACCGACACCGTCCTCACCCACGACCCAGGCCAGGGCACGCTCGCCCTGCGCGACCGCACGGGTGAGGCGGTGGGGCTGGCCTACCTCGGGCTCGTCCCGCCACACCTCTTCCCGCCGTTCGCCCGGCTGCTGGCGGTGCTCGCCGACCCGTGGGTCAACGGGTCACCCCACTCGGACTACGTCCTGCCGTTCGCGCTCCAGGAGGAGCGGCGCGACGAGGTCGTGCCGCTGCCGCGCTCCGCCTTCGGCCGGGTCACCGTCAACCGGGCCTCCTGGGTCGTACCGGCTGCGGAACTCCCGCTGCCGCGGCCGGGCGAGAGCGACGCCGGGACGGCCCTGCGCGCCGAGGCGTTCCGGCGGGCGCACGGGATGCCGGAGGAGGTCTTCTGCCACCGGCTCACCGGTTTCGGCCCGGGTGAACAGGGCACCGACCGCAAACCCCTGTGGGTCTCGCTCACCTCGCCGCTCTCGCTGTCGGTGCTCGCCCAGTGGGCCGGCACGGACGGCGGCCACCTGCGCCTGGTCGAGGCGCTGCCGACCCGGTCGGACCATCCCCTGCGGGACGGGGCGGGCGGCACCCGGGCCGCCGAGCACATCTCGATGCTGCGCTGGCGGCGACCGGAGGAGGAGTCATGAGCGTGTCGGTTCCCGAGCGGGACTGGTGGTACGTACGGGTCTATCCGGGCGGTCCCGGCCGCATGGACGCGGCGGTCCGCACCCTCGTGCCGTGGCTGGCCGCGCAGGCCGGGCGGCTGGGCAGCGAGGAGTGGTTCTTCATCCGGTACTGGGACGCCACCGGCCACCACCTGCGGCTGCGGCTGCGCGCCGGGGCGGCGGAGGTGGACGCGCTGGACGCCGTCGCCCGCGAGGAGCTGACCGGTCTGCTGGACACGCTGGAGGAGCGCCCCGAGGACGGCGTCGGCCTGCTGCCCGGCGCCCTGCCGCCCGGCTCGCCGGCCCGCGGGGTGGTGCCGTCGCTGTACGCACCCGAGCTGGCCAAGTACGGCGGCCCGGAGGGCGTGGCCGTCGCCGAACGCATCTTCCACCTGGACAGCGCGTTCTGCGCGGCACTCGACCTCGCCGCCCTGCCCCGGCGCTACGAGCGGGCCGCGCACGCGGTCCACTTCGCCCGTGCCCTCACCGCCCGGGTGCTGACGGAGGAGGAGCGTGACGTCTTCTGGGTCCACCACCGGACCCGGTGGGGCTGGCAGTTGCGCCTGGCCGCCGCCGGCGAGCAGCTGCGGCCGCTGCTGGGCGGCGTCTCGGCCGGCGTGCGGGAGCAGGGCGCTCCGGCGCCGGGCGCGCGGGCTCGCCTCGAAGCGCACGCCGACGCGCTGGCCGAACTCGTCCTGCAGGCGCCCGGGCCGCGTCCGCACCAGCTGCTCCACCACCTGCACATGGTGATGAACCGGCTGGGCTTCCCCCCGGGCGAGGAGGCGGCACTCGGAATGCTGGCCGCGCAGCCCGTCAGGAGTCCTGCGGCCGCCGCTCGCGCCGATGCAGTGCCCGCGTGAGGGCCTGGCCCCTCCGCCCACGTGCGTACCCGTGAACCCGTTGTCCCGACAGAAAGACCGAGGCGAACCCGCAATGAACCGATCGATGCTGCGCGCCCTGCCCGGTGCCGTCCTGGCCGGTGCCGCCCTGACCGCCGCGTTCGCCCTGGGCGCGCCCCAGGCCTTCGCCGCACCCGGCGGTGCCCCGGCGGTCCGGGGGGACGAGCCCGCCCGGAGCCAGGTCCTGGGCCTGCCCAGGGACTACGTCCGACAGGGGTTCTCCGGTCTGCCGGCCGGCTGCGAGGCGGAGGGCCGGGCCGGCGTCGCGGACGGAAGGTGGAGCGCCTACCTCTGCCACCGCGACCTCCCCTTCTCCGCCTTCGTGAACCTCTATGTGAAGAACTGAGGGCGGGCCGGACGCGCGGCGTCATGATCAAGCCACATTTCGATCATGGAGCCGCGCGTTCGCGTTACCCGGGCGTTACGATGCACCCCACCATCCGGACGCGCGGCCGCAACCGTCTGACCAGCGAGCGCGGCGCGGCGTCCACAAGGGCTTGGGGGTGCTCGAGATGGTCTCAACAAGCATGCGCGTGCTTGGCCTTTCCGACCTGGAGGAGGGCGTCTACCGTCATTTCCTGCGCAATCCGGACACCACCGACGGAGGTATCCACCTGCTGCTGCGTGCGGACCGCGAGGCCGTGGCCCGTGCCCAGGCGCTCCTCTGCGAGCTCGGGCTGCTGTACCCGACCGACCGGGAGACGCTGATTCCGGCCGATCCGGCGATCGCCGTGGACCGCCTCACCGACCTGCGGCTGCGCCAACTGCACCAGGAGCTGCAGGAGGTCACGCGCTCCCGGCACCTGGTGGCTGAGCTGCGCGAGGAGCAGTCTCCGACGCTCGCCTCGCAGCAGTCCGTCGAGCGGATCGAGGAGGTGGCGAAGATCCGCAGCAGGATCGACGACCTCGCCTTCTTCGCCCGCGAGGAGATCCTGTCCGTCGAGCCGTACACGGCACTCACGCCCGAGAACATCGAACACTCGCGCCCGCTGGACATGCGCTGCCTGCGGCGGGGCGTCCGGATCCGCAGCGTGGTGCTCAAAGAAGCCCTGACGGACCCACTGACCGTCGGCTACCTGCGCGAACTCATCGCCAGGGGGGCGCAGATCCGGGCCGCGGACGACATCTCGGAGCGGATGCTCGTATACGACCGGCGCACCGCCCTGGTGCCGATCGACCCCGAGGACACCTCGCGGGGAGCCCTGGTGGCGCAGGAGACCGGACTGGTCTCCAGCATCCTCGCGCTGTTCGAGAAGATCTGGGGCCAGGCCACCGACCTGTCGTCGATCATCGCGGACGCGGACGACGTCCCCGACGGGCCGGCCGACACCGAACGCGAGGTCCTGAGGTCCATGTGCCACGTGGGCAAGGACGAGATCGGAGCCCGGCAGCTGGGGATGTCGGTGCGCACCTACCGGCGCCACGTGGCCGACCTGCTGCGCGTCCTGGGTGCGTCCAGCCGTCCGCACGCCGCCCTGCTGGCGCGCGAACGTGGCTGGATCTGACGCTCTACGGCGCCACTACGCCGAGGAGGCCGCGCCCTGGAGGTCCTGGACCGCCCGCTGCACGGCGGCGGACACCGGGGCGGCGTCCGCCGACAGGACCGCCAGCCGGTCCTTCAGCGCGCGGCGCCGGTCGGCGGGCAGCGCCGTGGCCAGCTGACCGCCGGCGTGCGCGATGCCCGCCAGGTGCGCCGCCCGGGCGCGGCCGCCGGCCGCGCCCTCGGCGGCGGCGACCACCGCCGCCCGCACCTCGCGGGCGGCGGCGAGGCCGTCCGGGGTGAGCCCGGCCCGGTCCAGGGGGAAGACACCGAAGACCCGGCTGGAGCTCTGCTCCACCAGACCGTCCTTCTCCAGGCCGCGCAGCACCTCGCGGATCGACTCACGGCCGTCCTTGCGGACCCAGTGCAGCCACTTCCTGTCCGGCTCCGCCGCGATCCGCTGCCACACCTGCCGCAGCACGGCGTCCTGCGGGGCCCCGCCCGCGGTCCGGGCCGTGCCCGCCTGGTCCGCCAGGGCGCCGGAGTCGAGCAACTCGGCGAGCAGCGCACCGCGCACCGCGGGCGCCAGCGCCTGCCGTACGGGAAGCTTGCCGCCCTCCGCGTCGAAGGCGAGCAGAACCATCTCGTCCGCCAGGGTCCTCACACCACGTTCCTCTCGTCCGCGCCGCACCTCGGTCACCGACCGCGCCGGGGGATGAGCAACGCGGCGCGGAGGCATCAGAGTTCAGCCTCCTGCCACGATGATCCTATCCACCCGGCTCCGGCGGTCCGCCGAGCACCGCACCATCCGGCCAACGGGGCGACACGCACGTGGAAGGCCCCGGCCCCGCGTCAGGGGGACGCGGAACCGGGGCCCGTTCAGGGGCGGTCCGTCAGACCGCGACGGCCTCCACGACCGAGACGGCCGCGGCCGTCTCTACGACCCGCTCCAGCTTGAAGCCGGCCTTGGCCACCAGCTCCGCGTACTGCGACCGGGTGCGCTCCTTGCCGCCGACGAGCAGCAGCAGCCACAGGTCGACGAGCTTGCCGGAGTGCGGCTCGTCGCCCTCCTCCGGGACCACCATCTCCACCAGCAGCAGCTTGCCGCCCGGCTTGATCGCGGCGCGCACGTTCCTGAGGATCTGCAGCGCCTGCTCCTCCGGCCAGTCGTGCACGATGTGCTTGAGGACGTACGCGTCCGCGCCCGACGGCATCGGCTCGAACAGGTCGCCGTCGGCCAGGGTCACGCGGTCGGCGACGCCCTGCGACGCGAGGAACTCCGCCGCGCCGTTCCCGGCGACGCGCGGGTCCGAGAGGATGCCCTTGGTGTCCGGCGCGCTGTTGAGGATGCCGGCCAGCAGGGCGCCGTTGGCCCCACAGAAGTCCAGCACCGTGCCGAACTGCGAGAAGTCGTACGCGGCCACGACCGGCGCGGTCTCGGTGGCGGACATGTTCCCCATGCCGCCGATGAACACGGCACCGTACTCCGGGTTCTGCATGAGGTACTCGAAGGCGCCCATGCCGCGCCGCTTCGGCAGGCTCGGCTCGCCGGTCCGCACCGCGTCCAGGAAGCCGTTCCAGTCGTCCCAGTGCGTCGGGTGGCCCATCAGCACGCAGAGGTCGCGCATGGTCACCGGGTGGTCGGCGCGCAGCGCGTCGGCCATGGGCGTCAGCGCCCAGCGGCCGTCGTCCTGACGCGTGAACACGCCCTGGGAGGCGAGCAGACGCAGCACCCGGCCCAGCGCCCCGGCGTCCGCACCGACCTCCGCCGCCAGGTCCTCGATCGCCCGCGGACCGGCCTGCAGGGCCTCGGCCACGCGCAGTTCGGCGGCGGCGTACAGGGCCTGGGTCACCATGGAGCCCATGGCCAGCTCGAGCAGGGCGAACGGGGGCGGGGCCAGCTCCCGGACCTGCTTCTGCAGATCCGCCCGGGTCTTCTCCGCGGCGCGGACGACTTCGGGGGGCGGCAAAGCGGGCATGTCTTTCCTCCAGGGCAGGAAGCGCGAGTTCTGTCCCAACCGCCGGAAGGGACCCGTCGCGCCACGGTAAGGAAAAGCGATGGACCCGCCCTGGAATGCGGCTCGGGCGCACGTGGAGCCGGGCCTGCGGCTCGTGCGCCCCTGGAGTCCCGCTCGCTTTTCCGTCGCCCGGGGAATTCGCCCGGTTCTGCGGCCCGAATTTCTTGCCTAATGTGGCGCAGGTTTCGAGCCTGCTCCCGAGGAATAGGGGGGAGCGCGCGACACACGGCGAGGGAGAGAAATGATTTCAGGCAAGTACGGGAAGAAGGCGGTCCTCGCGGCGGCCGCCGCGGCCGTCGCCGCCGCCCCGCTGATCGCCGCTCCGGCGCACGCGGAGGGCACCCCCGAGGCGACCGTCGAGGTCATCGCCACCGGCCTGGCCAACCCGCGCGACATCACCTACACCTGGGACGGCTCCCTGCTCGTCGCCGAGTCCGGCGCGGGCAGGCCGGGCTGCGCCGTGGGCGAGAAGTGCGTGGGCGCCACCGGCGGCATCTACAAGGTCAAGGGCGGCTACAAGGGCCGCGTCGTGTCGGGCCTCGCCTCCGTCGCCGTGGGTGCCGCCCCCGGCACGCCCGTCATCGCCACCGGCCCGGTCCAGGCCGTGCCCGACCCGGCCGGCGGCTACACCGTCCTGAGCGGCCTCGGCGGCACCAACGAGTCGCGAGCCGCGCTCGGCGCCGGCTCGAACACCCTGGGCACCCTGTTCCGCACGCGCGACGGCAAGGTCCTCGCGGACCTGGTCGACCACGAGACCCGGCTGAACCCCGACGGCGGCGACGTCCACGCCAACCCGTGGGCCTTCGTCCGCAGCGGCCCGGACTACCTCTTCACCGACGCGGGCAGCAACACGGTCGTGCGGGCCAAGCGCGACGGCACCACCTCCACCGCGTACGTGTGGCCGAAGGCCGAGGTCAACGGCCAGAGCGTCGAGGGCGTCCCCACCGGCATCGCCAGGGACGCGTGGACCGGCACGGTCTACGTCGCCGACATGCCCGGCATGCGCCCGGGGGCCGCCCGCATCTTCAGGATCGAGCCGGGCCGGCAGCCGGAGCTGCTCGTCACCGGGCTCACCAACCTGATCGACCTCGAGGTCACCCCGGACGGCAACCTGCTCGCGCTGTCCTACACCCGCGGCTTCGGGCCGACCGGGCCGACGCCGGGCTACCTCGCCAAGATAGACGTGGACACCAGGCAGGTCACCGAGATCAACACCGGCGACCAGCTCACCACGCCGACCGGCCTCGAGGTCGACCCCTGGGGCCGTACCTACGTCACCGTCAACTCCACGGGCGGCGACGGCAAGCTGGTGCGCGTGCGCCACTGACGGTGCGCCCGGCCGCCCCTCCGGGCGCGCGGCACGACGGCCCCGCCGGTCCTCGGACCGGCGGGGCCGTCGGCCGTTCGGGACGCTTGCGCCGGCCCGCAGGGGGCTGTGCGGGGCGTCGTACGCGGGGCGTGCGGGCCGTCGTACGGGTGCCGTACGCGGTGACGGTCGGCTCCCGGCCGGGAACGGCTCGGCGGCCGCTCGACTCGGGCCGGAGACGCGCCCGTTCGGGACGGGGCAATCGGCATCCTTGCCCTGGCATCCCCGTACGACGTCCGTCCCTGGAGGCTGTCCGTGTCCCTTCACGCCGAGACCCCCGTTGCCGGTGCCCGGACCGGTGTGTGGCTGGTCGGGGCCCGCGGCTCCGTCGCCACCACGGTCGTGGCGGGCTGCGCCGCCGTCGCCGCCGGGCTGGTGGCGCCCACCGGCCTGGTCACCGAGACCGAAGCCTTCGCCCGGGCCGGCCTGCCGCCGCTGCCCTCCCTGGTCTTCGGCGGCCACGACGTCGTGACCACCCCGCTGCCCAAGCGCGCCGAGGAGCTCGCCGGGCAGGGCGTGCTGCCGCACTGGCTGCCCGATGCGGTGTGCACCGAACTGGCCGCCGCCGACGAACGCATCCGCCCCGGCGGGCCGGTGCCGGGCGACGAGCGCGACTGCGAGACGCTGATCAAGTCCTTCGCCCGGGACATCCGCGAGTTCGCCCGCGAGACGGGGGCCGCACGGGTCGTCGTGGTGAACGTCGCCACCACCGAGCCGGTCGCGGACGAGGAGGTCCTGCCGGCCAGCACCAAGTACGCGGCCGCCGCGCTGCAGGCCGGCTGCGGCTACGTGAACTTCACGCCCTCGGTGGGCATGCACCACCCGGTGCTCGCCGACGCCGCGCTTTCCTCCGCCCTGCCCTACACCGGGCGCGACGGCAAGACCGGGCAGACGCTCCTGCGGGCCGTGCTCGCGCCGATGTTCCACCAGCGGGCCCTGGAGGTCCGGGCCTGGTCCGGCACGAACCTGCTGGGCGGCGGCGACGGGGCGGCGCTGGCGGACCCGGCCGCGGCGGCCGCGAAGAACGCCGGCAAGGAGCGGGTGCTCGCCGACAACCTCGGCACCGCGCCGGAGGGCCGGGTGCACATCGACGACGTGCCGGCGCTGGGCGACTGGAAGACCGCCTGGGACCACGTGGCCTTCGACGGGTTCCTCGGGACCCGGATGGTGCTCCAGACGATCTGGCAGGGCTGCGACTCGGCGCTCGCCGCGCCGCTGGTGCTGGACCTGGCACGGCTGGTGGCCCGCGCCCACGAGCTCGGGCTGTCGGGCCCGCGCCCCGAACTCGGCTTCTACTTCAAGGACCCGGACGGCCGCTCCGCGGCCGCCCTGGCGGAGCAGTACGCGGCCCTGCTGGGCTTCGCCGAGCGCCTGGCGCGCGTCCCCGCGGAGGTCCGGCGATGACCGCCCCCACCCCCGCCCGCCAGGGCGGCGCGCGGCTGAGCGTGGCCGGGTCCGGCGGTCCGGCGGGGCCGGGCGGGGCGCGCGAGCAGGTGCGGGCGTGGGCCGAGCTCCTGGGGTTCGGGCAGGCCGCGGGGGGGGGGGGGGGCCGGGGCCCGCCCCCCCCCCCCCCCCCCCCCCCCCCCGCCCCCCCCGCCCCCCCCCCCCCCCCCCCCCCCCCCCCCCCCCCCCCCCCCCCGCCCCCCCCCCCCCCCCCCCCCCCCCCCCCCCCCCCCCCCCCCCCCCCCCCC
>NZ_JBIVZG010000028.1:0-78421 GCF_044759445.1 Streptomyces sp. NPDC101118 | reverse complement strand
CAGGCCACCCCGGCCCGGAAGGCAAAGCCCTCGGCGGACACCCCCAGGAAGGACGCCCAGGGGGGACACCTCAGGCCTGACGGTGCCGGGTGCGACTCCCCGCACCAAAGCGAGCCCCCGCCCCACGGGGCGGACGCGACAGCGTCCGTAGGCCCCCCAGCCGTCTCAGCGGCCTCCGGGCCGTCCGTGCCCCTTCATAAGCCGCCACAGATCGCTACGCGCTCCCGCCGGCCCGGCGGCCGCCAGGCCGTCCGGGGCTGATCAGGGAACCCGCACTGCCATCGGTGCCGGGTCCGAGCCCTCCCGGCGTCTGCACCCGCGGATCACCTGCCCACAGTTCCGCTCAGCGGATCTCAACGCCCGGCAGGTGCCGACTGCCTCGTGCCGGGAGGCTGCGGCGTGTTTTTCGCCATGCCGGTGGGCGAATCATGCCGGTCCGAGTCCTGCTGGCGTCTGGACCCGCGGATGACATGCCGACAGTTCCGCTCAGCGGATCTCACCGCCTGGCAGGTGCTGGTAGCGCTCTGCCGGGAGGCTGCGGGTAGCTTTTGTCGTGCCCGGTGGGTGTTTTGTGCCGGTCCGAGCCCTGCCGCTGGTTCGGGGCGCCGATGTCCGGTTCTTCGACTCGCTACGCGGATGTTCCGGCCCCGTGCGTGCCGGGTGGCGTTCGTCGGGGGGTGCGTCGGGTGGGTGGGCGGGTTACTTCCATTCGTAGAGCTTTGCCGAGGCCTTGCCCGCTGCGTCCGTTTCGAATTCGAAGAGGGCCGCTATGCCGGTCAGGCGGTCGTGCTTGCCGTTCGGCGAGTCGTAGAAGATCGCGCCGCGCCAGCTGACCGCGCCGCCCTCGCCCAGGTGGCCCACGCCGGAGCCGTGCCAGGTCAGCGTGTCGCCGGACTCGGTCATGATCACGCCCTGGCCCTCGCCGAAGAGGGTGCCGTCGGCGCGCATGACGGACTCGTACGTGCCCATGTCCTGTACCCCGGTGCCCAGGAGCGTGCCGGATGCCTGGAACGAGGCCTCGATGATGGGGTGGCCGCCGTCGGTGGACAGGACGCGCCTGCCGGTGACCTCGCCCTGCTCCTCGCCGATGAGTTCGCCGAGCATGATGGGACGCCTCCTTCGGATGGGTCCCCTCTTCCGGACTACGCCCGGTGCCGCCGCCCGTCAAGCCGGGCCCCGCACGGGTCATTCGCCCCGCAGGTAGCCCACCGTCAGGCCGGCCGTCCAGCCGCCGTCCACCGCCAGTTCCGCACCCGTGATGTACGAGGCGGCGTCGGACAGGAGGAACGCGACCGCCGGGGCGATCTCCTCCGGGACGGCGACGCGGCCCATCGGGGTGCGGGGGTAGCCGCCCTCGCCGGCCTGGATGCCCACCGGCGCCGTCATGGGGGTGAGCGTCATGCCGGGGTGGACCGAGTTCACTCGGATCCGGGCCTCCGCCAGCTCCACCGCCCCGATCTTCGACAGGCCCCGCACCCCCCACTTCGAGGCGCCGTACCCGGCGGTGAGCGCCAGGCCCGTGAGGCCCGCGGCCGAGGAGATGTTGACGATCGAACCGCCGCCCGCGGCCCGGAGGTGGGGGATCGTTGTCCTGATGCCGATGAAGACGCCGACCAGGTTGACTTCGACCACGCGGCGGAAGTGGTCCACCGGTTCGTGTTCCAGCAGTTGGCCGGTGGCTATGCCCGCGTTGTTGACCAGTCCGTCCAGGCGGCCGAACTCCGCGACCGCGTACTCCACGGCCCCCTGCCAGTCGGCCTCGCTGGTCACGTCGTGGCGCAGGAACCGCGCCGCGTCCCCCAGCTCCGCCGCGGTGGCCTTGCCCTCGTCCTCCAGCACGTCGGTGATCAGCACCCGTCCGCCGCCGTCCACGACGGCCTGCGCGGCCGCCGCGCCGAGTCCCCGGGCGCCGCCGGTGATGAGCACGACCTTGTCCGTCAGGTCCGCGGTCTTCGTCATGGGGCTCCCCGTCCCTCGTCCGCCGCCGGTGGATATGACTGTTCGTCATATGGGTGGCGGGGTCAGTCTGGCAGAGCGGCCAGGGCCTGGGACACCCCCTTCTCCTTCGGGCCGAGGAAGTGCGGGTCGGGCTCGAAGACGGCGTCCAGTGCGGCCTTGCCGGAGGCGAACACCTCGCGGACCCCGCCGTAGTACCAGGTCGCGTCGTGCACCGCGGCCACGCCCACCCCGTACGAGTCGATGCCCGCGGCCTGGCACAGCGCGACCGCCCGGCGTATGTGGAAGCCCTGGCTCACCAGGACCGCCCGCTCCACCCCGAAGATCTTCTTGGCCCGCACGCACGAGTCCCAGGTGTCGAAGCCCGCGTAGTCGCTGACGATCCGGTCGTCCGGCACGCCGTGCCCCGTCAGGTACGCCCGCATCGCGTCCGGCTCGTCGTACTCCACGCGGCTGTTGTCGCCCGTGACCAGTACGACCTTGACCCGCCCCGCGCGGTACAGCTCCGCCGCCGCGTCCAGCCGGTGCGCGAGGTACGGCGTGGGCCTGCCCCGCCAGAGCCCGGCCCCGAAGACCACCGCCACGTCCGAGGCGGGTGCGTCGGCGGTGTCGCGCAGCCGGCCCCCCGCGGTCACGTGCGTCCAGGTCGAGGGCAGCAGCGCCAGCACGCACAGCGCCATCACCGCCTGGACCGTCCGCCGTCGCCATGCCCGGCTCATCCCGACCCCCCGTTTTCCGCCAGCCCCCGGGCGCGCCCCGGTGGCGGCCCCTCGCAAGATCAGACGTGCGGGTGGCGACCGGGGGTTCCCCGGGCCGGTGCGGATTCACTCGTACGGATGTTCCTTTCAGTGGGAGGAACGGCCGGGTGAGCGACCGGAAAACACCCGTCACCACCACGCAACGCCCCGGCAATCTCCGCCCGCCAGGATCGGTCCATGACGGAGCCGGTGCACCCTCCCGAATCCCTGTCCCCGCCCCTCGGCAGCGCGGCCGAGCTGCTCGGCCGCGTCGCCGCGCAGCTCGGAACCCAGCTCAGCGGCCTGCGCCCGCCGGGGGCCCGGCCCACCGGAGCGCGCGCATGCCCCCCACCCTCGTCATCGTGGCCCACGGCAGCCGTGACCCACGTGCCCTCTCCACCGTCGAGGCCCTCCTCGGCCGCGTCCGCGAGCTGCGCCCCGGCCTCCCTGTCCGCCTCGGCCACATCGAGCTGACCGCCCCCCTCCTCGCCGACACGCTGGACGCCCTGCCCGAGGCAGGGGAAGCGGTCCTCGTACCGCTCCTCCTCGGCCGCGGCCACCACGTCACCCACGACCTCCCGCGCGCCGCGGCCGACGCCGCCCACCTGCGCACCCGCGTCGCCGCCCCGCTCGGCCCGCACCCCCTCCTCGTCGAGGCGCTCCGCGACCGGCTCGCCGAGGCCGGCTGGACCCCCGGCACGGCCGTCGTACTGGCCGGAGCGGGCTCCCTCGACCCCCGCTCCGCCGCCGACGCCCGTGCCACCGCCGCGCAGCTGTCCGAGCGACTCGGGGGCGTCCCCGTCGTACCGGCCTACGCCTCCGCCGCTGCGCCCACGGTCCCCGCCGCGGTACGCGCCCTGGCCGCCCGCGGCCACCACCGCCCCGCGCTCGCCGCGTACTTCACCGCCCCCGGCCGCTTCGCCACCCAGAGCGCCGCCGCCGCGCCCGGCCTCGCCGCCGAGCCGCTGGGCGCCCACCCGGCCCTCGCGCGGCTGGTGCTCCACCGCTACGACCAGGCCTGCGCGCAGCCGTACCGCCCCGCCGGCCGCGAACTCGCCACGGCCTGACCCCCCTCCGCCGCCGGCCGACCACCGGCCGGCCTCCCGCCGACCGCCGGATGACCTCCGGATTGTCGGTCCGTCCGGTTAACGTCGAGACATGGAAGGCAGCACCGCACCCGCCCCCTCGTACGACCCGTCCGAAGCCGGGTACGACCCGGCCACCCCCGGGTACGACCCGTCGGCCACCGAGCGCTGGGCCGCCGAGCCCGACAAACGCCCCGGCCGCACCGCCTTCCAGCGCGACCGCGCCCGCGTGCTGCACTCCGCCGCGCTGCGCCGCCTCGCCGGCAAGACGCAGGTCGTCACGCCCGGGACCCGATCCCAGGACTGGGACGCCAGCCCCCGCACCCGGCTGACCCACTCCCTGGAGTGCGCCCAGGTCGGCCGGGAGCTCGGCGCCGCCCTCGGCTGCGACCCCGACCTCGTCGAGACCGCCTGCCTGGCCCACGACATGGGCCACCCGCCCTTCGGGCACAACGGCGAGGAGGTGCTCAACGACTTCGCCAAGGACTGCGGCGGCTTCGAGGGCAACGCCCAGTCCCTGCGCCTGCTCGCCCGCCTCGAACCCAAGCGGTTCGTCGCCGACCCGCGCACCGGCGAGCCGGCCAGCGTCGGCCTCAACCTCACCCGCGCCGCCCTCGACGCGGCCACCAAGTACCCCTGGCCGCGCGGCGGCCACCCCAGCGACCCGACGTCCGTGAAGTTCGGGGTCTACGAGGACGACCTGCCGGTCTTCCACTGGCTGCGGCAGGGCGCACCCGCCGACCGCAAGTGCTTCGAGGCGCAGGTCATGGACTGGTCCGACGACGTCGCGTACTCGGTGCACGACTTCGAGGACGGCCTCCACGCCGGCCACCTCGACCCCAACCTCCTCTTTGCCGAGCCCGAGCGCCGCGCCATCTGGGACGTGGCCATCGGCCGGTACGTCCCGGCGGACACCGACCCCGAGGAGCTGCGGGAGGCGCTCGACCGCCTGATGGAGGAGGACTGGTGGCCGCACGGGTACGACGGCTCGGCCGTCGCCCAGGCCCGCCTGAAGGACGCCACGAGCCAGCTCATCGGCCGCTTCTGCCTCGCCGCCGAGGGCGCCACCCGTGAGGCGTACGGCTCCGGCCGGCTCACCCGGTACGCGGCGGAACTGGTCGTCCCGCGCGCCACGCGGAACGAATGCGCGGTGCTCAAGGCCGTCGCCGACCTGTACGTGATGCAGCGCGACGAGCAGGAGCGGCTCCGCGCCGACCAGCGCATCGTCCTGGCGGAACTGGCCGAGGCGCTGAGCGTCCGCGCCCCCGAGGGCCTCGACCCGCAGTTCCGGGCGCTCTTCGACGCGGCCCCCGACGACCGGGCGCGCAAACGGGTGGTCGTCGACCAGATCGCCTCCCTCACGGACGCCTCGGCCCGGTCCCTGCACGCCCGGCTCACGACGCGCCGGGGGTGAGCTGATCGGGCCACTCCCTCTTCCCGAGGCAGGCTCGGTGCGGGACGCTCGCATGTGGCCGCCCGTGGCGACGAGGTCATGGCGCGGAGGTTATGAGGAGGCATCAGGTGGTCGACGCACACCGGACGTTCGTCATCGTCGGCGGGGGACTGGCCGGGGCCAAGGCGGCAGAGACGCTGCGGTCCGAGGGGTTCACCGGGAGGGTGATCCTCATCTGCGACGAGCGCGACCATCCGTACGAACGGCCGCCCCTGTCCAAGGGCTACCTGACGGGCAAGGAGGAGCGCGACAGCGTCTTCGTCCACGAGCCGGCCTGGTACGCCCGCTCCGACATCGAGCTGCACCTCGGCCAGCCGGCCGTGCACCTGGACCGCGCCGCCAAGACCGTGGAGCTGGGTGACGGCACCGTCGTCCCGTACGACCGGCTGCTGCTGGCGACCGGCGCCGAGCCGCGCCGCCTCGACATCCCGGGCACCGACCTGGCCGGGGTGCACCACCTGCGCCGCCTGGCCCACGCCGAGCGGCTGCGCCGGGTCCTGGTGACCCTGGGCCGGGACAACGGCCACCTGGTGATCGCCGGCGCGGGCTGGATCGGCCTGGAGGTGGCCGCCGCCGCCCGCGGCTACGGCGCCGAGGTCACCGTGATCGAGCCGGAGCCCACCCCGCTGCACGCGGTGCTCGGCCCCGAGCTGGGCCGGATCTTCACCGACCTGCACACCGAGCACGGCGTCCGCTTCCGCTTCGGCGCCCGCCTGGCGGAGATCGTCGGCCAGGACGGCATGGTGCTGGCCGCCCGCACCGCGGACGGCGACGAGCACCCGGCACACGCCGTACTGGCCGCCATCGGCGCGGCCCCGCGCACGGCGCTCGCCGAGGCGGCCGGCCTGGTGCTGGCCGACCGCGCGGACGGCGGCGGCATCGCGGTGGACGCGAGCCTGCGCACCTCCGACCCCGACGTGTTCGCGGCCGGTGACGTGGCCGCCGCCCAGCACCCGCTGCTCGGCCACCGCCTGCGGGTGGAGCACTGGGCCAACGCGCTCAACGGCGGCCCGGCCGCAGCCCGGGCCATGCTGGGCCAGGAGGTCGCGTACGACCGGGTGCCGTACTTCTTCTCCGACCAGTACGACATGGGCATGGAGTACTCGGGGTACGCGCCGCCCGGCTCGTACGACGAGGTGGTGATCCGCGGCGACGTGGCCAAGCGCGAGTTCATCGCCTTCTGGCTGGCCGAGGGGCGCGTGATCGCGGGCCTCAACATGAACGTGTGGGACGTCACCGAGTCCATCCAGGCCCTGATCAGGACGGGTGCGCGGCCCGGCGGGGAGGCGCTGGCCGACCCCTCGGTGCCGCTCGCCTCGCTCCTGGCGGCACAGGAGGGGCGGGAGGCGACCGGCTGACGGGATCGGCGTGCCCCGGCCGTAGACTTCACGCGTGGCAGGCAGGATCAACGACGACGACGTGAAGGCGGTACGGGACGCGGTCCCGATCGACGCCGTGGTGTCCGAGTACCTCCAGCTGCGGAACGCCGGCGGCGGCAACCTCAAGGGCCTCTGCCCCTTCCACGACGAGAAGTCCCCGTCCTTCCAGGTCAGTCCGAGCAAGGGCCTCTACCACTGCTTCGGCTGCCAGGCGGGCGGGGACACCCTCGACTTCATCATGAAGATCGACCACCTCTCCTTCTCGGAGGCGGTGGAGCGGCTGGCCGGCCAGGCCGGCATCACCCTCCGGTACGAGGAGGGCGGCTACACCCCCGGCCAGAGCGGCCGCGGCGAGCGGATCCGGCTCGTCGAGGCGCACAAGGCCGCGGCGGAGTTCTACGTCGGCCAGCTGGAGAGCCCCGAGGCGGAGATCGCCCGGAAGTTCCTGGCCGGCCGCGGGTTCGACCAGGGGGCGGCCGCCCACTTCGGCGTCGGCTACAGCCCCGCGGGCTGGGACCACCTCACCCGCTTCCTGCGCGGCAAGGGCTTCAGCGACAAGGAGCTCCTGCTGTCCGGCCTGGCCCAGGACAGCCGCAGCGGCAAGCCCATCGACCGCTTCCGGGGCCGGCTGATGTGGCCGATCCGCGACATCACCGGGGAGGTCGTCGGCTTCGGCGCGCGCAAGCTGCGCGACGACGACAACGGCCCGAAGTACCTGAACACCCCCGAGACGGCGATCTACAAGAAGTCCCAGGTCCTCTACGGCATCGACCTGGCCAAGAAGGAGATCGCGAAGACCTCCACGGCCGTCGTGGTCGAGGGCTACACGGACGTCATGGCCTGTCACCTCGCCGGGGTGACCACGGCGATCGCGACCTGTGGCACGGCCTTCGGCGGCGACCACATCAAGATCCTGCGCCGCCTGCTGATGGACAACGCCACCGCCGAGGTGATCTTCACGTTCGACGGCGACGCCGCCGGCCAGAAGGCCGCCCTGCGGGCCTTCGAGGACGACCAGAAGTTCGCCGCGGAGACCTCCATCGCGATCACGCCGGGCGGCATGGACCCGTGCGAGCTGCGCCTCGCGAAGGGCGACGGGGCGGTGCAGGACCTGGTCGGGTCCCGGACCCCGCTGTTCGAGTTCGCGCTGCGGCACATCGTCTCCCGCCACAACCTCGACAACCCGGCGGGCCGGGCGGCCGCGCTGGACGAGGCCGCGCCGGTGGTCGCCAACATCAAGAACATCGCGATCCAGCACGAGTCCGCCGTGCAGCTGGCCGGGATGCTGGGCGTGCGCGACGAGCAGTTCGTGGTCAAGCGGGTGGCCCAGCTGGCCCGCTGGGCGCGCGAGCGCGGCGGCAAGCAGCCGGACCGGCCGCAGCAGCGCCGCCAGCCGTACGAGCAGGTGCCGGCGCCCGCGGCCCAGCCGGCCGGACCGGCGCTGAACCTCCGCAACCCCGTGCACCTCACCGAGCGGGAGCTCCTCAAGCTCGCCCTCCAGCGTCCCGAGCTCGTCTCGCCGACCTTCGACGCGTACGGGGTGGACGAGTTCACCGCCCCGCCCTACGCGACGGTCCGCCAGGCCATCGCCGAGGCGGGCGGCGTGGTGTCGTCCGGCGAGGACTACCTCGCCCGGGTCCGCGACGCGGCGCCGAACGACACGGTCCGCGCCCTGGTCACCGAGCTGGCCGTGGAGGCCATCCGGCACAAGTCCCCGGACGAGGCGTACGCGGGCGAACAGCTCGTCCAGGTACGGCTGCGCGCGGTCGACCGCCGTTTCCAGGAGGTCCAGGGGGCGATGGCCCGGCTGGCCAGCCACGCCCCGGCCGAGCAGGTCACGGCGCTCCAGCAGGAACTCTGGGTGCTCCAGCAGTACCGCCAGTCCCTGCGCAACAACGGCGCGGCGGCCCTCTAGGGGCACTCCGCGGGCCACTGCCCGGACCGCCGTCCACCGCGCCGCCTCCCGTACGTACGTGCGGGCGGCTTCGGGAATCCCGGCGGGGGGTAACCATCCGGTCACGCACCGGACTCAAAAAGTGCTCGCACGCCCCTCGTGGCGGTGATGTGTCGTACTCCACACTGAGTTGCGGTGCCTGAGTCCTCGGAGCCCAGGAGGTCGCCCCCGTGCAGACCCAGACCCTGACCGAAGCCGTGACCCCGGAGACCCGGGTGGAGGAGCACCGCGAGGCCGCGCCCGGGGCCGGACGCGCGGGCGGGCCCGAGGAGGGGCCGGTGACGGACGGGCCGGAGGCCGACGGGCCCGCGCCGGAGGCAGGACCGCCGGAGCCCGGCGCCGTACCTGAGGCCGCGGAGGCGGAGGCGGAGGCCGAACCCGACACAGAGCCGGAGGCGGAGGCCGCCGGGATCCCGCTGCCGCGCAAAGTGGCGGAGTCCGGGGGCCCGTCCTCGGACCTGTTCCGGCAGTACCTGCGCGAGATAGGCCGGATACCCCTGCTCACCGCGGCCGAGGAGGTGGAGCTCGCCCGCCGCGTCGAGGCGGGGCTCTTCGCCGAGGAGAAGCTCGGCAGCACCCCCGACCTCGACTCCCAGCTCGCGGTCGACCTCGACCGGCTGGTCGTGATGGGCCGGATGGCCAAGCGGCGCCTGATCGAGGCGAACCTGCGGCTCGTCGTGTCCGTCGCCAAGCGGTACGTGGGCCGCGGCCTGACCATGCTGGACCTGGTCCAGGAGGGCAACCTCGGCCTGATCAGGGCCGTCGAGAAGTTCGACTACGCCCGCGGCTACAAGTTCTCGACGTACGCCACCTGGTGGATCCGGCAGGCCATGTCCCGCGCCCTGGCCGACCAGGCGCGCACGATCCGCGTCCCGGTGCACGTCGTGGAGCTGATCAACCGCGTGGTGCGGGTGCAGCGCCGGATGCTCCAGGAGCGCGGGTACGAGCCCACGGCCGAGGAGGTCGCGAACCACCTGGAGCTCTCGCCCGAGCGGGTGATGGAGGTGCTGCGGCTGGCCCAGGAGCCGGTCTCGCTGCACGCGCCCGTGGGGGAGGAGGACGACGTGGCGCTCGGCGACCTGATCGAGGACGGCGACGCCACCTCCCCGGTGGAGTCCGCGGCCTTCTTCCTGCTGCGCGAGCACCTGGAGGCCGTGCTCTCCACGCTCGGCGAACGCGAGCGGAAGGTCGTGCAGTTGCGGTACGGGCTGATGGACGGCCGCCCCCGGACGCTGGAGGAGATCGGCCGGATCTTCGGCGTCACGCGCGAGCGGATCCGGCAGATCGAGTCCAAGACCCTCAACAAGCTCCGCGACCACGCCTTCGCGGACCAGCTCCGCGGCTACCTGGACTGAGCAGCCCCGCGCGGACGAGGAGGAGGCCGGCACCCCGCGGGAGTGCCGGCCTCAGCCGTCGGGCTTACGGGACTGCGGGCCGGGCCCGCGGAGCCGCGGTTCAGGCGGCCGGCACGTGCTCCGGCTCGGTTTCCGCGACCGGCTCGGCCTTCTTGTCCCGCATGACCACGGTGGCCAGCAGGGCCGCCGCGAGGACGCCGATCGCGCTGATGGTGAACGTCGTCGACATCGAGGCGGTGAACGCCTCCCGCGCGGCCCGGACCAGCCCCGCGTCGCCCTGGGCGGCGGCCAGCGCGCCGGCGATGGACTGCTTGGCCTGCTCGGGCGCCCCGGCCGGCATCTCCCGGGCGAAGGTGCTGGTCAGCAGCGAGCCGAGGATCGCGATGCCCAGCGCCGTACCGGCCTGCTGGATGGTGTCGTTCAGGGCCGAGCCGACGCCTGCCTTGTCGGCCGGGATGGTGCCCATCAGGGCGCCGACGGCGGCCGGCATCGCCAGGCCGGCGCCGAGGCCGAGCAGGCCGAGGGCGACGGCCGGGACGGCGAAGCCGGAGTCGGCGGAGACGGTGGTCAGCAGGGCGAACGAACCGGCCATCAGGACCATGCCGGCCAGGATCAGGTAGCGGTGACCGGCCTTCGGAGCGAGCTTGGCCCCCACGCCGTTGCCGACCAGGGCCGCCACGGCGAGCGGGGTGAACGCCAGCCCGGCCTTGACGGGCGAGTAGCCGAGCACCGACTGCAGGTACTGGGTGAGGACCAGCAGCAGGCCGCCGTTGCCGATCTGGACCAGGGCCAGGGAGAGCGAACCGCCGCTGAAGTTGCGGTGCTTGAAGAGGACCAGCGGGACCATCGGCGCGGGGGTGACGTTCTCCCAGACCACGAACCCGGCCAGGGCGAGGACCGCGGCCGCCAGCGTGACGGTGGAGCGGCCGCCGAACGCGCCGTGCTGGGGGATCTCGATGATCCACCAGACGAGGGCGGTCATGCCGGCCGCCGACAGCACGGCGCCGAGCGGGTCGGGCTTCTGCCAGGGGGCCTTGGACTCCGGCATCAGGGTGAGGGCGGCGAGGACGGCGAGCACGACGACCGGGACGTTGATGAAGAAGATCGAGTGCCAGGAGAAGTGGTCGATCAGCGCGCCGCCCAGGACCGGGCTGCCGACCAGGCCGAGCATCGAGACCGAGCCCCACGCCGCCATCGCCTTGGGGCGCTCGTCCTCGTCGAAGACGGTGATGAGGATCGACAGGGTCGAGGGCATGATCAGCGCTCCGCCCACGCCCATCGCGGTGCGTACGGCGATGACCTCGCCGGGGGTGGTGCAGAAGGTCGCGGCCAGTGAGGCGGCGCCGAAGAGCAGCAGGCCGAGGACCATGATCCTGCGGCGGCCGAACCGGTCGCCGAGGCTGCCGGAGGTGAGCAGGAGGCCGGCGAAGACCAGGATGTAGGAGTCCAGGATCCACTGGGTGTCCTGGGCCGACGCGCCGATGTCCTCGATCATCGCGGGGACCGCAACGGTCAGCGCCATGTTGTCGACGACCAGGACCAGTGTGCTCAGGCAGAGCACGACCAGGATCCACCAGCGGCGTGGGTTGCGGCTTTCCATGGGAGTTTCCTCTCGGCTCTCGCCTCGGCTGCGAACACTGTTCCTTCTGTGCGAACACTGTACGCATGGCGGAACAGTGTTCGCAAGAGTGGATTCCTGTACGCTCGATGCGAACGGTGTACGCACGCCAGGCGGTGGCCGGCAGCGGCAGGTGGAGGAGAGCGAGCCCGATGGCCGAGAAGACGAAGCCCATCCCGTCCGTGTGGGCCCGCGGACAGCGCGAGGCCGACCAGCCCGCGCTCAGCCGGGCCGCGATCGTCCGCGAGGCCATCGCCATGCTGGACGCCGACGGCATCGAAGCCCTCAGCATGCGCAAGCTGGCCGCCCGCCTGAACGCCGGCGCGACCTCCCTCTACCGGCACGTCGCCACCAAGGACGAGCTGATGGAGCTCGCCGTGGACGAGGTCTGCGCAGAGGTCCACGTCCCCGACGCGGGCCCCGACTGGCGCGCGGACGTCACCGCGGCCGCGAGCTCCTTCCGCGCGACGGCCCTCCGGCACCCCTGGCTGTCCTCGGTGCTCGGCCAGGCCGGCCTCGCCTACCTCGGCCCCAACCTCATGGCCTACTCCGAGCGGCTCGCCGCCCTCTTCACGGCCGTCGGCTTCCCGGAGCCGAGCCGCGCCATCGACACCGTCTTCTCGTACGTCATCGGCATGAGCACCACCGAGGCCGCCTGGCTGACCACCGTCGCCCGCACCGGCGAGACCGAGGCCGCCTTCATCGCCCGCCTCATGCCCGCCGCCCAGCAGGCCGCCGCGGGCCACGAGCACCTGCACGACGCCTACGGCGAGGCCGCCGCCCGGCTCGTCGCCGGCGGCACGGACGCCCCCGCCTCCCCTGCCGCGGCCCCCGAGTCGCCCCAGGCGGTCCGCGACGCGAAGTTCGCGTACGGCATGGAGGTCGTCCTCGACGGCCTGGCCCTGCGCCTGCCGCGCTGACCCCGAGGGGTACCCGACAGCCTCCGGAAACGCCGCCGGGCCCGGCTCCACGAAGGGAACCGGGCCCGGCGGCGTACGAGCCGGAGCAGGCGGGCAGGCCTCAGTCGACCTCGGCGACCGCCTGCGCGAACTGGGCCGCGTACAGCCGCGCGTACGCGCCGCCCGCCGCCAGCAGCTCCTCGTGCGTGCCCTGCTCCACGATCGAGCCGTCCTCCATCACCAGGATCACGTCCGCGTCCCGGATCGTGGAGAGGCGGTGCGCGATCACGAAGGACGTCCGGCCGTGCGCCAGCCGCGCCATCGCCTTCTGGATGAGCACCTCCGTACGGGTGTCGACGGAGCTCGTCGCCTCGTCGAGCACCAGGATCACCGGGTCGGACAGGAACGCCCGCGCGATGGTGATCAGCTGCTTCTCGCCCGCGCTGACGCCCTGGCCCTCGTCGTCCAGCACCGTGTCGTAGCCGTCGGGCAGGGTCCGGATGAACCGGTCCGCGTGCGCGGCCCGCGCCGCCGCCTCGATCTCGGCCCGGCCCACCTCGCGCGCGGCGCCGTACGCGATGTTCTCCGCGATGGTGCCGCCGAACAGCCAGGTGTCCTGGAGGACCATCCCGATGCCGGCGCGCAGCTCCTCGCGGGTCATCTTGGCGATGTCCACCCCGTCGAGCGCGATCCGGCCGCCGGTCACCTCGTAGAACCGCATCAGCAGGTTGACCAGCGTGGTCTTGCCGGCGCCGGTGGGACCCACGATGGCCACGGTGTGACCCGGGTCGACCGTCAGCGAGAGGTCCTCGATGAGCGGCTTGTCCGGCACGTAGCGGAAGGCCACCTTGTCGAAGGTCACCTGCCCGCGCAGCTCCTCCGGGCGCTCCGCCACCTCGGGGTCCGGCTCCTGCTCGTCCGCGTCGAGGAGTTCGTACACCCGCTCCGCGGAGGCCACGCCCGACTGCACCAGGTTCGCCATCGACGCGACCTGCGTCAGCGGCATCGAGAACTGGCGCGAGTACTGGATGAACGCCTGCACGTCGCCGATCGAGAGGGTGCCCGAGGCCACCCGCAGACCGCCGACCACCGCCACCAGCACGTAGTTGATGTTCGAGACGAACATCATCACCGGCTGCATGATGCCGCTGACGAACTGCGCCCGGAAGGAGGCCCGGTACAGCGCGTCGTTCTGCTCGGCGAACGTCTCCGCGGACTCCTTCTGGCGGCCGAAGACCTTGACCAGCGTGTGGCCCGAGTACATCTCCTCGATGTGGGCGTTCA
Organism: Streptomyces sp. NPDC101118; assembly: GCF_044759445.1. Lineage (NCBI taxonomy): Bacteria > Bacillati > Actinomycetota > Actinomycetes > Kitasatosporales > Streptomycetaceae > Streptomyces > Streptomyces sp. NPDC101118. The sequence goes on along the minus strand of NZ_JBIVZG010000028.1, from coordinate 64,701 downwards.
GCTTGCCCGTGGTCTTCCACTGCTCCACGAACTGCGGCTGCGACTTCTTGCCGATCTTCGTCGCGATCACGATCGAGACGGGCACGGTCACCAGCGCCACCAGCGCGAGCAGCGGCGAGATCCAGAACATCATCGCCAGCACGCCGACGATCGTCAGCAGCGAGTTCAGCAGCTGGCCCATGGTCTGCTGCAGGGTCTGCCCGATGTTGTCGATGTCGTTGGTCGCCCGGCTGAGTACCTCGCCGCGCTTCTGCTGGTCGAAGTACGACAGCGGGAGCCGCGACAGCTTCGCCTGGAGCTCCTCCCGCATCCGGAAGACCATGCCGTTCATCACGTGGTTGGACAGCCGCGTGGCCACCAGCATGAGCAGGCCGGACGCCGCGAACACCACCAGCGCGAGCACGCACACCTGGCCGACCGCACCGAAGTCGATGCCCTCGCCCGGGGTGAAGTCCGTCCCCGAGAGCATGTCGGCCGTGCCGCCCTCGCCCTTGGCGCGCAAGCCCTCCAGGGCCTGCTCCTTGGTCAGGCCGGCCGGCATCCGGCGGCCCACGATCCCGGCGAACACCAGGTCGGTGGCCTTGCCGAGGATCTTCGGGCCGATCACGGTGGCCACGACGCTGCCGAAGACCGCGATGACCATGCCCCACAGCTTGGCCCTGTCCTGGGCGAGCTGGCGCAGCAGCCGCTTGCCGGACCCCTTGAAGTCCATGGACCGCTGGGCCGGTCCCATCATCATCCGTCCGCCGGGACCGCTCATGCGGCTTCCGCCTCCGTCAGCTGGGAGAGCACGATCTCCCGGTAGGTCTCGTTGTCCGCCATCAGCTCGTGGTGCCGGCCGACGCCCACGACCTGGCCCTCGTCGAGGACCAGGATCCGGTCGGCGTCGCGGATCGTGGACACGCGCTGCGCGACGATGACGACGGTCGCGTCCTCGGTCTCGCGGGCCAGCGCGGCACGCAGCGCGGCGTCAGTGGCGTAGTCGAGGGCCGAGAACGAGTCGTCGAAGAGGTAGATCTCCGGGCGCTGCACCAGGGTGCGCGCGATGGCCAGGCGCTGGCGCTGGCCGCCGGAGACGTTCGTACCGCCCTGCGTGACGGGCGCGTCCAGGCCGCCCTCCAGGGCCTCCACGAACTCCCTGGCCTGGGCGACCTCCAGGGCCCGCCACAGCTCCTCGTCGGTCGCGTCGGGCCGCCCGTAGCGCAGGTTGGTCGCCACGGTCCCGGAGAAGAGGTACGGCTTCTGCGGCACCATGCCCACGGTGCCGGCCAGCAGCTCGGGGTCGATCCGGCGGACGTCCTCGCCGTTGACGAGCACCTCGCCGCCGGTCGCGTCGAACAGCCGCGGTACGAGCCCCAGCAGCGTGGACTTGCCGCTGCCCGTGGACCCGATGATCGCGGTCGTCTCGCCGGGCCGCGCCACCAGGTCCACGCCGACCAGTACGGAGGCCTCGGCGCCCGGGTAGCGGAAGTCCGCGCCGCGCAGCTCCAGCGAGCCGCGGCGGACCAGCTCGCGCACCGGCTCGGCCGGGGGCACCACGGAGGTCTCGGTGGCGAGGACCTCCTGGATGCGCTCGGCACAGACCGTGGCGCGCGGCACCATCATGAACATGAAGGTGGCCATCATCACGGACATGACGATCTGCAGCAGGTAGGCGAGGAAGGCGGTCAGCGCGCCGATCTCCATGCCGCCGCTGTCGATGCGCATCGCGCCGAACCAGATGACGGCGACGCTGGAGAAGTTGATCACGATGATCACGGTGGGGAACATCAGCGCCATCAGGCGGCCGGCCGAGAGGGACACGTCGGTCAGCTCGGTGTTGGCCTGCCGGAAGCGCTCCTCCTCGTAGCCGTCCCGGACGAACGCGCGGATCACCCGGTTGCCGCTGATCTGCTCCCGCAGCACCCGGTTGACCGTGTCGAGGCGCTTCTGCATCTGCCGGAACAGCGGCTGCGTCTTCCAGACGATCGAGCCGACCGCGATGCCGAGCACGGGCACGACGCCGAGCAGGACGCCGGACAGCTTCACGTCCAGCGAGAGCGCCATGACGATGCCGCCCACGCACATGATCGGCGCGGAGACCATCAGCGTGAACGTCATCAGCACCAGCATCTGGACCTGCTGGACGTCGTTCGTGGTGCGGGTGATCAGCGACGGCGCCCCGAACTGGCCGAGCTCGCGCGAGGAAAAGCTCTGCACCCGGTCGAACACCGCGGCGCGCACGTCCCGGCCGAGGGCCGCCGCGGTCCGCGCGCCGTAGTAGACGGCTCCGACGTTGCACACCAGCTGCACGAGGCTGACGCCGAGCATCAGGGCACCGAAGCCCAGGATGTAGCCGGTGTCGCCCTCGATGACACCGTTGTCGATGATGTCGGCGTTCAGCGTGGGCAGGTAGAGGGTGGCGCTGGTCTGCAGCAGCTGCAGCAGGACCAGCAGGACGATCGGTTTCCGGTACGGACCCAGATGGGTCCGCAGAAGTCGTATGAGCACGCGCAGGCTCCGGGTCGGCAAGATCGGGGGTCACCCCATCTTCCGGCACGGGCCCTGCCGGAACCCACCGGTTTTCGCAAAGGCCGGTCAAAAGGAGTAGCTGCCGCCCCGCGGGTCGTAGGGCGGCGGCCGGAGTCGGCCGGGCCGGGGCCCGTGGGGGCCGCGGCCCGGCCCCGGCCTCAGAACGCGCCGGGGTGGATCTGCTCCCGCGTGGCCGCGTACTGCTGGCGCACGGCCTGGCCGGCCGCCAGCTCGTCGCCCGGCTCGAAGACCTGGGCCACCGCGCCCTGCCACGCCGGCGGGCTGTGCGGGGCGAGCGAGCCCTGCTGCACGCCGAGGGCCCAGGCGGCCTGGCGGGCGGCGCCCAGGGCCGCGTAGTCCGCGGGCTGCGGTACGACGACCTGCGTGCCGAACAGCCCCGGTGCGGCCGCCTGTACCGCCGGCAGTTCGGCCGCCGCGCCCAGCAGGAAGACCCGCCGGATCTCGACGCCGCGCCCGCGCAGCACGTCCAGGGCGTCCACGAGCCCGCACAGCATGCCCTCGAAGGCCGCCCGCGCCAGGTGCTCGGGCTTCATCGAGTCGCGCCGCAGCCCGGTGAGGGTGCCCGCGCTGTGCGGCAGGTTCGGCGTCCGCTCGCCCTCCAGGTACGGCAGGAGCACGAGGCCGTGGGCGCCCGGCGTCGACTTCAGGGCCAGCGCGCTCAGCCCCTCCAGGTCGGTGCCCAGCAGCTCGGCGGTGCCGCGCAGGGCCCGTACCGCGTTGGAGGTGTACACCACCGGCAGGTGCATGCCGGTCGCGTCGGCCAGCGAGGTGATCGTGCCGCCGGGTTCGAAGAGGGGCTCGTGGTGCACGGCCATCACGGAACCGGAGGCGCCCAGGGAGACCACCGCGTCGCCCGGGGCCAGCCCGAGGCCGAGGGCGGCGGCCTGCGTCTCGCCCGTACCGGCGGAGATCAGCAGGCCCTCGGGCGTGGTGCCGGCGGCGTCGGAGGGGCCGAGCACCTCGGGCAGCACCGCCCGCTGGCCCAGGGCCAGTTCGACGAGGTCGGGGCGGTAGGTGTTGTGCGCGGGGGACCAGTAGCCGGTGCCGGAGGCCGCGCCGCGGTCGGTGGTGCGCCGCGCCGGCCGGCCCAGCAGCTGCCAGACCAGCCAGTCGTGCGGCTGCATCACCACGGCCGTGCGTCGGGCGGCGTCGGGCTCCGTGCGGGCCAGCCAGCGGAGCTTGGCGACCGGCTGGGCCGACTGGGGGACGCAGCCCACGGCCTCGGCCCAGGCCTGACGCCCGCCCAGCTCCTCGATCAGGTCCGCGGCGGCCACCTGGGCGCGCTTGTCGTTGCCGACCAGGGCGGGCCGGACGAGGGCGCCCCCGGCGTCGAGGAGCAGCAGGCCGTGCTGCTGCGCGGAGACGCCGATCGCCTGGACGCCCTCCAGGAGCCCTCCCCCGGCGGCCTCGCCGAGGGAGAGCAGCCAGGACTGCGGGTCGGTCTCGGTGGGCCTGCTCTCGCCCGCGGGCTGCGGATGGGGGGCGTACCCCTGGCGCAGCACGGCACCGGTGTCGGTGTCACAGACGACGATGCGAGTGAAGGCGGAAGAGCTGTCCAGCCCGGCGACTATCCCCATGCCCACGATTCTGCCGCACGGCGGGGCGCGTGGGGCCCCGCCGGTACGTCAAGATCGCCGCCCGTTCCTAGGTGTTGCTCGTGCCCCAGTCGTCCTCCGTGGCGGACGAGCCGTTGTGGTGGACCCGCAGCCGCTCGGGGAGGTGCTCCCCGACGGCGACGAACGCCTTGCCGGCGTACTGGCGGCCCGTGTGCGCGGCCGTCTCGGCGGCGTTGCGCACGGCGGGGTTCTGGGCGATCCCGCGAGCGGACTTCTTCAGCTGCTCGTACCGCTCCCGCCCGGCGGCCGTGCCGAGCACGTAACCGAGGGCCAGTCCGGCGACGAACGTGAGCTTGTAACGCATGCCTGCCACCCTTCTGCATCGCTGCTGCGTGCGTGCTGCGTCGGTGCCCGGCCGCCTACCCGTCGGGGGCCGTGATCACCCGGGGCGATACCGATTGGCGGAGCACCCCCCTGCTTGCGCTAATGTATGTCTCGCAACGGGCGCCCGCCCCCCAGCAAGGCTGGTGGTGGGACTGTTCGGGGCACACGCAGCAATCCCCTGTAGCTCAATTGGCAGAGCAGCCGGCTGTTAACCGGCAGGTTACTGGTTCGAGTCCAGTCGGGGGAGCGCGATCCCCTGTAGCTCAATTGGCAGAGCATTCGGCTGTTAACCGGAGGGTTGCTGGTTCGAGTCCAGCCGGGGGAGCGATCGAAGAAGAGGGCCCCCTGATGGGTCCTCTTCTTCTGTTTTTCGCACCGAAGTGGAACCGGGCAGCGCTGAACGCGGTCTCCTGAGGCAGGCGAAGCCGATCATGCGGGGCATCCGGAGCAGGAGATCGTATGAGCGGCTATGCTGCGGCAGACGGCGCGCACAAATGTGCGCGACGCGCCGCAAGGGGCGGTAGCTCAGCCGGTTAGAGCAGCGGACTCATAATCCGTCGGCCGTGGGTTCGAGTCCCACCCGCCCCACCGCAAGCCGTAGGTGCAGAAACGATCGCACCTGCGGCTTCGGTGTTTTTCGGGGGCGTTGAAGGCCGCCGGGGGCGGGTGTGGTGTGCGTCATCGGGCCGGTGCCGATGCGCCGAAGGCCTGGGTCGCGGCGGCGCGCTGGGCGGGGGACAGGGCGAAGTCGTTGGCCGGGTTGCGGTGGCTGTGCGAGCCGTCGCAGATCCGGGTGCCGTCGGCCTCGTACCAGTTGGCCGGCGACCACTGGCCCTGGTGGAGCAGGAGCAGCCGGGCGAGCTCGGCCGGGTCCTCGACGATCGTGAGGGCGCGCAGGGCGGCGGCGAGGCGGGGTGCGGCCCCGCGGGGTATCTCGGTGTCGCCGAGCATGGGGAAGAGCAGGAGCAGGCGGGCGTCCGGGTCGGTGACGCCCGACGCGGTGCGCAGGCCGGCCGCGGCTTCGAGCTCCGGCCAGGACAGGCCGGGGCCCGTGAAGTGCCCGTTGTCCGCCGCGAGGGTGACGGGTTCCGGCCGGTCGGGGTGGGACAGCAGGTAGTCGGTGCCGCCGTCCCCTTCCACGTTGGTGTAGACGACGTGGAGCACGTGTCCCGCGTGCAGGTGGACCGTGAAGACCGGCCAGGCGTCGGGGGAGTGGATCTCGCGGATCAGGGCCAGGGCGTCGTCCCAGTCGGGGCCGAAGGCGACGGCCTGGGTGTGCTCGTCCCGCAGGCTCGAACCGAGGTGGCAGGGCCAGAAGAGCGGCCGTGACAGGTAGCCGGAGCCGTCGGTGAGCGGGGTGTCCTGGTCTTCGTACCCGGGGAGAGTCAGCACCGGCCGATGGTCGCACGGCGCACCGTCAGTCCTGGGGGGTCTGGGTCACGCGCCAGAGGCTGCGGGGAAGGCCGCCTTCCTCGAAGGCGTGGATCTCGGTCAGGTGCCAGCCGTGAGCGAGCTCGTGGACCAGGCGGCGGGGGAAGAAGTGCACGGCGAAGCCGCCGTGCTCGTAGATGTCGTCGCCGTGCGGGGTGCCCGCGCCGTAGTGGGCGTCGGCCGTGTGGCGGACCGTGTAGACGAAGGTGCCGCCCGGGCGCAGGACGCGGCGGACCTCGGCCACGAGGGAGTGGATCTCCTCGGTGGACAGGGCCATGCAGAGCAGCATGTGGGCGAAGACGGCGTCGGCCGAGGCGTCGGGGAGCGGCAGCGGTTCGCGTACGTCGTGGACGGCGGTCGTGACGCGGGCGGCGAGGCCCTCGGCTTCGGCGGCGGCACGGAGCTGTGCGAGGCCGCTGGCGGAGAAGTCCGTGGCGTGCACGGTGAAGCCCCGGCGGGCGAAGTACAGGGCGTCCCGCCCGTGCCCGGCCCCGAGCTCCAGCACGTCCCCGCCCTCCCGGAACACCGCGGCGGCATACACGGCTGCCTCGGACGGCCCCGCACCGTACATCCCGGGATGCGCCCGATAGGTCTCCTGCCAGTGCGCCCGCTGCCGGCCGGCCAGCCGGTCCTCGTCCGCCATGCCGATGCCCTCCGGTGCGCCCGTTTGTGGGTCCCACCCTTCCACGGGCGGGCGGATCCGCCCGGTGAGGGCGCGGGACGGCACGCATGGCGGTGTGGGATTCATGCCGTGTGGAGCAACGCTCCCCGCCCGCTGCCTCGTCAGGGCAAGGAGTGCGCACTTCGGTGTGGGAGGGGTGCGGCGGTTGGGTCGGTGCCAGAGCATCACGAAGTGAGGGTCCTCATGGACGAGCAGGGCCAGGGCCGGGGTGCAGTGCGCGGGGGTGTGGTGGCCTTCGGGGCCGGGATGGCCGGGACGCTCGCGGTCTTCGGGTTCTGGCCCGGGTTGCCGCACGTCATCGACTGGGGGGGCGGTCCTGGTGGCCCTCGGGGTCGGTGGTCTTGCCCGGTGGGGGTGGGTCCGGTGGGGCGGGCGGGTGAGGTCCGGGCGCCGGTGAGGCGGGGGGTCGTGGTCCCGGAGGGGTGAGGGCGTAGGCGTTGCGGGCCCCGGCGCGGGTGAGGGGGCTGCGGTCCCGGCGCAGGCGGGGGCCGCGATCCGGGCGCGGGTGAGGCGTGGGTGAGGCGCGGGGTGGGTCGGGGCAGGGGGCTTGTCGGGTGTGGGGCCGGGGCGGGATGGGCGGGCCCTTGGTGGGGCGGGGGCCGGGTGGGGCCGCCGTGGCGCGGCGCCCGGTGGTTCGGTGGTGGCCCCGGAGTGGTCGTGGGGGGTTCGGGGGGAGCCCCGCGGGGGTGGGGCGTGCCGGGCGCGGGTGGTGGGCCGGCACGCGGTGGGTCAGAGGGATTCGGTGGCGTCGGCCAGGTGGTGGAGGACGTCCGTGAGGCTCTCCCTGCGGGCGTAGACGGCGCGCTGCCGGTGGGCGCCCGAGCCGTCGCGGAGCAGGGTCGCCAGGGTCGCCGACGCGTGCTCCAGGTCGCCCGCCGCGGCGAGCTCCGGGGCGAGGAGGTCCAGCAGGGCTTCGGCGAGGGTGGCCGCCGGGAGCTCCGTACCGGTGAACGGGTCGAGTCCGTACCCCTCCAGGCCGTCGTGGGCGGCCCGCCAGCGGGCCAGCTGCAGGACCTCGTCGCGGACCGTCGCGGCGGGTTCGCCGGCCGCGAGGGACTTCAGCGCCGCGGCCACCAGGGCCCGCCCCAGCGCGGCCTGCAGCACGGCCACGTCCAGCCCGGGGGACATGTCGGGCGCCCGGATCTCGAGCGTCGGCCAGGTCCCGGAAGGCCGCATGTCCCAATAGACCATCTTCGTGTCGAGCGCGGCACCCGAGGTCAGCAGCAGTTCCACCGAGCGCCGGTAGTGCGCGGTGGAGCTGAAGTGCGGCGGCAGCCCCGCGGAGGGCCAGGTGGACCAGGCCATCGCCCGCCAGCTGGCGTGGCCGGTGTCGCGGCCGCCCCAGAACGGCGAGTTGGCGCCCAGCGCGATCAGCGTGGGCAGCCAGGGCCGTACGCGGTTGGCCACGGCCACCGCGGTGTCGGTGTCGAGCGTGCCGACGTGGATGTGCCGGCCGCACCCGACCAGGTTGTCGGTGAGCGCCCCGAACCGCTGGAACTGCGCGCGCTGGCGCGGTTCGTCGTCGTTGAGGTGCGGGGGCGTGCGCACGGTGAGGACGGGCGAGGGGCTGGCCAGCAGCCGGCAGCCGTGTTCCCTGGCCGTCTTGGCCAGGACGCGGCGGAGCGCGGTCAGCTCGTCGCGCAGCTGGTCGGCGGTGTCGGCGACCGGGGTGGCTATCTCCACCTGGTAGCGGGTGCCCTCGGAGTGGATCTGGGGCACCTCGCCGACGTCGGAGAGGACTTCGGGGGCGACGGGCGCCACCCGCCAGGTCTGGGCGTCCACGAGGAGGAACTCCTCCTCGACGCCGAGGGTCAGTGAGGGCGCCGGAACCGTGTCCGGCGCCCAGGACCACGTACGTGATGTGCTCTTGCCAGGTTCGATCACTACGCCTCCCTGGACATACGAGTCGGTTTCATGATGAGCCGACCGGCGGGTGCGGAGCGAACGTCTATTCAGTCAATCGCGGGTGAACGCCCGGCGTGTGGCGGGTACTCGCCCCCGTCCCGGCGCAGCTCACGGGGCGCCCGCCGTCCCGAGGGGTGGGCGGGGCGGATGGTTCAAGTGCGAACGATCTACCATCCCGTGTGACCGCTACGACCTCGACACCGCCCAAGCGGCGGATCCTCGCCGACCTGACCCCCCTGCGCACCTCCGCCGACTACCGGCGGCTCTGGCTCGGCAACACCATCTCCTGGATGGGCCAGGCCATGACGGCCCTCGCCGTCTCGCTCCAGGTGTACGAGATCACCCGGTCCAGCTTCTCCGTGGGCCTCGTCGGGCTCTTCTCGCTCGTCCCCCTGGTCGCCTTCGGCCTGTACGGCGGGGCCATCGCCGACACCGTAGACCGCCGCAGGCTCGGCCTGTACAGCGCGCTCGGCGCCGCCGTGCTGTCCGTCGCCCTGGCCGGTGCCGCCTTCGCCGGGTACCACCGGGTCTGGCTCCTGTACGCCGTAGTGGCCCTCCAGGCGGTGTGCGGCGCCCTGAACTCGCCCGCCAGGTCCGCCATGATCCCCCGGCTGCTGCCGCCCGAGCAGCTGCCGGCCGCCAACGCCCTCCAGTCGGTGACCACCACGTCCGGGATGATGATCGGCCCGATGCTCGGCGGCTTCATCGTCGGCCTGTGGGGCTACCAGGCGGCGTACCTGATCGACGCGGTCGCCTTCTCCGCCGCCCTGTACGCGATGTGGCGGCTGCCCGCGATGCGCCCCGACCGGGCCGACGGCAAGCGGGGCCGGGCCTCCGTGGTCGACGGGCTGCGCTTCCTCGCCACCCGGCCCAACATCCGGATGACCTTCTTCTCCGACATGTGCGCGATGGTCCTGGCCCAGCCCCGTGCGCTGTTCCCGGCCATCGCCGGGCTCTGGTACGGCGGCGACGCCAAGACCGTGGGCCTGCTGGTGGCCGCCCCGGCCGTCGGGGCACTGCTGGGCGGCCTCTTCTCGGGCTGGCTCGGCCGGATCCGCCGGCACGGCCTGGCCATCCTGCTGTCCGTGGCCGCCTGGGGCGCCGCCGTCGCCGTCTTCGGGCTGACCCGCAACCTCTGGCTCGGCCTGCTCTTCCTCGCCCTCGCCGGCTGCGCCGACACCATCTCGATGGTGTTCCGCACCACCATGCTCCAGGCCGCCACCCCCGACGACCTGCGCGGCCGCCTCCAGGGCGTGTTCATCGTCGTGGTGGCCGGCGGCCCGCGCCTCGGCGACTTCCTCGCCGGAACCGCGGCCGACCTCACCTCGCCGGCCGTGGCCATCACGGGCGGCGGCATCGCCTGCGTGGCGGCCCTGGCCGTGCTCGCCGCCGTCTGGCGGGGCTTCGCCCGCTACGACGCCCACACCCCGGAAGCCTGACCCGGGCCGGGCCGGCGGCCGGACCGGCGGCCGGACGGGCGGCCGTACCACCCCCTTGGCGTGCCTGCGGTGTTGCCGGTTCGTTGCAGGGGCCGCCGAAGCCTTCCCTTTTCCTACGAACAGTCATATGACGGTTCGGCAGGTCCGTCCGCCTGCCCTCCCTCCACCGTCCTCGTTCCAGGAAGGAAGGCCGTGCGCCTCCGTACGTTCGCCACCGCAGGGGCGGTGCTCGCCACCGCCCTCACCGCCACCGGCGCTGCCGCACACACCACGCAGCAGGACCGCGCCTGCTCCCCGTACGTCTCCGCGGCCGGGTACTCCGACGCGCTCGACAAGACCACCGTGGACGGACGGCTGGTCGGCGGGATCTCCGGCCTGGCCGTCCGCCACGACGGACTCCTCGCCGCGGTCTCCGACCGCTCCGTCCTCTTCACCCTCGACGCCGCCGACGGCGACGTGCCGGCCGCCCGCGCGACCGCGCAGCTCCCGCTGGCCGACGGCGCGGGCGGGCCCGTCGACTCCGAGGGCGTCGTCGTCGACCGCGACGGCAGCTACCTGATCACCGACGAGTTCGCCCCCGCCGTCCGCCGGTACGCGCCCGACGGGCGGCTGCTGGGGACCCTGCCCGTCCCGCAGGCGCTGCGGCTGCCTCCCGAGGGCCGGGCCAGGCCCAACCAGACCTTCGAGAGCCTGACGCTGCTGCCCGGCGGTCACACGCTGGTCGCCGGGGTCGAAGGCCCCCTCGACGGCGACGGCACCGACGCGTCCGGCCGTACGCTCCAGCGCGTCCAGACCTGGGAACGGCGCGGCGGCGGGTTCGTGCCGGCCCGCCAGTACGCGTACGCCGTCGACCCCGGGCACGGGCTGGTGGAGCTGGCGCCCACCCACGACGGGCGGCTGCTGGTCCTGGAGCGCGGCTTCACCCGCGAGTTCAAGATCACGGCACGGCTGTACGTCGCCGACCCGCTCGGCGCCACCGACACCCGCGGCACCGCGGTCCTCGCCGAGGGGCCCGGGCTGCGCACCGCCCGCAAGACGCTGCTGGCCGACCTGGACACCTGCCCGACGCTCGGCGCGCCCTCGAAGCTGCCGCAGAACCACCCGCTGGTCGACAACATCGAGGGCATGGCCGTCACCGGGCGGGCCGGGGCGCAGCGGCTGCGGCTGACGCTGGTCAGCGACGACAACGAACTGCCGCAGCAGATCACCCGCCTGTACCGGCTGGACGTGCGCCTGCCCGGCCGGTTCTAGGCGGGCCGTCCGGACGGGTCTTCCGGACGGGCCTTTCAGGACGGCCTTTCAGGACGGGCCCTTCGGATCAGGCCGGGCCCCGGTCCTCCGGCACCACGATGCCGCGGGCCACCCCCAGGTCCACCAGGTCCTGGGGGCGCAGGCGCAGCTGGCCGGCGGTGGCCGGGGCCTCCTCCGGCGGTCGCTTCAGGATCGCGGCGGCCAGCTCCGGGGCGATGACGGAGAAGTAGCTGTCCGGCGTCACCCAGGTGTTGCCGGGGGCCGCCAGGGCCAGCGCGCCCCCGGAGCCGCCCTCGCCGATCAGCAGGGTGGTCACCGGCACCCGCGCCCCGGCCACCGCCGCGAAGGTGTCCGCGATGGCCGCGCCCGCCCCGGAGCGTTCCGCCGCGGCGTCGTTCGCGGCGCCCGGGGTGTCGACGAGGGTGAGCACCGGGATCCCGAGCCGGTCGGCCAGGCGGATCACCCGGGCGGCGGTGCGGTAGCCCGCCGGGAGGGTCGCGGTGCCGCACTGGGCGGCGTACGCCACCGTGCGCCCGCCGCGCAGCCCGAACCCGCAGAGCATCCCCGGGTCGGTGCCGCCCGCGCGGTCGCCGGACAGCGGCAGCCGCAGCTCGAAGTACGCGTCCAGGTACGCCTCCGCCCGCGGCCGCCGCGGGTCGCGCGCCCGCAGTACGGCCTCCCACCCGGTCGCGGCGGGCTCGGCGGCGGCGAGCGCGGCCGGCGGCTCCACGGGCCCGCCGGGGCCGGCGTGCGAGCCGGCACTCCCGTCCGGCCCGGCAGCGCCGGAGTCCGCACCGGAGGCCTCCACGGCCCCGGCAGCACCGGCGTCCGCACCGGCAGCCCCCACGGCCCCGGCAGCCCCCACCGCCCCAGCAGCCCCCACCGCCCGGGCGAGCAGCCGCAGCCACCCGCCCACCACCCCCGGCAGCTCCGCCCGCGGCACCACGGCGTCCACGTGCCCCGCCGCGTACTGGCCCTCGGCGGTGTAGGCGCCCGGGTCGGCGTCCGCCGGACGCACCCGCGACCCCGCGAAGCCGACCTGCGCACCGGGCAGCGCCAGCACCACGTCCGCCCCGGCCCCCAGCGTGGCCCAGCCGCCGCCGGTGGTCGGGTCGCGCAGCACCGCGATCTGCGGCAGCCCCGCGGCCCGCGTCAGCACCGACTGGCGGGCCACCCGCTGGAGCTGGGTCAGCGCGAGCATCCCCTCCTGCATGCGCGAGCCGCCGGTCGCGATCAGCGACACCAGGGGCAGCCGGTGCTCGCGCGCATACGTGTACGCGGCCTCCAGCCGGTCCCCGGTGCGCTCGCCCAGGGAACCGCCGAGGAAGCCGAACTCGAAGGAGACCAGCACCGCTTCCCGGCCGCCCACCCGGGCCGTGCCGCAGACCACGGACTCGTCCTCGCCCGTGCGCCCGGCGGCGCGGGCGCGCGAGGCGTCGTAACCCGCCCAGCCGAGCGGGCCGTCGGGCCGGGACGTGCGGGCCGGGGCGGGCAGCTCGGTGAAGGAGCCGGGCTCGGTGAGCGCGTCGAGGGTCTCGCGGGCGGTGAGGCGCTCCGCGGCCAGCGCCCGCTTCATGATCTTGCCCAGGTCGTTGCGGGGAAGGGTCTCGCGGAAGCGGACCGCGCGGGGGCGCTTGTGCGGGGCGAGGAGCCCGGCCACGTGCGCGGTCAGTTCGTCGGCGGAGGGCGGGGCCGCCGGGTCGGCCGGCACCACCCAGGCCACGATCCGCTCGCCGAGGTCGGCGTCGGGTTCGCCGGTCACGGCCGCTTCGCGCACGCCCGGGTGGTCGAGGAGGGCGTTCTCGATCTCGCCGGCGCCGATCTTGTAGCCGCCGCTCTTGATCAGGTCGGTGGCCTTGCGGCCGACGATCCGCAGGTGCCCGGCCGCGTCGCGGGTGGCCATGTCGCCGGTGCGGAACCAGCCGTCCGCGGTCAGGGCACCGGCCGTGGCGTCGGGCCGGTTCAGGTACTCGGTGAAGAGGTTCGGGCCGCGCACCTGGATCTCGCCGATGGTCTCGCCGTCGTACGCGTCGAGCACCGCGCCCGCGTCGTCGGCCAGCCGCAGCTCCACGCCCCGCACCGGGACGCCGACCGTGCCGGGGGCGGAGGCGGTGTCGTCGGCGCGGACGCTGGTGTTCATCAGGGTCTCGGTCATGCCGTACCGCTCGATCACCCGGCGCCCGGTCGCCGCCGCGATCCGCCGGTGGTCGTGCAGGGGCAGCCCCGCGGAGCCGGAGACCAGCAGCCGGGCGTCCGCCAGGGCCTTGGCGAGGGCCGGGTCGGTGCCGACCGCGTCGGCGAGCCGGTGGTACATGGTCGGTACGCCGAAGAGCATCGTGCCGCCCTCGTCCAGCGCCCGCGTGACGCCCTCGGCGGAAAACCGGCCCAGGTGGTGGGCGGTGCCGCCGCGGCGCAGCGGGCCCAGGGTGCCGAGGACGAGGCCGTGCACGTGGAAGAGGGGGAGCGCGTGGACCACGGTGTCGGCCGCGGTCCAGTCCCAGGCGTCCTCCAGGGCGTCCAGGGTGGCGGCGACGGCCCGGCGGGGCAGCACCGCGCCCTTGGGCGGCCCGGTGGTGCCGGAGGTGTAGATCACGAAGGCCGGGGCGTCGTCGCCGGCCGCGTCCAGGGCCGGGGCGGCGGCCGGGCCGTCCGCGGTGTCGCCCTCGGTGGGGATGCCGAGGCGCGGCAGCCCGGCCAGCTCCGCCGGGAGTCGAGCGTCCGTGGCCGCGAGCACGAGGGAGGGTGCACTGTCGTCCAGGACGTGTACGAGTTCCCGCGCGCCGGTCTTCGGGTTCAGCGGTACGACCGGCACCCCGGCCAGCAGCCCCGCGACCACCCCGACCGCGGTCTCCAGGGTGGGGGTGGCCCACAGCGCGACCCCGCCGGCCCCGGCCAGGCGTGCGGCCAGGGGGCCTGCCGCGTCCGCCAGTTGACGGTAGGTCAGCGTCCGCCCGTCGAAGCGCAGGGCGATGCGGTCGGAGGGCGCGTCCAGCGCCGGGAAGAGGGCGGTCACGCCCGTACCCTACGGCGTCACGGCAACGGGAGGGCGATCTTCACGGCGTACACGGCGACCAGACCGTAGCCGATCCGGAAGGTCCAGGCGCGGGCGGCGTCGGAGATCCGGGTGCCGGCGAACGACCCGGCGAGCACGAGGAGTTGCTGCCAGAGGAGGCTGGCGGCGAAGACCGCCGCGACGAACACGGCCCCCGCGGTGCCGCGGGCCAGCTCGTCGCCCTGGGCGGTGGTCAGGGCCGCGAAGTAGAGGGCGGTGGTGGGGTTGATGGCGGTCAGCGCCGCGAAGCGGAGGAAGGTGCGGGCGGGGCTCGGACCGGCCGCCGCGGGACCGGAGGCGGTGGCTGCGGGACCGGAGGCGGTGGCTGCGGCCGGGTTCGCCGGCGCCGCCGGCCCGGAGCCCGTTGCCGCCGCCCCGGCACCGATCGCCACCGCCGCCGCACCCGCCGACGGCCCGCCGCCCGCCACCGGCCCCGCACCGGCCACCGGCCCGCCCTCGCCCGGCGCGCCCGCGCCCGCCGCGTTCCGCGATGTCCACAGCCCGCGGGCGGCGATGGTCAGCAGGACGGCCGCCGAGAGCAGTCGCACCCAGGCCTCCACGTCCGACAGCGCGGCCGAGACCAGCGGGCCGAGGGCGGTGGCGAGGGCGGCGTACGCGAGGTCGACGACGGCCACGGCCGCCGCCGCGGCCACTGCACCGCGCCGCCCGCGCATGCTCTCCTGGAGCAGCAGCACGCCCATCGCCCCCACGGGCATCGCCACGCCCAGGCCCGCCGCCGCACCCGCCACCGCTGTCGTCCACAGTCCGCTCATGGGCCCGAGACTGGACCGCTCGGGTCCGGCCGCGGCAGCGATTACCGGCCCGCACCGCGATAATCGCGGTATGGACCGGCTCGACAGGGAGATCCTCGGGATCCTGCAGCAGGATGCGCGGATCTCGTACCGCGACCTCGGCGTACGGGTCGGCCTCAGCGCCAACGCCGCCGCCGACCGGGTCCGGCGGATGCGCCGCGACGGGGTGATCCGCGCCTTCACCGTGCTGGTGGATCCGGCGGCCGACACCGGCGGCGGGCTGGTGGTGTTCATCGACGTGACCCTGCGCGAGGACACCACGAACGAGCAGTTCGAGGCCCGGGTCGCCACGCTCCCCGGCATCACGGAGGTCGTCCACGTCACCGGCGCCCACGACTACCTGGTCCGGGCTCGCGCCGCGGACCCCGCGGCGCTCGACGCGCTGCTGCGCCGGCTCAAGCGGGAGGCGGGCGTGGCGCAGTCCAACACCCGGATCGCCCTGCGCGCGGCCTCGCGGTCACCCCAGCTGCCCTGAATGTCAGAGGTGTCGGGTAAGTTCCCGACCGGCGCCGCAGGGAGACACCCGGCGCCGGCAACAGCGGCTTGACCGGCCGCCCTTCTGGGGGAACACACACATGCGCATGCGCGTCCTGGCGGCGCTGGGGGGCGCGGTGGCTGTCGTCGCCACCGGCACCCTGACCGGAACCGCCGCCGCCGAGCCCCGCTTCGGCTTCGAGCAGGTGACCGACCACGTGATCAGGCCCGGCGACCGGGCCTGGATCAACCCGCAGCTGGCGACCGACGGCAGCGGGCAGCCCGAGGGCACCTTCGTCTACGCGGTCGGCGGCAAGCCCCTGACCGACCCGGCCTGGCGGGCCGGCGGGGCACCGGCCGGCATGACGGTGGACCTGGCCTCCTTCGAGACCTGCAAGGCGAAGCCCGGGGTCGCCGGCGTCTTCCTGTGCCCCGCCAAGGGGCTGGGCCACATCCCGTCGCCGCTGGTGGGCGCCGGGGCGAGGGCGGCCGACGGGGCCACCGCGTACTACGGAGTGGTGTACGTGCCCTCCGGCGGCGACCTGGAGCAGGGCGTCAAGGAGGCCCAGACCGCCGGCCTGCTGCGGGAGGACAGCACCCACGCCGCCCGCCGGGTGACCGTGCGGACGCCCGCGGAAGTGGCCCGCAACACGATCACCCTCACCACCCCGCGGCTGAAGGCCGGCGCGGCGGTGACGCACACCGTCGCGCTCAAGGCCGTCCACACCGGCCGCCTCTCCGTGGCCCTCGTCCAGTCCGCGGCGCCGGCCACCGAGCGGCGGATGGACTACGAGGACGACCGCTACACCATCGACTCCGTCTCTGCCGGGCCGGACGCCACGTGCGTGCCGGACTGGCACGACGGCCCCGCCGTCGAGTGCGACGTCCGGAAGCCCGGCGACGTGAACCTGACCTACCGGGTCACGTCCGAGGAGCGGCTCCAGGCCTGGCACCTGGACGTCCGTGCCCGGTACGAGGTCTGGACGTCCGACGAGGCCAACCCGGCCCGCACCGCCTCCTTCCAGGTGGACAGCCCGTACCGGGTCCGCGACCGCCACCAGCTCTTCGGCCGCACCCCGGACGGCCGCCTCCGGCAGCACTCCGGCACCGGCCGGGCCGACGGCCTCGTCGAGCGGGCGGACCTGGTGGGGCCCGGCTGGAACGCGTACGACCAGCTGACCAAGACCGCCCCGGTGACCGGCCGCGGCACCGGCGGCCGGATCCTGGGCCGGGACTCCGCAGGCGTGCTGTGGAGCTACGCGCCGACGGAGACCTCCGGCTCGCTCGCGCCCCGTACCAAGGTGGGCCCGGGCTGGAAGGCGTACCGGGAGATCACCGGCGCCGGTGACCTGACCGGCGACCGCCGCGCCGACCTGCTGGCCCGGGACCCGGCCGGGGTGCTGTGGCTGTACGCGGGCACCAAGGACGCCAAGGCCCCGTTCGCGGCCCGGGCCAAGGTCGGCGGCGGCTGGAACCAGTACGACAGGCTGGTCGGCGCCGGTGATCTGACCAGGGACGGCAAGGCCGACCTGCTGGCCGTGGACGGCACGGGCGCGCTGTGGCTGTACGCGGGCACCGGCGACGCCAAGGCCCCCTTCGGCGGCCGGACGCGGATCGCGGACGGCACGGACTGGCGCCAGTACCGCGCCGTCGCGGCGACGGGTGACCTCACCGACGACGGCCGTCCGGACCTGCTCGCCCAGGACCGGGAGGGCGTGGTCCACCTGTACCGGGGGACCGGGCGCGCGGACGGGCCCTTCGGCGCCCGCGAGCGGGCCGAACTCTTCCGGTTCGGGGGCGACGACGGGGCGGTACGGGACTACACGGCCCTGTTCTGAGCCGACGAGCCGCCGAGCCGCCGAGCCGCTGTGCCGCCGAGCCCGTTCGGCTACAGCGACGACTCCCACGTGACGGTCGTGCCCCGGGTGCCCTCCGGGGTGCGGCCGTCGTCCGCCACCGTCAGGCGCACGCCCTCCGGCCGGGCGTCGACCTCGACGTCGACCGCGCCGACCTCGGGTCGCCGGTGCGCGGCGGCCAGCGCCCCGCGCAGCGCCCCGATCAGCTCCGCCGCCACCTCGTCCGGCAGCAGCGCGTCCACCGCCCCGGCGAACTTCACCGACGGCTGGAAGCCGAGCAGCACCCCGGCGCCGCTGGTCTCCCGCAGCACCCGGCCGCGGACGGTGGTCGGCGCGTCGCCCGGCGGCTGCTGGAGCGCGAAGATCGCCGTACGCACCTCCTGGATGGTGGAGTCGAGCTCGTCCACGGCGAGGCTCAGCTGGTCGCCCACCGTGGGGGTGTCCTCCACCCCTGCCGCGGCGGACCGCCGCCGGGTGGCGTCCAGCATCATCTCCGTGGCGAACAGCCGCTGGACCACGAGGTCGTGCAGGTCCCTGGCGATCCGGTCGCGGTCCTCGTACACGGCGAGCTGCTCGCGGTCGTGCTGTGCGTCGGCCAGGACGAGCGCCAGCGCGGCCTGCGAGGCGAACTGGCTGGCCAGCAGCCGGTCCACCGCGTCGTACGGCTCGCCGCCCCGGTGCCGGGGCAGGGCGAGGGTGCCGATCAGCTGGCCGCCGCTCTGCAGCGGCAGCATCATGCTGGGCCCGAAGCGCTTGCGGACGTGGGTGGTCATCCGCGGGTCGGTGGCCGAGTCGTCGATGAAGACCGGCTCGCCGCCGAGGAGCTGCTCCAGCACCGGGCTGCCGGGCGCGATGGTCGTGCCGATCAGGTCGCCGGGGTCGTCGTGCGTCGAGGCGGCGACGATCTCCATGCCGCCCTCGGGGGTGGGCTGGAGCACCACCCCGGCCGCCGCGTCCGCGAGCAGCCGGGCCCGGTCGGCCACGCACATCAGGGCGTCGGCCGCGGGCCGCCCGGCCAGCAGGGTGGTGGTCACCGCGGCGGCGCCCTCGATCCAGCGCTCCCGGCGGCGCGCGGTCTCGTACAGCCGGGCGTTGCCGATGGCGATGCCGGCCTGCGAGGCCAGTACGCGCACCAGGGCGAGGTCGTCCTCGGTGAAGGGACCGCCGCCGCGCTTCTCGGCGAGGTAGAGGTTGCCGAAGATCTCGGTGTGGACGCGGATCGGCACCCCGAGGAAGGTCCGCATCGGCGGGTGCCCGGGCGGCAGGCCGGCGGACCTGGGGTCGGTGGTCAGGTCGTCGAGCAGCAGCGGCCGCGGGTCGTTGATGAGCGCGCCGAGCAGGCCCGTCCGGCCGTCGGGACGCTTCGGGATGCGGGCGGCCTGTTCCTCGGTGAGGCCCGAGGTGAAGAGGTCCGTCAGCTTGCTGCCGTGAGTGCGGTCCGGGTCGACGACGCCGAGCGCGCCGTACCGCGCACCGCACACCTCGGTGGCGGAGTCCACGATGTGCTGGAGCGTGGAGCGCAGCTCCAGGTCGGTGCCCACGCTGAGCACGGCCTCCAGCAGCACCGGCAGCCGGGGCGCCTCGGGGGAGACGTCCCGGCTGCCGCTGGGGTCGTGGGCGGGGGTGGGGTCGGGCTCGTGGGGCGTCATTCGGCCAGGGGGTTGAGAACCATCGGGGCGATCTTCCCTTCCAGCATCGCGCCGAGGCCCATCACGGCGCACACGTCGGGCCGTTCCGCGATGGCGACGGGCATGCCGGTGGCGTCCCGCAGCATCTGGTCGAGGCCGGGCAGCAGGGCGCTGCCTCCCACCATCATGATCCCCCGGTCCGTCAGGTCGGCGACGAGGTCGGGCGGGCAGTCCCGGAGGACCTTGCCGATGCCGTCGAGCACGGCGGTCAGGGGGGTGTGGATGGCGTTGCGCACCGCCGCGGTGTCGACCCGCACGGAACGGGCGAGGCCGGTGGCCACGTCCCGGCCGTGGATCTCCGTGACGGCCGGCCCGTGCGGGGTGATGCCGTTGCCGTGCAGGGCCAGCTGGAGGGGGCGTACGGCCTGGCTGGGCAGCATCAGCTCGTGCTGGTGGCGCAGGTGCTGGACGATGGCGTGGTCGACGGCGTCGCCGCCCACGCCCACGCGTTCGGCGGTGACGATCGAGCCGAGCGAGAGGACCGCGATCTGGGTCGCCGCGGCGCCGCACACCATGATCATCGTCGCGGTCGGCTGCTCGACGGGGAGTCCGCAGCCGACGGCCGCGGCGATCAGGGTGTCGACCAGCTCCACGCGCCGGGCGCCGAGTCCGACCAGGGTCTCCACGGCCGCCCGCTGGGCCAGCGGGTCGGCGTCGTGCGGGGTGCAGGCGGCGGCACGCAGCCGCGGCTTGCGGCGCAGGGCGCGGCGCAGCTTCTCGCCGAGCAGGTGGCGCAGCATCCGCTGGGCCATCTCGATGTCGACGACGGTGCCGCCGGAGACGGGGCGGGCCACCCGGATGTAGTCGGGGGTGCGGCCGGTCATCCGTTCGGCGAAGGTGCCGACGGCGATCAGGGCGCCCGTCCGGGTGTTCACCGCGGCCACGCTGGGCTCGTCGACGACCAGTCCCTGGCCCTTCACGTAGACGCGGGTCCTGGCGGCACCCAGGTCGACGGCGACGTGGCAGCGGCGCAACTGCTCAAGACTGACGGTCACGGCGGATCCTCCCGAGAGCGCTGACGCAAGGCGACCGGCCGAGCGCCGATCACAATTCACACCTTCTCGGGCATTTCGGACATTTGCCACGTTGGGCTGAGCCGCACGGGGGTGCTGCACAAGGGTGGTCTTCTGCCGTGTCAGGCCCCAACATGCCCTCACTACTCGCGCGTAACAAGGTATGGAGGCCCGCATGCTGACGGCCCGCCAGAGACTGGCAGCCCTCCTCGTCCTGCTCGCCGCACTCCTCGCCCCGCTCCCGGCCCACGCCGCTGACCAGGCCGTACCGAGGAACCCGGTCGTGTTCGTGCACGGCTACAACGCCGACCCCGGCGTGTGGGGATCGCTCCGCGGCAAGCTCAGGGCGGCGGGCTACCCGGACGCCGAGCTGTTCTCCTGGGGCTACGACACCCACCAGTCCGTCAACGAGGTGCTCTCCGGGCGCCTTTCCTCGTACGTCGACCAGGTCAGGGCGCAGACCGGCGCCGACCGCGTCGACCTGGTCGCGCACTCGTTCGGTTCGCTCGTCACCCGCTGGTACGTGAAGTTCGGCGGCGGGACCGCCACCGTCGGCCGCTGGGCCTCCCTCGCCGGCCCCAACCACGGCACCTCCACGGCGTGGGCCTGCGCCCTGTGGGACCAGGCCTGCCGCGACATGACCCCTGGCTCCTGGGTGGTCAGCCGGCTGGCCGAGGGCGACGAGACGCCGGGCTCCGTCGCGTACGCCACCTTCTGGTCCAACTGCGACGAGGTCATCAACCCCGACGGCAGCGTGGCCCTTTCGGGCGCCGTCAACACCGCGGTCGGCTGCCTCAAGCACAACGACCTGCTCGGCGACGACGGCGTGGCGCAGGGGGTACGGGCCTTCCTGGGCTCCTGAACCGCGCGTCCTCCTGAGCCGCGCTCGGGCCAGGGCGCCGGCGGCCCCCTCAGGCCGCCGCCGGATGCGCCGGCCTCCGGCACCCGCATCCGGGGCCGTCAGGCACCGCCGTCCCGGGAGAGGCGCTGCAGCAGCCCGTACGTGAACTCGGCCACGCAGCGCCCCTCTGCCCCCGCCGCGTCCTTCCCGTGGAACTCCAGCCGCCAGCGCGTGGGGGCGGTGCCCTCCATCGGCCGTACGGGGGCGAAGGCGCGCGCCACCTCGTCGACCACGCAGGACCAGGGGGCCAGGTCGTCCAGGGTCTCCAGCACCGGACCCGGCTCGCCCGGCGCCCTGACCAGCCACTCGTTCCACACCGCGCCGTCCGGCCCGGCCAGCACCTCGAAGCGGAGCGTGGGCCACAGCGGCACCGGCCACAGCAGTGCCTCGCACTCCAGGTCCCCGATGCGGCGCCGGCCGACGGACTCGGCGGGGCCGAGCACGGAGCGGTAGCGGGCCAGGGCACCGCGGGAGCGGGGCGAGCGGACCATGGCCTGCCAGCGCTTGTTGGCCTCGCGCTGGTCGGCGAGCGTGGCGCCGAGCGAGCGGCGGGCGTCCTCGGCGAGGTCCGGCTGGAAGTCGGCCATCCGGCGCAGCAGGACGAGCTGGAAGGCGGCCGGGCCGAAGGCGTTCATGAGGTACAGGCTGCCATTCCGCCTGGCGGCGGCCGAATTCCACACAGGATCCTTACAGTCCCGGGACTCCGATGTTGCCGGGCGCCACGTAGCCTGCGGGCGCCATGGACTACTGCAACGCGTGTCGGCGGCACCTCAACGGCGCACTCGCGTGTGCCGGATGCGGCACGCCGGCCGAGTACCTGACCACCCGCCCCGCCGCGCCCTCGGGTGCGGCCCCCGAGCCGTACGCGGCGCCGGGGTCGTACGCGGGGCCCGGGCCGTACGAGGAGCCCGGCGGGTATGCCGAGGCGGGCCCGTACGCCCAGTACCCGGCCCCCGGCTCGTACCCCG
This sequence comes from Streptomyces sp. NPDC101118, assembly GCF_044759445.1. NCBI lineage: Bacteria > Bacillati > Actinomycetota > Actinomycetes > Kitasatosporales > Streptomycetaceae > Streptomyces > Streptomyces sp. NPDC101118. Next base: position 42,757 of record NZ_JBIVZG010000028.1, on the reverse strand, counting down.
CGCCACAGGCGTACGCCGCCCCGGAAGCCGTCGCGTACGGCCTCCCGGCGGAGGGCCCCGAGCCCCGTGACCCGGCCGACTCCGGCGACCTCGGGGTCATCGGCGCGCCCGAGGCCGGGGAGCCCGGGGGCGCCAGGCGGCGGCGGTCGGCGCACCGGCGCCGGCGGCGCACCGCCCTCACGGCCGGTTCGGCCCTGGTCTTCGCGGTGGCCGGCTCGCTGGCAGTGGCGAACCTGGTGGCCGACGACCCGGCGAAGGACCGCGCGTCCACGGTGGTCCAGCAGCAGGACCTGGGCATGGAGCAGCCGGAGGCGGAGGAGACCGGGGGCGCGGCCGACCCCTCGCCGCTCGCGAGCGAGGGCGGGGCGGCGACGGTGGAGGGCACGAGCCCGGCCGCCACCGCCGCAGGTACCCCTCCGGTGCCCCGGGAGACGACCGGGGCCCCCACCACGACCGCTCCCACACCGGAGGCGTCGCCGTCCAGGAACGGCTCGGCCAGGACGAACAAGCCGAAGAAGGACTCGGGCAAGCCGCGCGCCACGGACGACGGCAAGCCGGGCGACACGGCGTCCCCGGACGCCGACGACAACGGCAACGGCAAGGACGACGAAGGCACCACCCCGACCCCCTCGCCCACCCCGACGCAGTCGGACGAGTGCGAGTGGTTCCTCTGGTGGTGCGTCTAGCCGTCCGGCGGTCTCCGGGCCCCACCCCGCACCGCCGCCGGCCCGGATGCGGCCCCCGCCCGCGCGCGGGTGCCGGTCCCGCCATCGTGCCGGTGGTACCCGCGCCCGCCCCTGCCGGTGGCCGGTGCCCAGGGCGGCGTGAGCCCGCTCGCGCCGGGGCTCTCGTGCCGGTGACGTGCCCGCTTCCGCGCCGCCCGGGACCTCACCACCGTGCCGGGTGCCGCTCCCGACCCACGCCGATGGCGCCCGCGGCCGCCCGCTGCTGACGGCGGAGGCGGCGTGTTTGGGCCCCGGGCCACCCACGGCCCTCCTCACCGTGCCGGGTCCGGTCCGGCTCTGCGCTGTGGCGGCCGGTGGCGCCCGCGGCCGCCCGCTGCTGGTGGCGGAGGCGGCGTGATTGCGCCCCGCGCCACCCACCGCCTCACCACCGCGCCGGTGCCGGTGCCGGTGCCGATCCCGACCCGCGCCGGTGGCGCCCGCGGCCGCCCGCTGCTGGTGGCGGAGGCGGTGTGTTTGGGCCCCGGGTCACCCACGGCCCCCGTCACCGTGCCGGGTCCGGTCCGGCTCTGCGCCGTGGCCATTCAAGCCCGGCCCCCAGGTGACGGAGTTCTCGGCGGGGCCTGCTCAGGCCCCGCGCCGGGGCACTCGTGCCGGGGGCCTGGATGGCTTCCGCGGCGCCGTGGCCTCACCACCGTGCCGGTCCCGTCCCGTCCCGCCCCGCGCCGATGCCATCCGCGCCCGGTGCCGGCCGTGGCGGAGCTCCCGGCGCAGCGTGCGCCTGCTCCCGTGCCGGGTCTGCACGCTTCCGTGCCGCCCACCCACCACCCGGCCGGGGCCGGTCCTGGCCCGCGCCCGGGGCACTTTCCGCCGACTGCCGACCGCCGACCGCCGGGTGCGGCGTTGTTCGGGGCCATGGGCCGGCCTGCCCGTGTAGGCGCGCGCCGAGCTCGCAGCAAGGGGCCGCACCCGCACCCCGGCAGGGGGCCCGTCACTGCGCGGGCCACCGCAGGTGCCCGGGCGGGCTGCCGTCGGCACGGTCCGGCTGGGCAGAGCGCCGGACGGCGCGACCGCCGCGGACGCGGGGCGGGACGAGCCCGCGTTACGTGCGTGCGGGACCGCCTCCCGTGCGCAGCGCCTGACGTCGGGTTCCGGCGCGCCCGGCGCCTGGGCATCGGTGGCCGGGCGTGGTCGCCCTCCCGGCGGGGCCCGCCCGGGCCGGGAGGGGGCGGCGGCACCGTACGGGACCCGGTCAGCCGAGCATGCGTTTCAGCAGGTCCCGCAGGGTCGTGCGCTCCGCCTCCGAGAGGGCGGCCAGCGGCTCGCGGGCGAAGTCCAGGGTGTCGCGCAGCTGGGCGGCGGTGTCGCCGCCCGCCTCCGTGGCGACGGCGAGCTTCACGCGGCGGTCCGCCGGGTCCGGGCGGCGCTCGACGAGCCCCCGGCCCTCCAGGCGGTCGATGATGCCGGTGACGTTCGACGGCTCGCACTTCAGCGTCTGCGCGATGTGCCGCATCGGCATGGGTTCCTGGGCGAGCAGGCCGAGGACTTTGGCCTGCGCGCCGGTGAGCTGGTGACGCGCGGCCGCGTGCTCGTACTCCTCGTGGTACCGGGACACCACGGCGGCGATGAGCTCGACGACCTCACAGGTCAGGGGGTCTCTCTGGCTGGGCATGGATCCAGGGTACCCATTTACTTGACAACATGAAATATCCCGGCGCATGGTTGTTTCAGTCCGGAAATCATTCAGGGAGTGAAGTAAAGCCATGACCGAGACCCCCGTCATCCCCTCCGTCAGCCGCGAATGGCACCTGGTGCGCCGCCCCCAGGGCTGGCCCGTCGCCGAGGACTTCGCCCTGCGCGAGGTGCCCGTGGTCGTCCCCACGGAGCCCGGCCGGATCCTGGTCCGCAACCTCCACATGTCCGTGGACCCCTACATGCGCGGCCGGATGAACGACGTGAAGTCCTACATCCCGCCCTTCCAGCTGGACCGCCCGATGGACGGCGGCGCGGTCGGCGAGGTCGTCGCCTCCACCGACGAGGGCTTCCAGGTCGGCGACCACGTCCTGCACGGCCTCGGCTGGCGCGAGTACGCCGAGGGCGACGCCAAGCTCGCCACCAAGGTCGACGGCACCCTCGCCCCGCTCTCCGCATACCTCGGCGTCCTCGGCATGCCGGGCCTGACCGCCTACGCGGGCCTGTTCGAGACGGCCTCCTTCAAGGAGGGTGACGAGGTCTTCGTCTCCGGCGCGGCCGGCGCGGTCGGCAGCCTGGTGGGCCAGTTCGCGAAGATCAAGGGCGCCTCGCGCGTCATCGGCTCCGCCGGCTCCGACGACAAGGTGAAGCTGCTCACCGAGAAGTACGGCTTCGACGCCGCCTTCAACTACAAGAACGGCCCGGTCGCCGGCCAGCTGAAGGACGCCGCCCCCGAGGGCATCGACGTCTACTTCGACAACGTCGGCGGCGACCACCTCGAAGCCGCCATCGGCTCCCTGAAGGTCCACGGCCGTGCCACCCTGTGCGGCGCGATCGCCCAGTACAACGCCACCGAGCCCACCCCCGGCCCGGCCAACCTGGCCCTGGTCATCGGCAAGCGGCTGCGCCTCCAGGGCGTGATGGTCGGCGACCACTACGGCCTCCAGCAGCAGTTCGTCTCCGACGTGGCCGGCTGGCTCCGCTCGGGCGAGCTGACCTACGACGAGACGGTGGTCGAGGGCATCGAGAACTCGGTCGACGCCTTCCTCGGAATGCTGCGCGGCGAGAACACCGGAAAGATGATCGTTTCTTTCACCCGCTAGGCTCACTCCAGACCACCGCGATCGTGGGCGCGAGTCGTGGTGCTGACCAGGAGGATTTTCCTTACATGTCCATCCAGCAGTCCGACGTGCTCTACACCGCTGTCGCCACCGCGGAGAACGGCCGTGACGGTCGCGTCGCCACCGACGACGGCCAGCTCGACGTCGTCGTGAACCCGCCCAAGGCCATGGGCGGCAGCGGCGCCGGCACCAACCCGGAGCAGCTGTTCGCCGCCGGCTACAGCGCCTGCTTCCAGGGCGCCCTCGGTGTCGTCGCCCGCAACGAGAACGCCGACATCTCCGGCTCGACGGTCACCGCCGAGGTCGGCATCGGCAAGAACGACGACGGCTTCGGCCTGATCGTCAAGATCTCCGCCACGATCCCGAACGTGGACGAGGCCAAGGCCAAGGAGCTCATCGAGAAGGCCCACCAGGTCTGCCCGTACTCCAAGGCCACCCGCGGCAACATCACGGTCGAGCTCGCCGTCTGAGCCACCGGCCGCTGAGCCGCTGAGCCTCCGAGTCGTCTGAGGCATCCGCGGCGCACCGCCTCCGCCGAGGGCCGCACCCCCGTCGACATCCCGTCGACCGGGGTGCGGCCCTCGGTCGTTAGGCTGGTCCCATGCGAGATCTTGCGGGGGGCTTCCGCTATCTGGTGTCGGGACAGCGGTGGGTCGTCGGCCACGGCCGGTGGCTGGGCTTCGGGCTGCTGCCCGGGCTGGTCTCGCTCCTGCTCTACGCGGGGGCGCTGATCGCCCTCGGCTACGGCGCCGACGACCTGACGGCCTGGGCCACGCCCTTCGCCGACGACTGGTCCTCGCCCTGGATCGGGCTGTTCCGGGGCTTCCTGACCTTCCTGGTCTTCTCCCTGGGGCTGTTCCTCGCCGTGATCACCTTCACGGCGGTGACCCTGCTGATCGGCCAGCCCTTCTACGAGTCGCTGTCCGAGCAGGTCGACCGCTCCGAGGGCGGCGAGGTGCCGGAGTCCGGCCTGCCGCTCTGGAAGGAGCTGCTGATCTCGGCCCGGGACAGCCTGCGGATCCTGGCGCGCGTGGTGCTCTACGGGATCCTGCTCTTCGCCCTCGGGTTCGTGCCGGTCATCGGGCAGACCGTGATCCCGGCCCTCGGCTTCTGCGTCTCCGGCTTCTTCCTCACCCAGGAACTGACCTCGGTCGCCCTCCAGCGGCGCGGGGTCGGCCTCACCGACCAGCTGGCGCTGCTGCGCGGGCGGCGGATGCTCGCCCTCGGCTTCGGCGTGCCGCTGGTGCTGTCCTTCCTGGTCCCGCTGGTCGCGGTGTTCCTGATGCCGGGCGCGGTGGCGGGCGCCACCCTGATGGTCCGCGACCTCACGGGCGCGGCGGGCGACGCGGACGACGCGGACGACCAGGCCGACGGCCCTGACGAGGTCGCCGCGGCGGCCCCCGGCACGACTCCCGCCGGCCCCGCACCCGGCTTCGGCCCGCCGCCGGTCATGGGCGGACCGGACACCGGCAAGGGCCGCAACCCGTACTCCACCCCGGCCTGAGTCACTCCAGGCCCAGCCCCTCCGCCACCCCCGTCAGCACCCCGAGGAACGCCGTCACGGCGGGGGAGCGGGTCAGGCCGCGCGGGGTGGCCGCGTACACCTCCCGGTGCGGCAGGTCCCGCGGCGAGACCCGGACCAGTGCCACGTCGGCCCGCACCGCCCCGGCGGCCAGCGCGGGCAGCACCGTGATGCCGAGCCCGGCCGCGACGAAGCCCTGCTTGGCCGTCCAGTCGTTCACCCGGAACGCCACCCGGGGCTCGAAGCCCGCCCGCAGCGCGGGGAACATCAGCGTCCGCTCGGGCCGCACGTCGCCCTCGATCCACTCCTCCCCGGCCAGCTCCGCCAGCCGCAGGGAGCGCCGACCGGCCAACCGGTGCCCGCGGGGCAGCGCCACGTACATCGGCTCGTCCAGCAGCGGCTGCAGCTCGGGGCCCGGCAGCGGGTGCCCGGCCGGGGTGCTCACCACGGCCAGGTCCAGCTCGCCGGCCTCCAGCAGGGCCACGTGCCTGGCCGTCGGGCCCTCGGTGTGCACCACCGCGACCTCCGGGTGCCGCTCGCGGAACTCCGCCATGGCCCGCGGTACGAGCGTCACGTCGGCGGCGGCGAACGCCCCGAGCCGCAGCATCCCGCCGCCCAGCGAACGCACCGCGTCCAGCTCGGCCCGCGCCGCCCGCAGCCGGTCGTGCATGCCCTGCGCGTGCGGCAGCAGCACCCGCCCGGCCTCGGTCAGCCGCACGCCGCGCGGCAGCCGGTCGAAGAGCGCGGTGCCCCACTCGTCCTCCAGCGCCTGGATCTGACGGGAGACCGCGGACTGGGTGTACCCGAGGGCGCGGGCGGCGGCGGTGAAGGAGCCCTCCCGGGCCACCCGCAGGAAGACCTCGTACAAGCTATGCGGATCAGGCATGGGTGCCATGCTAGACATTCGCTTGTCGCATTAATGCGGGCGGCCTAGCGTCGGGGGCATGGAGAAGATCGCATTCATCGGACTGGGCGGCATGGGTGCACCGATGGCCCGTCACCTGATGTCCTGCGGACACCCGTTGACCGTGTGGAACCGAACCGCCGGCAAGGCGGCGCCACTGGCCGCCGAGGGTGCCGTGGTGGCCGCGACCGTGGCGGAGGCGGTCCGCGGGGCCGACGTCGTCATCACGATGCTGGCCGACCCGGCGGCGGTCCTGGCCGTCGCGGAGGACCTGGTGCCCGCGCTGCGGCCGGGCGCGCACTGGATCGACACCTCGACCATCGGCCCGGAGCCCGTAGGGGAGTTGGCGGCACGGCTGCCGGCCGGGGCCACCCTCACCGACGCGCCCGTGATGGGCAGCGTGGACCGCGCCGCCACGGGCGACCTCTGGGTGCTCGCCGGCGGGCCGCTGCCCGGCCCCGTGGAGCGGGTGCTCGACCGGCTGGGCGCGGTGACGCGCTGCGGCGGGCCCGGCGCGGGGGCGGCGCTGAAGCTGGTGCTGATCAACGCCGTGATCGGCGGAGTGGCCGTCGTGGCCGAGGCCCTGAGGCTGGGCCGGGCGCTGGGGCTGCCGGAGGAGCTGGTGCGTACGGAGCTCGCCAAGGGGCCGCTCGCCGGGGCCGTGGGCCGGGCCTTCGCCGAGGGCGCGCACTTCCCGGTGTCACTCGCGGCCAAGGACGTGGGCCTGGCGACCGCGCTGGCGGAACTGCCGGTGCTGGAGGCCGTACGCGCGGGCCTCGCCGCCCGCCCGGATCTCGCCGGGCGGGACCTGGCACTTATCCGCTTCTGAGGCGGCGCCTGGCACGCTCTCCGACGGCACCCCGGGACACCTCGCCGGGGCGGCCGGCCCGTGCGGGGGGCGGGCCGGCCGCCCCGGCGGGGTACGGGTGTCTCAGGCGGCCTCCGGGCCCGTCCCCAGCAGCGTCACGAACGACCGGAAGGCCGCCGGCATGTCCACGGACGCGGGGTCCAGCAGCCACTGGAACTGGAGACCGTCCATCACCGCCGTCAGCAGCGGGGCGGCCTGCTCCGGCGTGAGCCCCGACGGCAGCCGCGGCCCGAACTCGGCACGCAGCATCGCCGCCATGTCCTCGCGCACCTGGACGTACCGGCGGGTGAAGAACTCCCGCGCCGGGTGCTCGTCCGTGACGCTCTCGCCCAGCAGCGCCGAGAAGGTCTGCACGATCCCCGGGCGCATCGCGTTGTAGTCCACCAGCGAGGCCAGCAGGTCCAGCCGCCAGGCGTCGGCCGACCGCGGCCCGCCCCCGGTGTCCCAGCGGTCCCGCTCCTCCAGCACCGCGACGAGCAGCGCCTCCTTGGTCGGGAAGTAGTGCAGCACGCCCTGCTGCGTCAGGCCGACCCGCTCGGCCACCGCGCCCAGCGACGCGCCCCGGTAGCCGCGCTCGGCGATCACCTCGACGGCGGCGCGCAGGATCTCCCCGCGCCGCTCCTCGCTCCTGGCCCTGGCCATCGCCGGCACCCCTTCCTTCGGTCCCTCACGAGGACCGTACGGCATGCGATAGTCACGAAACAATAACGTCACCTACCGGTCTACAGGGAACGGCTGCACGATGGGGGCACCCCACCAGCACTGCAACGAGGAGGTGCGGCCGTGGCGGAGACGCCCGACACCCAGGCCGACCGGACCCGCGACGAGGCCGTCGAAGCGGCACTCGGCAAGCTCGATCTCGACACGAAGGCCCGGCTCCTGTCGGGCCAGGACATGTGGACCCTGCCCGCCCTCCCCGAGATCGGGCTGGCGTCCCTGGTGATGTCCGACGGCCCCATCGGGGTCCGCGGCGTGCGCTGGACCGCGGACGACCCGTCCATCGCCCTGCCGTCCCCGACGGCCCTGGCCGCCGCCTGGGACCCCGAGCTGGCCCGCCGCGCCGGCCGGCTGCTCGCCCAGGAGGCCCGCCGCAAGGGCGTCCACGTGCTCCTCGCGCCCACCGTGAACCTGCACCGCTCGCCGCTGGGCGGCCGCCACTTCGAGTGCTACTCCGAGGACCCGTACCTCACCGGCCTGATCGGCACCGGCTACGTGAAGGGCGTGCAGGAGGGCGGCGTCGGCACCACCGTCAAGCACTTCGTGGGCAACGACGCCGAGACCGACCGCTTCACCGTCGACAACCGCATCGCGCCCCGCCCCCTGCGCGAGCTCTACCTGGCCCCCTTCGAGGCCATCGTCGAGAACGCCCACCCCTGGGGCATCATGACCGCCTACAACCAGGTCAACGGCACGACGATGACCGAGCACCGCTACCTGGTGAACGAGGTGCTCCGCGGCGAGTGGGGCTTCGACGGCCTCAACGTCTCCGACTGGATGGCCGCCCGCTCCACCACCGGAGACATCGCCGGCGGCCTCGACGTGGCCATGCCCGGCCCGCAGACCGTCTACGGCGAGCCGCTGGCCGCCGCCGTCCGCGCCGGCGAGGCGGACGAGGCGGACGTCGACGCCGCCGTGCGCAACGTCCTCCGCCTCGCCGCCCGCGTCGGCCTCCTCGAAGGCGCGCCGCCCGTGGTCGCCGAGCCGCCCGCGGCCGTCGACGGCCAGGCCCTGGCCGCCGAGATCGCCCGCCGCTCCTTCGTCCTGGTACGGAACGAGAACGGCGCCCTCCCGCTCCCCGAGGGCCGCACCGTCGCCCTCGTCGGCGCCGCCGCCCGCGACGCCCGCGTCCTCGGCGGCGGCTCCGCCACCGTCTTCCCCGAACGCGTGGTCTCCCCGCTCGACGGACTGACCGCCGCCCTGCCCCAAGGCGCCCTGACCTTCAGCATCGGCGCCGACCCCAGCGACGAACTCGCCCCCGCCGACAAGGGCTTCACCCTCCGGGCCGTCTGCCGCGACGCCGAGGGCACGGTCCTGGGCGAGGGCACCCTGCCCAGCGGCCAGGTGCAGTGGATCGGCGACGACCTGCCCGCCGGCGTCTCGTACGACACCCTCGAAACCATCGAGGTCACCGGCACCTTCGTGCCCCGCGAGAGCGGGGGGCACGCCTTCGGCACCCGGGGGCTCGGCGCCTTCACGCTCACCGTCGGCGGAACCCCGCTCTGGACGGGCGTCCAGGAGATGGGCGACGAGGCGGACCCCTTCGAGGCCTTCTTCGGCGCCCCCAGCGAGCGCGGCCGCGTCACCCTCACCGAGGGCGAGCCCGTCGAGGTCTCCCTGCTGTACCAGGTGCCGGACATGACCGCGGCGCCCCTCAAGGCCGTCATGTTCTCCTTCCTCCACCTCGGCCCGCAGCGCGACGGCGACGAGCTGATCGCCGAGGCCGCGGAGGCCGCCCGCGCCGCCGACACCGCCGTCGTGGTCGTCGCCACCACCGAGCGCGTCGAGTCCGAGGGCTTCGACCGCAAGGACCTGCGCCTGCCGGGCCGGCAGGACGACCTGGTCCGGGCCGTGGCCGCCGCCAACCCCAGCACCGTGGTCGTCGTCAACGCCGGCTCCCCGGTCGAGCTGCCCTGGCGCGACGAGGTCGCGGCCGTGCTGCTCGGCTGGTTCCCCGGCCAGGAGGGCGGGGCCGCGCTGGCCGACGTACTCCTCGGCGTCGCGGAGCCCGGCGGGCGCCTGCCCACCACCTGGCCGGCCGCCCTCGGTGACGTACCCGTCACCGACGTCACCCCGGTCGACGGCCGCCTGGAGTACGGGGAAGGCCTGTTCATCGGCTACCGCGCGTGGGAGAAGGCCGGCGCCGTCCCCGCGTACTGGTTCGGCCACGGCCTCGGCTACACCGACTGGGCGTACGAGTCGCTCGAAGTGACGGGATCCACCGCCCGGGTCCGGATCCGCAACACCGGTACCAGGCCCGGCCGCGAGGTGGTCCAGCTGTACGCCGCCCCGCTCGCGGACAAGGTGGAGCGCCCGGCACGCTGGCTGGCCGCCTTCGCCGGCGTCGAGGCGGGCCCCGGCGAGACCGCCGAGGCCGTGATCGCGCTGCCCGCGCGCGCCTTCGAGATCTGGGACGAGGAGGCCGGGTCCTGGGCGCACGTGCCCGGCGTGTACGAGATCCAGGCCGGGCGCTCGGTCGGCGACCTCCGCCTGACCGCCACGATCGTCCACTGACCCGCACCCCCAGGACCGGAGCCGGGGCGGGCCCTGACACCCGCCCCGGTTCCACCCGCCCCGGTTCCATCAGCCCCCTACGCCAGCGGCGCCCGGGCCGCCGTCACCTGGCGGTGCGCCAGCTCAGCCAGCCGCGCCTGCCCGTCCTTGCCCGGGTGGAACCAGTCCCACCGGCTCAGCTGCCCGACCGTGAAGGGGTACTGGAAGACCGCGCCGCCGTCGTACCGGCACAGCGGGTCCTTCCCGCACACCTCGCGCAGCGCGTCGTTGTACGCGACCACCCGGGCCCGCACCGACTTGCGCCGCGTCACCGCGGGCGCGTCCACGGCGAGCGGGTCCGCCAGCATCGAGGGGCACACGCCCAGGTTCCAGATCTTCCGGCCCAGCGGGCTGCCCCGGCCCTGCTCCCACAGCCGCATCAGGTCCGGCACGCTCGACACGTACACCTGCGTCTTCGGCAGTCTGGCCCGCAGCGTCTTCAGCGCCCGCTCGAAGTCGGTGCGGAACTCGGCCACCGGCGTCATCGCGCCGGCCGTGGCCCGGCACGCGTCGTTGGAACCGGTCATCACCGTGACCAGCTCGGGGCGCTGCACCGCCGCCTCCTCCAGCTGCGCCGGCAGGTCGGCCATGCGGGCGCCCGTGCGGGCGAAGTTCCAGCTGCTGCCCGCGGCCTTCGCGTCCCCGAGCAGCCGGGTGGCCAGACTGCGCACCTCGGGATCGCTGCCGGTCGCCCACGAGGCCTCGGGACAGTCCGCCAGAACCGAACAGGCATCGAAACCACGGGTGATGGAGTCACCCACAGCGGCGATGGAGGAAGGATTCGCCTTCCACTCAGGGGTGGGCTTCGCCGAAGGCCGCGCGGCGGACACCCCGCCGCGTCCACCCTGACCCCCGCCGTCACCCGCGGAACAGCCCGAGACCGCTCCGACCAGCACAAGTGCGGCCGTCGCCGCTCCCGCGACGGTGGTCCCGACGCGGTGGCGCCCCGTCGTCCTCCACATGCCCGTGGTCCCCTCCCTCGTCGCCGGGCGGTGTTCCGTCGGCGTCCTGCTGAGTGAAAGCTCGGTGTTTCCGGCCCTTGGGACCGACCGTACGTCACACCTGGGACCCCGGCGCACGGTAGCTTTTCCCCGTGGCGATTCAGCCGCACAACCCCAGTGGCGCAATGTCAGATCGGTTCCGGTAAATTACAACACGTCACATACTGTCCGTTTTCAGGAGATTCACTCCCGATGTTGTTTACTATCGGTGACCTCGGGAGCGGCACCGGAACGAGGCCGCTGGGGAAGGCGAACCTCGTCCCACACTGGAGGTCCCGGTGACGACACGTGGAGTTCTGTACGTGCACTCCGCACCGCGCGCGCTCTGCCCGCACGTGGAATGGGCGGTTGCGGGCGTGCTCGGAGTGCGGGTGAGCCTCGACTGGATCAGACAGCCCGCGTCGCCGGGCACCTGGCGGGCCGAGTTCTCCTGGGAGGCCGAGGCGGGTACGGCGTCCAAGCTCGCCTCCGCCCTGCGCGGCTGGCACCTGCTGCGCTTCGAGGTGACGGCCGAGCCCTGCCCCACCGCCGAGGGCGAGCGCTACAGCTCCACCCCCGAACTGGGCATCTTCCACGCCGTCACCGGCCTGCACGGCGACATCCTGGTCCCCGAGGACCGGCTGCGCGCCGCCCTGGCCCGTGCCGCCGGCGGCGAGACGGACCTGGAGGCGGAGATCGCCAGGCTGCTGGGCAAGCCCTGGGACGACGAGCTGGAGCCCTTCCGCTACGCGGGCGAGGGCGCCCCCGTCCGCTGGCTCCACCAGGTGGTCTGAGGGCGCGCGGAGCGCCCGTGGTCATGACGAAGGGCCCCGCCCGGCAAGCGCCGGGCGGGGCCCTTCACGTCAGTGGGACTCCGCGGATCAGACCGTCCGGAAGGCGAGGACCACGTTGTGGCCGCCGAACCCGAAGGAGTTGTTGATCGCGGCGATCTGGCCCTCGGGCAGCTTCCGCGGCTCGCCGACGACCACGTCGGCGTCGATGTCCTCGTCCATGGCGTCGACGTTGATGGTCGGCGGCGCGAGGCGGTGGTGCAGCGCCAGCACGGTCGCGACGGTCTCGATGCCGCCGGCGCCGCCCAGCAGGTGGCCGGTCATCGACTTGGTCGCGGAGATCGCGACGTGGTCGAGGTCGTCGCCCAGCACCTTGCGCAGGGCCTTGATCTCGGCGATGTCGCCCTGCGGGGTGGACGTGGCGTGCGCGTTGAGGTGGACCACCTCGGACGGCTTCAGGCCGGTGTTGTCCAGCAGGTTCTGCACCGCCGCCGCGACGCCGCGGCCGGTGGGCTCGGGCTGCGCGATGTGGTGGGAGTCGGCCGACAGGCCCTGGCCGAGCACCTCGCAGTAGACGCGGGCGCCACGGCGGGCGGCGTGCTCGGCGGACTCCAGGACGACGACGCCCGCGCCCTCGCCGAGGACGAAGCCGTCGCGCTCCTTGTCGTAGGGACGCGAGGCGAGCGTGGGGTTCTCGTTGTTCTTGGACATCGCCATCATGTTGGCGAAGGCCGCGATGGGCAGCGGGTGGATCGCCGCCTCGGTGCCGCCGGCGACGACCACGTCGGCACGGCCGGTACGGATCATCTCGACGGCGTAGCCGATGGCCTCGGCGCCGGACGCGCAGGCGCTGACCGGGGTGTGCACGCCCGCCTGGGCGTTCACCTCCAGGCCGACGTTGGCCGACGGGCCGTTCGGCATGAGCATGGGGACGGTGTGCGGGGAGACCCGGCGCACACCCTTTTCCTTCAGTACGTCGTACTGGTCGAGCAGGGTCGTCACGCCGCCGATGCCGGAGGCGATGACGGTGCCGAGGCGGTCCGGGTCGATCGACGCGTCCTCGCCGGCGGGGCCGGTGTAACCGGCGTCCTGCCAGGCCTCCTTGGCCGCGATCAGCGCGAACTGCGCCGAGCGGTCCAGCTTGCGGGCCACCGGGCGGGGCAGCACGTCCATCGGGTCCACGGCGGCCTGGGCGGCGATGCGGACCGGCAGGTCGGCGAACCGCTCGCCCTCCAGGGGCTTGACCCCGGAACGGCCGGCGAGCAGGCCTTCCCAGGTCGACGCGCTGTCGCCACCCAGCGGAGTGGTGGCGCCGATACCGGTGACGACCACGGTGCGATTGGTCGGGCTCACAGGAATTCTTTCTCCACGTGTAAGAGGGTGCTGAATTGTCACGGCGCCACCGCCGGGTGGCGACAAGCGCGCTCGATCAGGCCTGGTGCTTCAGGATGTAGTCGGCAGCGTCGCCGACCGTCTTGAGGTTCTTGACGTCCTCGTCCGGGATCTTGACGTCGAAGCGCTCTTCGGCGGCGACGACGACCTCGACCATGGACAGGGAGTCGACGTCCAGGTCGTCGGTGAAGGACTTGTCGAGCTGAACGTCCTCGGTCGGGATGCCCGCGATCTCGTTGACGATGTCGGCGAGACCCTCGACGATCTCGTCCTGGGTGAAGGCCATCTGGCGCTCCTTCGATAGCTGTCGTAAAAGGTGGTGCTCGGCGGGTGACCGGAGGATCCGGACGCCTAGGGGAGAGTAACGACCGTCGCGGCGTAGACGAGACCCGCCCCGAAGCCGATGACGAGCGCGGTGTCCCCGCTCTTCGCCTGCCCGGTCGCCAGGAGCCGCTCCATCGCGAGCGGGATCGAGGCGGCCGAGGTGTTGCCGGTGGTTTCGACGTCACGGGCGACCGTGACGTGCTCCGGCAGCTTCAAAGTCTTCACCATCGAGTCGATGATCCGCATGTTTGCCTGGTGCGGGATGAAGACGTCCAGGTCGTCCGGGGTGATCCCGGCCGCGTCCAGCGCCTGCTGGGCGACCTTCGCCATCTCGAAGACGGCCCAGCGGAACACCGCCTGGCCCTCCTGCGTGATGGCCGGGAACTTGTCCCCGGTCTGGTACTTGTCCCACGGCACGGTCTGCTTGATGGTCTCCGACTTGTCGCCCTCGGAGCCCCAGACGGTCGGGCCGATGGCCGGCTCGTCCGAGGGACCGACGATCACGGCACCGGCACCGTCACCGAACAGGAAGGCCGTGGCACGGTCCTCCAGGTCGGTCAGGTCCGAGAGCCGCTCCACGCCGATGACCAGCACGTACTCGGCGGAACCCTCGACGACCAGACCCTTCGCCAGGGTCAGGCCGTAGCCGAAGCCGGCACAGCCCGCGGAGATGTCGAACGCGGCGGGCTTGCCCGCGCCGATGCGGTCGGCGATCTCCGTGGCGACCGCGGGGGTCTGCCTGAAGTGCGAGACCGTCGAGACGATCACGGCGCCGATCTGCTCCGCCGAGATGCCGGCGTCGGCCAGGGCCTTGCCGGAGGCCTCGACGGACATCGAGGCGACGGTCTCGTCCTCGCCGGCCCAGTGACGGGTGGCGATGCCGGAGCGGGAACGGATCCACTCGTCGGACGAGTCGATCGTCTCCAGGATGACCTCGTTGGGCACCACGCGGGTCGGGCGGTAGCCGCCGACACCGAGGATGCGGGCGTACGGGGAGCCCTTGGCAGGCTTGATCTTCGACATGCTGTGGGGGCTCCTTCTCTCAGGCCGCGTGCTCGGCGATGAGCGCGGCGGCCTTTTCGAGGTCGTCCGGGGTCTTGAGGGCCACCGAGGGAACACCCTTGAGCGCGCGCTTGGCAAGGCCCGTCAGGGTCCCGCCCGGGCACAGCTCGACGATCCCGGTGACCTTCAGCTCCGCGAAGGTCTCCATGCACAGGTCCCAGCGCACCGGGTTGGCCACCTGGCCCACCAGGCGGGCGACGACCTCGGCGCCCGAAGCCACGACCTGGCCGTCCTTGTTCGAGACGTAGCTCAGCGACGGGTCCGCCGGGGAGAGGGCCTTGGCGGCCACCTCCAGGGTGGCCACGGCCGGAGCCATGTGGTGCGTGTGGAAGGCCCCCGCGACCTTGAGGGGGACGACCTTCATGGCGCCCTCGGGCTTGTCCTCGCCCAGGGCGGCCAGCTGCTCCATCGTGCCGGCGGCCACGATCTGGCCCGCGCCGTTGATGTTGGCCGGGGTGAGCCCCAGCTTCTCCAGGTGGGCGACCACGGTGTCCCGGTCGCCGCCGAGCACGGCGGACATGCCGGTCGGGGTGACCGCGGCGGCCTCGGCCATCGCCAGGCCGCGGGTACGGACGAGCTTGAGCGCGTCCGTCTCGGACAACACGCCCGCGTAGCCGGCGGCGGTGATCTCACCGACGCTGTGGCCGGCGACGGCGCCGAAGGCGGAGCCCGCGTCCAGGGCGGCGGCGGACAGCAGACCCGCGGCGACGAGCAGCGGCTGGGCCACCGCCGTGTCACGGATCGCGTCGGCGTCGGCCTGGGTGCCGTAGTGGGCGAGGTCGAGACCGATGGCGTCGGACCAGGCGGCGAGCTTGTCGGCGGCGCCGGGAAGGTCGAGCCAGGGGGTCAGGAAGCCGGGCGTCTGAGCGCCTTGGCCGGGAGCGACGAGTACGAGCACCCTCACACTCTCTCTTGTCGATGGTCCCCGCCGCCCGTGGGGACAGGGACGAAGAACCGATGGGGTAATTGTTGATGTCCTACAAAAGTCTAGGACCCAGTATCACCGTCGGCCAGACGCCCCAGAATCAGCGCGATCCTCAGGGTGAACGCTGAACGTACATCGGACGGGGACCATCCGGTGACGTCCGTCACACGTCGCAGCCGGTAGCGCACGGTGTTCGGGTGCACGAACAACATCCGTGCAGCCCCCTCCAGACTGCTCGCCTGCTCCAGATAGACGCTCAAGGTTTCCAGGAGCGCCGATCCGGCCTCCTCCAGCGGTCTGTAGATCTCCTCCACCAGCTGTTCGCGGGCCGAGGGGTCTCCCGCGATGGCGCGCTCCGGCAGGAGATCGTCCGCCAGCACCGGGCGCGGCGCGTCCTGCCAGGCCGAACAGGCCTTCAGGCCCGCGGCCGCGGCCTGCGCGGACCTCGTCGCGGTGAGCAGGTCGGGTACGACGGGCCCCGCCACGACCGGGCCCGCGGCGAACGGGCCGATCAGCGCCTTGGCCACGCCCAGCGGGTTGTCGCTGCCGCCCGCGATGACCACCAGCCGGTCGCCCAGCACCCCGGTGAGCACCTGGACCTTCGCGTGCCGGGAGGCGCGCCGGATGGCCTCCACCGTGAGTTCGCTGTCGCCGTCGGGGGCCGTGCCCAGCACCACGCAGACGTGCTCCGGCGAGTTCCAGCCGAGCGCGGCGGCCCGGGAGAGCGCGCCCTCGTCGGCCTCGCCGGACAGCACCGCGTTGACGACCAGGGACTCCAGCCGGGCGTCCCAGGCGCCGCGGGCCTCGGCGGCCTGCGCGTACACCTGGGCCGTGGCGAAGGCGATCTCCCGGGCGTACACCAGCAGCGCCTCGCGCAGGATCGACTCGTCGCCGGGTGCGGCGACCTCCTCGATCGCGGCCTCCATGACCTCGATCGTGGTGCGCACCATCTCGACGGTCTGGCGGAGCGTGATCGCCCGGGTCAGCTCGCGCGGAGCCGTGCCGAAGACGTCGGTCGAGATGGCCTGGGGGGTCTCGGGGTGCCGGAACCATTCGGTGAAGGCCGCGATGCCGGCCTGGGCGACCAGACCGATCCACGACCGGTTCTCCGGGGGCATCGCCCGGTACCACGGCAGCATCTCGTCCATGCGGGCGATCGCGTTCGCGGCCAGGCGGCCCGACGACTTCTCGAGCC
Source organism: Streptomyces sp. NPDC101118 (assembly GCF_044759445.1). NCBI lineage: Bacteria > Bacillati > Actinomycetota > Actinomycetes > Kitasatosporales > Streptomycetaceae > Streptomyces > Streptomyces sp. NPDC101118. The sequence goes on along the minus strand of NZ_JBIVZG010000028.1, from coordinate 26,028 downwards.
GTCGCAGCGTCGCGGCGTGCGGGTGGGCGGGATGCGCGGGGGAATGCTCACGATCGGGTTCTGGCACGGGACAAGACTGCCTTATCCGGACGCCCGGGCGGAGCCCCGGGGTCTACGGTGGCTCCCATGACGGATGTGCGGCGCGGTGCTGACCGGTATGCGGGCGGGGACGGGGAGGCCGGCATCACGACCCGGCACGCCTTCTCCTTCGGGAGCTTCTACGACCCCGAGAACATCAGGTTCGGGCCGGTCCTGGCGTGCAACGAGGAGCTGCTGGCGCCCGGCGCGGGCTTCGAGGAGCACCCCCACAGCCACACGGAGATCGTCACCTGGGTCGTGGAGGGCGAGCTGACCCACCGCGACACGGCGGGCCACGCGACCGTGGTGCGGCCCGGGGACGTGCAGCGCCTCGGCTCCGCCGCGGGTGTCCGGCACGTCGAGCGGAACGACGGCGACGTTCCGCTGCGCTTCGTGCAGATGTGGCTCGCGCCTCTGGAGGCCGGGGGCGATCCCTCGTACGAGGTGGTCCGGGACATCGCCGACGGCACCCCGTACGCCCTGCCGGCCGCCGGCGCGGTGCTGCACGTGCGCCGGCCGGCCGCCGGCGAGCGGACGGCCGTACCGGACGCGGCCCGCGTGTACGTGCACGTGGTGCGCGGCGAGCACGGCCTTGACGGCGAGCTGCTCGGCCCCGGGGACTCGGCGCGGATCACCGGCGCGGAGGGCCTGGAGATCGTGGCGGAGTCCCCGGGGGAGCTGCTGATGTGGGAGCTGCCGTGACGGCGGCTCCGGCAGCGGCCCGAAGGGCCGGCCCGGCTACTTCAGGTGGACGACGCCGTCCGTCGTGACCGTCGGGCGGCCGGCGGTGCCGGCGTTGACGACCTTCAGGGTGTGGGTGCCGGCGGTGGTCCAGGACTTGGTGAAGATCGCGTCCCGGTACTTCACCGTGTCCGACTTCAGGTCCACCGTGGCGACCTTGGTCCCGTCGAGGTAGACGTACGCCTGTCCGGAACCGCTCGCCCGGGACACCACCCACGCCACCGAGCGGCCGGTGAAGGTCCAGCTGAGGGAGGCGTTCGCGGACGAGGTCGAGAGCGAGCCGCCGCCGAGGTAGCTGCTGCTCGAACGGGCCGCCCAGGTGCCCGACCTGACGGCCGCCGTCTCCTGGACGACGGCCGGCGCGGCGGTGCCCGAGGCGGTGGCGGTGTTGCCTGCCTGGTCGTACGCGGTCATCGTGAAGGCCGTGGTGACGCCGGGCGCGGCGGTCTTCGCGGAGCTCAGCGTGGTCGGCAGGTAGGTGACCTGGACCGGGGCGGTGAGCTTGACGTTCTTCAGCGCCGCGGTGTCGGCCGCCCGCCAGGAGAGCGTGACCGGGACGGCCGTGGGCTCCACGGTGCCGGCGCGCAGGGCGAGCGAGGGCTGGACCGGGAAGGTGGGCGGGGTGGTCTCCGCGACCACGGTGACGGCCGCCGAGTCCGAGGTGCGCCCGGACTGGTGGGTGGCGCGGACCCGGACCTGGTGGCTGCCGGGGGCCAGGGTCGCCGACGCCGAGCCGGCGGTGCCGCCGGTGCTCGCCACGGGCGTGCCGTCCACGAGCAGTTCGTACTTCGCGATCAGGGCGGCGGGGGTGGTGGCGGTCCAGCGGACCGTGACCGCGCCCTTCGTGTAGTAGGTGCTGCCCGACTTCCCCGCGCCCGACACGGAGCTGACGGCCAGTCCGGCGACCGGGCCGGCGGCCCAGGTGCGCAGGGCGGGCAGCTGTCCGTACAGCGTGGTGCCGGGGCACTCGGTGGCGAAGCCGTCGCGGTGGCCGGAGATCCGCTGGAAGGTGACGTCCGTACCGGCCGTGTACTTGCCGTTGTTGATGACGGCCTTGACGGTGGTGCTGCCGGCCGGGTCGTACTTGTACTGGCCGAGCTTCCAGGCGGCGACGCGGGCGACCGCGGTCTTGGCGGCGGCCGGTGCGTCGACGTCGGTGTAGCTGCCGATCACGGCGATGCCGGTGGTGTCGGTGTTGAACCCGTACGTCTGGGCGCCGACGACGGGGAGGTCGACGCCGCCCTTGCGGCCCTCGAAGACCGTGCCGCACTTGTCGACGATGAAGTTGTAGCCGAGGTCCTTCCAGCCGTTCGTCTTCACGTGCAGCGTGTGCAGGCCGCGCATGATCGCGGCCGAGTCGGCGCAGCTGTAGTCGTTGTTCTGCGCGGTGTGGTGGACGAACGCGACCTTGACCTCGGTGCCGTACGTGGGCGCCTCGTCGTTCATCGTCTCGTCGGCGCCCCACTCGGCGCGGGTGACGATCGGCGGCCGGGGCACGGTGGAGACCGGCGCCGCCGGGGGCGGGGTGGTGGAGACGCTCGGCGACGGCGTCGCCGGGGCGGGCTCCGAGGTGGTGGCCGACGGCTCGGGGGAGGTGGTGCTCGCGGAGGGCGCGGGTCCGTCGGCGGTGGGGGTGCCGGCGGGCGTGGGCTCCGGCGCGGTGGCGCTCTCGGACGGCTCGGGAGCCGGCGCGGTGGGGGTGGCCGTCTCCTCCTCCGTGCTGCCGACGGCGTACGCGGCCGGCTCGGCCCGCACGGCGCGGGAGCTGCCCGGGTCGACCAGGTCCACCCGCAGGCCCTTGGGCAGGGCGGCGGAGCCGTGGCCCTCGACCCGGACCTCGACGCCGTCGGAGGGGCCGGTCCAGGCGGGTTCGGAGACCCCGCGCAGGCCGGGGCGGGCGGCGCCGTCGGACGCGGCCTCGCCCTCGGAGCCGAGGGTCAGCCAGCGGCCCCACTCGCCGGTCTTCCGGGAGTGGGCGCGGACCTTGATCACGCCGTCGACCGTGCGGGAGGGGTCGGCCCAGGAGACGGCCAGCATGCTGAACGGGCCGGTGTCCTCGTCCTTGTACGCGGCCTCGGCGCCGGACACCTCCAGGGCCGGGGTGCGCACGGTGGAGACGACCGGTCCGGAGGATCTGCCGCCGTTCTCCGACTCGGGGTCGAGGCCGTCCGTGCCGACCACACCCTGGAGGGTGAGGACGCCGGCGATTCCTGCGGTGACGGCGACGGCCGTCAGCCAGATTCTGCGCGTGCGCACCGGTTCTCTTTCTCTCCGACCAGTGGGGGGTGGCGGGGTGAGAACCGGAATCTATCCATCCGAAGACGGCCGACTACGGGCGCTTTTCAGCCGCAACCGGACAGACCGTCAGGAGGCGGGTACGTGATCTGCGTCTCAAAGGGAACGCAGCTCGGCCAGCACCGCGTCCGTGAAGGGCGGCCACGCCTCGACGGCCCAGGGCCCGAAGGGGCGGTCCGTCAGCGCCACGCACGCGGCGCGCGCGTCCGGGTCCACCCACAGGAAGGTGCCGGCCTGGCCGAAGTGACCGAAGGTGCGGGGCGAGGACCCGGCGCCGGTCCAGTGCGGGGACTTGCCGTCGCGGATCTCCACGCCCAGGCCCCAGTCGTTGGGGGACTGGCTCCCGTAGCCGGGCAGCACGCCCTTGAGGCCCGGGTGCACCACCGCGGTGGCCTCGGCCACCGTCCGGGGGTCGAGCAGGCGGGGTGCCTGGAGCTCCGCCGCGAAGCGGACCAGGTCCTCGACGGTCGAGACCGCGTCCTTGGCCGGCGAGCCGTCCAGGGTGGTCGAGGTCATGCCGAGCGGCTCCAGCACCGCCTGGTGCAGGTACTCGGCGAAGGGGATGTCGGTGGCCTTGGCGATGTGGTCGCCGAGCACCTCGAAGCCGGCGTTGGAGTAGAGCCGCCGCTGCCCGGGCGGGGCCATCACCCGGTGCTCGTCGAAGGCCAGCCCGCTGGTGTGCGCGAGCAGGTGGCGTACGGTCGCGCCCTCGGGCCCGGCCGGCTCGTCCAGCTCGACCGCCCCCTCCTCGTACGCGACCAGCGCGGCGTACGCGGCGAGCGGCTTGGTGACGGAGGCCAGCGCGAAGCGGTGTCCGACCGGTCCGTGCGTTCCGGCGACGGTGCCGTCGGCCCGGACCACCGCGGCGGCGGCGGTCGGCACGGGCCAGGTCTCGATGATGCGCAGGCTCTCCATGCCGCCGAGCCTACTTGCTTGGAGTGCACTCCAAGTCTCTAGCGTGGGGGCCATGAGCCTGACGGAGACCCGGTACACCATCGGCGAGGTGGCGGAGCGCACCGGACTGAGCGCGCACACCCTGCGCTGGTACGAGCGGATCGGCCTGATGCCGCACGTGGACCGGTCGCACTCCGGACAGCGGCGGTTCAGCGACCGGGACCTCGACTGGCTGGCCTTCGTCGGCAAGCTGCGGGCCACCGGCATGGCGGTGGCCGACATGGTCCGGTACGCGGAGCTGGTCCGCGCGGGCGACCACACCTTCGACGAGCGGCGCGAGCTGCTGGAGCGGACCCGGCGCGACGTCCTCGCGCGGATCGACGAGCTCACCGGCACCCTCGCGGTCCTCGACCGCAAGATCGGCATCTACACGGGGAGGGCACGATCCTGATGGAGCACGGCAAGATCGCACAGGTGGCACTCGGCACCGGCGGCCCGCTGGTGGGCGTCCAGGGCCTCGGCTGCATGGGCATCAGCGAGTACTACGGCGAGACGGACGAGGCGGCGGCGCGCGACACCCTGGACGCGGCCCTGGAGGCCGGCGTCACCCTCTTCGACACCGCCGACGTCTACGGCCTCGGCAGGAACGAGGAGTTCCTCGCCCCCTTCGTGGCCGCCCACCGGGACGAGATCGTCCTGGCCACCAAGTTCGCCCTCGTACGCAGGCCCGACGACCCCTCCTACCGGGGCATCCGCAACGACCGCGACCACATCCGCTCGTCCGTCGAGGGCAGCCTCAAACGCCTGGGCGTCGAGACCGTCGACCTCTACTACATGCACCGCCGCGACCCCGCCGTGCCGCTCGCCGAGTCGGTCGGCGCCATGGCGGAGCTGGTGGCCGAGGGCAAGGTGCGCCACCTCGGGCTGAGCGAGGTCACCGGGGCGGAGCTGCGCGAGGCCCACGCCGTGCACCCGATCACCGCGCTGCAGTCGGAGTGGTCCCTGTTCAGCCGGGACGTGGAGCTGAGCGCGGTGGGCGCCGCGGCCGAGCTGGGCGTGGCCTTCGTGCCGTACTCGCCGCTCGGCCGGGGCTTCCTGACCGGGGCCTTCGCCGACGCCGGCAAGGAGCTGACCGCCGGCGACTTCCGGCAGGTCCAGCCCCGCTTCAGCGGCGAGAACGCGCGGGCCAACGGCCTGCTGCTGGAGCCGGTACGGGCGGTGGCCGCGGCGCGCGGTGCGAGCCCGGCGCAGGTCGCGCTGGCCTGGGTGCACCAGCGGGCCGAGGTGCACGGCCTGGCGGTCGTGCCGATCCCTGGCACCCGCAAGCGGTCCCGGCTGCTGGAGAACACCGCCGCCGCCGGGATCGCGCTGACCGCGGAGGAACTCGCGCTGCTGGAGCCCCTCGCGGGCCGGGTCGCGGGCGACCGTTACCCGGACATGACCTTCACCTCGCTGGCCAGGGAGGCATAGGGGGCGGCCGGAGCCCGGTGCCGGCCGGAGCCCGGTGCCGGCCGGCCCCCTCACAGCTGGGCCAGCAGCTCCGCCTTCTTCGAGGTGAACTCGTCGTCCGTGAGCAGCCCGGCACTGTGCAGTTCGCCCAGGTGCCTGATCCGGTCGGCGATGTCGGCCGGGTCGCTGCGCGGGCGGACCGCCGCGACCGGCAGGGCCGGCCCCCGGCTCCGTACCGCCCGCAGTACGGCCGCGGCGAAGGGCAGCGACTCGTGCACCGCACCGCTGCCCGTGCCGAACAGCACGGTGGCCGGGTCCTGGTCGGGCTCGGCGGTACGCGCCCCCGCGCCCGGCCCCTCGCGGCGCAGCAGCCGCAGGTGCCCGCCGGGCGCCTCCGGGGTGCGCCACTCCACGCCGCCCAGCTCCGCCACGGGCAGGTACTGGTCGCCGGCCCGCCACTTGGTGGTGGACGCGCCCGTCCGCGACCAGCGCAGCGTCACGGCCGTGCCGTCGAAGGAGGCCTTGGCGTCGTACCCCTTGAACTGGACCGGAGCCTCGGGCACGGCCACCAGGAAACGATTCGCCGGCTCGTCCGGCACGGGGCCCAGCGCGTCCCGCAGCTGCCGCACCAGCTCGCCCGCGAGCGCGGCCCGGTCGGCCGGCAGCACCAGCCGGTACGGGTCGCAGGCCTCCTTGAGCTGCCCCGCGGCAGCCTCGACCAGCGGATCGGCGCCCGGCCGCGGCTCGGCCCGCAGCACCACCGTGTCCCGCTTCCCCGGGGTGACCGTCGCACCGGCCAACGCCTCGTAGGGCACGCGCCGTTGACCCAGCGCTGCCCACAGCCGTGGCGTCCTGATCCCCCGTTCGAAGCGGATGAGCACCGAGTCCGAATGGAACTCCCAGACGGCGTGATTTCCGGCCAGTACGTCACCCATGCGGCTCATCGTAAGCGGGCGTACGCCCCGGCGTCCCCTCGCACAATGGGCGGATTTCCGGTCCCTAGGCCCCTGCGGGACCGTCTGTCCCGGAAACCCCGCGCGTACAGGAGGTTTCACCCGGCACACAGGTCACCGACGTGTACGAACCGACGCCGATCCGGGCGAAGTTGCCGAGGGAGACCGATCCTGGCGTGAAATAGCCGGTGTGCCCCTTCGCGCCGGCGGAGGACAGCACCCTCGCCCCGAACGCCGGGTCCACCGGGTCCGCCCCGTGCCCGATGCCCCCGACCTCCAGGTACGGCACGTCGCCGATCCAGTCCTCGGGGTCCCGGGTGGCCCAGACCCGCGCGGCCGTGCCCAGTCCGGCCGCCGATCGGGCACGCATCCCGGGGCTGCCGGCGACGGCGATGTCGGTGACCCGGGCCGGCAGGTGCCGTGCGGCCACCCCGCACACCACGGATCCGTAGCTGTGGCAGAACAGGGCCACCGAGGAGTGCCCGGGCAGCCCCGCGGTGAGGGCGGCCAGCCGTGCGGCCCCCTGGGCGGCGAGGTGCCCGGTGGCGGCGTCCACCCCGACGCCGGCCGGTGTGGTGTACCCGGCCCAGGCGATCACGGCGGTGGGGTCGCCGGGTGCGGCCGCGCGCTCGGCGTCGTACAGCGCCTCGGCCATGCCCACGGGGGCGGAGTAGCGGCGCTGGGTGCGCTCGAAGGTCAGGACGTCGGTGTCGACGCCCGGGACGACGACGGAGACCCGGCCGGCGGTGTCCAGGTCGCCGAAGACCTCCGCGACCAGGCCGCCGCCGGTGGGGTCGAAGAAGAGGATCCGCCGCCCGGGCTCCAGCAGCGAGCCGAACCGGTGCGCGCGGCGGGCGGACTCGTCCCGGGCCGCCGGGGCCAGCCCGCTGTCCCGTGCGCGGGCCTGCTCGGCGGTGCGGGCGAGGGTCAGGGCCCGGCGGTTGGCCCGGTACCGCAGGGTGACGGGCGCGCCGTCGAGGCCGCCGACGACGAGCGGGAAGCGGTCGGCGAGCCGGGCGCGCTGGGCGCCGTCCAGGCTCGCGAAGAAGCTCCGCAGGCGTGAGGCGGGAGCGTCGGCGGGGGGCAGCCGGCGGCCGTCGATGGTGGCGCGGGCCCACACGGCCAGGGCCCCGGCGCGCGGCGACGGCTCTTCCGCCGAACGGTGCAGGGCGGTCCAGCCGGTGGTGAACAGCATGACGAGGACCACCACGAGGGCGAGCAGCGCGCGCCCGGCGGTGAGGCCGCTGGCGGTGGGGGTGCCCCCAGCGGTGGCTGGGGAAGGGTCGGTGGGAGTCACTGCGGACCACAGTAGGAGACCCGTACGGGCGAGTCCCCACAGGGTGACCGGCGTCACCCTCCGTACCGCGCCGGCGTCACCCTCCGTACGCCGCCGGTGTCCGCCAGTCGGCGGCGAGGGCCGGAGTGAGGTGGTCGAGGTACTCCTCCGTCATCCGGCGGATCGCCTCGACGGAGGCGTCGGAGCCCAGTCCCCACAGCCGTCCGGTCACCCGCATCACGCCGGAGAAGGCGGCGACCGCGACGCGGGGGCGGGGGTCGGCGTTCACGTCCAGGCCCTCGCGGTCGGCCACCAGCCGGGCGATCTGCTCCTCCAGCTCCACGGACCGGCGCAGGTGCACGGCGAGCAGCGCCGGGGTCGACTCGATCATCTGGTAGGTGCGCATGTGGAGTTCGACCGGTACGACCTCGCCGATGGCCTCCTCGATGGTCTCCCAGGCGCCGAGCACCGCGCCGCGCAGGGCGGTGAAGGGGTTCTCCTCCGGGGGGCGGGCGCGCAGGGCGGCGAGGAAGTGGGACTCGACCAGGTCCTGGGCGGTGAAGGCCACCTCCTCCTTGTTCGCGAAGTAGCGGAAGAAGGTGCGCTGGGAGACGTCGACGGCCTCGGTGATCTCGTCGACCGTGGTCTGTTCGTAGCCCTTGGTCGTGAAGAGCACGAGGGCGGCGCGCAGCAGCGCGTCCCGGGTGCGCTGCTTCTTGCGCTCGCGCAGCCCGGTCGGGGCTCCGGTCGGGGCGGCCGGCGCGATTCGATGTTCCGTCATCACCGGATTTGTCCTCTCTCCGCCTGGGCGGCTCACCCTAGCCTGTGAGCCAAATGACAGTCGCTGTCTCGTTAACCCGTTGGAGAAATGTCAGCGACTGACACTAGCCTTCCTGTCATGACTTCTCAGCTCACCGTCGCCGACGGGGCGACTTCCGAGACCCCCGGCGATGAGCCGGGCAAGGGGCTGCGCGGCCACCCGTGGCTCACGCTCTTCGCTGTCGCGATCGGCGTCATGGTGGTCACCCTCGACGGCACGATCGTCGCGATAGCCAACCCGACGATCAAGGAAGACCTCGGCGCCACGCTCGCCGAGGTCCAGTGGATCACCAACGGCTACCTGCTCGCCCTGGCCGTCTCCCTGATCACCGCCGGCAAGCTCGGCGACCGGTTCGGCCACCGCCAGACCTTCCTCATCGGCATCGCCGGCTTCGCCTCCGCCTCCGCCGCCATCGGCCTCTCCGACAGCGTCGAACTGGTCATCGCCTTCCGCGTGCTCCAGGGCCTCTTCGGCGCACTGCTCATGCCCGCCGCGCTCGGCCTGCTGCGCGCCACCTTCCCCGCCGAGCGGCTCAACATGGCCATCGGCATCTGGGGCATGGTCATCGGCGCCTCCACCGCCGGCGGCCCGATCGTCGGCGGCCTGCTGGTCGAGCACGTCAGCTGGCAGTCCTGCTTCTTCATCAACGTGCCGGTGGGTCTCATCGCGCTCGTCTTCGGCCTGGTCATCCTCAAGGACCACCGCGCCGAGAACGCCCCCAAGTCCTTCGACCTGCTCGGCGTCCTGCTGCTCTCCGGAGCCATGTTCGGGCTCGTGTGGTCCATCATCAAGGCCCCGGAGTGGGGCTGGGGCGACGGCCGCACCCTCGGCTTCCTCGCCGGGACCGTGATCTCCTTCGTGCTCTTCGCCTTCTGGGAGACCAAGGTCCGCGAACCGCTCATCCCGCTGGGCATCTTCCGCTCCGTACCGCTCTCCGCAGGCACGGTCCTGATGGTCCTGATGGCCTTCGCCTTCATGGGCGGCCTCTTCTTCGTGACCTTCTACCTCCAGAACGTCCACGGCCTGAGCCCGGTCGACAGCGGCCTCTACCTGCTGCCGCTCACCGGCATGATGATCATCGGCTCCCCGGCGGCCGGCGCGGCCATCACCAAGCTCGGCCCGCGCATCCCGCTGGTCGCCGGCATGGTCGCCACCGCCGCCGCCTGCTTCGGCCTCGCCGGGCTCGACGCCGGCACCGGCACCCTCGCCATGTCCCTCTGGTTCGCCCTGCTCGGCCTCGGCCTCGCACCGGTCATGGTCGGCGCGACCGAGGTCATCGTCGGCAACGCCCCGCTGGAGCTGTCCGGCGTCGCGGGCGGCCTCCAGCAGGCCGCCATGCAGGTCGGCGGCAGCCTCGGCACGGCCGTCCTCGGCGCCGTCATGGCGGCCAAGGTCGACGGCGAGTTCGAGGACAACTGGGCCCACGCCCAGCTCCCGCCGCTCCAGCCGGAGCAGCTGGAACTCATGAAGAAGGGGGTCGAGGTCGGCTACGTCCCGCCGTCCCCCGAGGGCACGCCGGAGGCCGTCACGCAGACGATCTCCACCGTGGTCCACGACACGTTCGTGTCGGGCATGAGCCTCGCCTTCCTGGTGGCCGGCGTCGTCGGCGTGCTCGCCGCGGCCGTCGCGCTCCTCACCAAGCGGGGCGAGAACGCCGAGGCGGGCGCCGGAGTCGGCCACATCTGACCCGCCCGCCCGGACCGCCGCACGGGCGTCAACCCGATGCGTACGAGAGCCCCGCCGGCCACCGCCGGCGGGGCTCTCGCCTATCCGGGTGGACCCGCGCCTGCCCCCTTCCGCCAGGGCATCGGCGCAGGTCAGCGTGGGGTCACGGCGATCCGTACGGGCCCCCGGTCCGCCAGGACCACCCGTACGGGCCATCGCCGCACCACGAGACGGGACGAACCATGCGCACGTACCCCAGCACCCTCGCGGCGGCCGCGTTCCTGGCCGCCACGGCCCTGCTGCCCAGCACGACCCCGCAAGCCCAGGCGGCCCCGACCACCCACACCACCCCCACGACGGCATCCGGCGCCCAGACGGCCTCCGGTGCCCACACGGCCCCCGGCATCCAGCCCGCCGCCCGAACCCGGACCGCCCCCGCCCCCGCCGGCGCCCCCGGCACCCGGGGCGCCGCCCCGCCGCCGCTCACGCTCGGCACCTGCGAGCGCGGCCAGCTCTGCCTCTGGGCCAAACCCGGCTTCCAGAGCACCCGGCGCGTCCACGAACTGAGCACCACGGACGTGGACAGCTGCGTACCGCTGCCGCCCGGCAAGACGGCACAGGCCCTGGCCAACCGCACCGGCCGCCCGGTCACCACGTACCAGTCCGCCGAGTGCGCCGAGACCGGCGAGTTCCAGACCTACCCCGGCGACGGCGTCTGGCTCCCCGAATCGCCGTACCAGATCCGCGCGTTCAAGGTGTGGGAGAACTAGGCGGCGCCACGGCCGCACCGGCCTCGGGGAGCGCCGCCGCCGGCACCGCCGCCGGCTCGTTCCCCGAGAGGCGGGCCACTTCCGTGCGGAGGGCCCTGACCTCTTCGGTCAGGGCGGCGATCGCGGCGGTCTGGCGGCGTTCCTCCAGGTCGTCGCGTTCGAAGCGGGAGATGAACCAGGCCGCGATGTTGGCGGTCACCACACCGAGCAGGGCGATGCCCGACAGCATCAGGCCCACCGCCAGCACCCGGCCGAGCCCGGTGGTGGGGGAGTGGTCGCCGTACCCGACCGTGGTCATGGTCGTGAAGGACCACCAGACCGCGTCCCCCAGGTTCCTGATGTTGCCGTCGGGGGCGTCCCGCTCCACGCTCAGCACCGCCAGCGAGCCGAACATCAGCAGCCCCACCACCGCGCCCGCCACGTAGGTGGTCAGCCTGATCTGCGGCGCCATCCGGGCCCGCCGCCCGACCAGCAGCAGCGTCGAGACCAGCCGCAGCAGCCGCAGCGGCTGGAGCATCGGCAGCAGCACGGCCAGCAGGTCCAGCCAGTGCGTACGGACGAACCGGCGGCGGTCCGCCGAGAGCGCCATCCGTATCAGGTAGTCCAGGGCGAAGGCGCCCCACACGCACCACTCCACCAACAGGCACGCCTCGTGCACCCGCGGGCTCGCCTCCGGCGCCACGATCGGCACGGCGTAAGCCACACCGAACGCGACGGCACAGACGAAGAGCGGGATCTGGGTGCGGCGCTCCCAGCGGAGCTGGCGGGACGGTTCCTTCATGCCCCGCATCGTAAAGAAGACGCCGGAGGGGCCGGGACCACGGCTGACCGCGGTCCCGGCCCCTCCCGGCGCTGCGGCGCCGTACGTACGGCTACGCGTCGCCGCCGGCGGCGCCCGGGTCGGCCGCGGCCACGTCGAGCAGCTGGTACCGGTCGATCGCCTGCTTCAGCACCGAACGGTCGATCACGCCGTCCTTGGCCAGCTCCGTCAGCACCGCCAGCACGATCGACTGCGCGTCGATGTGGAAGAACCGGCGGGCCGCGCCGCGGGTGTCCGCGAAGCCGAAGCCGTCCGCGCCCAGCGAGGTGTACCGGCCCGGCACCCAGCGCGCGATCTGGTCGGGCACGGACCGCATCCAGTCCGAGACCGCCACGAACGGACCCTGCGCGCCGGACAGCTTGCGGGTGACGTACGGGACGCGCTGCTCCTCCTCCGGGTGGAGCAGGTTGTGCTCCTCCACCTCGACGGCGTCGCGGCGCAGCTCGTTCCAGGAGGTCGCGGACCACACGTCGGCCCGGACGTTCCACTCCTGGGCCAGGATCCGCTGCGCCTCCAGCGCCCACGGCACCGCCACGCCCGAGGCGAGGATCTGCGCCGGTACGGCACCCGCCTCGCCCGCGCTGACGCGGTGGACGCCCTTGAGGATGCCCTCCACGTCCACGCCCGCCGGTTCGGCCGGGTGCTGGATCGGCTCGTTGTAGACGGTCAGGTAGTAGAAGACGTCCTCGCCCGGCCGGCCGTCCTCGGTCGCGCCGTACATCCGGCGCAGGCCGTCCTGGACGATGTGCGCGATCTCGTACCCGTACGCCGGGTCGTACGCCACGCACCCGGGGTTGGTCGAGGCGAGCAGCTGGGAGTGTCCGTCCGCGTGCTGGAGGCCCTCACCGGTCAGGGTCGTACGGCCGGCGGTCGCGCCCAGCACGAAACCGCGCGAGAGCTGGTCGGCCATCTGCCAGAACTGGTCACCCGTGCGCTGGAAACCGAACATCGAGTAGAAGACGTACACCGGGATCAGCGGCTCGCCGTGCGTCGCGTACGCCGAACCGGCCGCGATCAGCGAGGCCGTGCAGCCCGCCTCCGAGATGCCGTCGTGCAGCATCTGGCCGGTCGGCGACTCCTTGTACGCGAGCAGCAGGTCGCGGTCGACCGCCTCGTACTGCTGGCCGAGCGGGTTGTAGATCTTGGCGCTCGGGAAGAACGCGTCCATGCCGAAGGTCCGGTACTCGTCCGGAGCGATCAGCACGAACCGCTTGCCGATCTCCTTGTCCCGCATCAGGTCCTTCAGGATGCGGACGAAGGCCATGGTCGTGGCGATGGACTGCTGGCCGGAGCCCTTCTTGGCCGCCGCGTACGTCTTGTCCTCCGGCAGCGGCAGCGGCTTGGCCCGCACGACCCGGGTCGGCACGTACCCACCCAGCGCCTGGCGCCGGTCGTGCATGTACTGGATCTCCTCGGAGTTCCGGCCCGGGTGGTAGTACGGCGGCGCGCCGTTCTCCAGCTGCGCGTCCGTGACGGGGATGTGCAGGCGGTCGCGGAAGCGCTTGAGGTCGTCGACCGTCAGCTTCTTCATCTGGTGCGTGGCGTTGCGGCCCTCGAAGTTCGGGCCCAGCGTCCAGCCCTTCACCGTTTGCGCCAGGATCACCGTCGGCTGGCCCTTGTGCGCCTTGGCCGCCGCGTACGCCGCGTAGATCTTCTTGTGGTCGTGGCCACCGCGGCCCAGGTGGAGCAGCTGGTGGTCGCTCATGTTCTCGACCATCTGGCGCAGCCGGTGGTCGTCGCCGAAGAAGTGCTCGCGGATGTACCCGCCGGTCTCGGTGGCGTACGTCTGGAACTGCCCGTCCGGCGTCGAGTTCATCTTGTTGACCAGGATGCCGTCGCGGTCCTGGGCCAGCAGCGGGTCCCAGGAGCGGTCCCAGATCAGCTTGATGACGTTCCAGCCGGCGCCACGGAACTGGGACTCCAGCTCCTGGATGATCTTGCCGTTGCCGCGGACCGGGCCGTCGAGGCGCTGGAGGTTGCAGTTGACCACGAAGGTCAGGTTGTCCAGGCCCTCGCGGGCGGCGAGCGAGAGCTGGCCGAGCGACTCGGGCTCGTCCATCTCGCCGTCACCGAGATACGCCCAAACGTGGGACTTGGAGGTGTCCGCGATTCCGCGCGCCTCCATGTAGCGGTTCATCCGGGCCTGGTAGATCGCGCCGAGCGGGCCGAGGCCCATCGAGACGGTCGGGAACTCCCAGAAGTCCGGCATCAGGCGCGGGTGCGGGTAGCTCGAAAGGCCGTACGGGGCCTTCGACTTCTCCTGGCGGAACGCGTCGAGCTGCTGCTCGGAGAGGCGGTCCAGCAGGTAGGCGCGGGCGTAGATGCCCGGCGAGGCGTGGCCCTGGAAGAAGATCTGGTCGCCGCCGTCGCCCTCGTCCTTGCCCCGGAAGAAGTGGTTGAAGCCCACGTCGTAGAGGGAGGCGGAGGAGGCGAAGGTGGCGATGTGGCCGCCGACGCCGATGCCGGGGCGCTGGGCGCGGGAGACCATGACGGCCGCGTTCCACCGGGTGGCGTTGAGGACCCTGCGCTCGATCTCCTCGTTGCCGGGGAAGAACGGCTCGTCCTTGGTGGCGATGGTGTTGACGTAGTCCGTGCTGCGCATCTCGGGCACGGCCACGCGCTTCTCGCGGGCCCGCTCGATCAGCCGCAGCATCAGGTAGCGGGCACGCTCACGGCCCCGCTCGTCGACGGCGGCGTCCAGGGAGTCGAGCCATTCCCGGGTCTCCTCCGGATCGAAGTCCGGTACCTGACTCGGCAGGCCGCCAATGATGATCGGGTTGCGATCGGATGCGGAAGCCACGCTGTTCCTTCGCTGTCGGGGGAGTCGTGCCTTGGGCTTTCAGGCCGCCTCCCATCGTCTACCGCCGCGTCCGGGACGTCATCTTTACCGCTAGGTAACCCAGGGAACTTCCGGTGATTGCCGAGTTTCCAATGGGACGGTCCGGACATCTCGCAACCTTACGCCCAAGAGGTTTACGAGGTTCGTAAGGCCGTTCGTCCCTCAAAGGGGTAGGAAAGTCATCAAGGGATTCCGAATACCCTTGGACGATGTGGCGCGGATCACGGAAGGGGCGGTGTCGAGGTGCCCTGAGTTGCGGCGAGACGACCCTGATCGTCACCGTTTCGACGGTCTCGACGGCCGGGTACTTGCGCGATCCGCCGGTCCCGTGTGGACTACGCCCAATGCTGCGCGTACGCGCGCGGCCGAAGACATTCACCGAACATGAGCAGGAGGCAACCCGTGAGCGCGACCGCGGACCACGCGGAGAACCAGGCCGTCAGGCTGGGTTTCCAGTCCGAGCAGGTGGTCCAGGAGATCGGCTACGACGAAGATGTCGATCACGACTTCCGCGAGATCGTCGAGGGAGTCGTGGGTGAGCTCGTCGACGAGGACTACGACGACGTCGCCGACGCCGTGCTCCTCTGGTTCCGCGACGAGGACGGCGACCTGACCGACACGCTGGTGGACGCCACCGAGCTGGTCGAGGACGGCGCGCTGATCCTGCTGCTGACGCCCAAGACCGGACGCGACGGTTACGTGGAGCCCAGCGACATCAGCGAGGCCGCCACCACCGCGGGTCTGTCGCAGACCAAGAGCGTCAGCGTCGGCAAGGAGTGGATCGCCAGCCGTCTGATGACCCCGAAGGCCGCCAAGTCCGGCAAGCGCTGATCCGGCGCCGCACGTGCGGACGGGACCCCCGCCGACCACCCGGTCGGCGGGGGTCCCGCGTTTTTTCCGCACCGGGCCGCCGGGCATAGGCTGTGCCGCACCCGTACAGCCCCACCGAAGGGAAGCGAGCGATGGCCATCGAGGTCGGCGACAAGGCCCCTGACTTCGAGCTCAAGGACAACCACGGCGTCACCGTCCGGCTCTCCGACTTCCGCGGCGAGAAGAACGTCGTCCTGCTCTTCTACCCCTTCGCCTTCACGGGCGTGTGCACCACCGAGCTGTGCGAGCTGCGCGACCAGCTGCCGCGCTTCGTGAACGAGGACACCCAGCTGCTGGCCGTCTCCAACGACTCCGTCCCCACCCTGCGCGTCTTCGGCGAGCAGGAGGGCCTGGAGTACCCGCTGCTGTCCGACTTCTGGCCGCACGGCGAGACCTCCCGCGCGTACGGCGTCTTCGCCGAGGACAAGGGCTGCGCCGTCCGCGGCACCTTCATCATCGACAAGGACGGCGTCGTCCGCTGGACCGTGGTCAACGGCCTGGCCGACGCCCGGGACCTGAACGAGTACGTCAAGGCCCTCGACAGCCTCTGATGCGGCGCGGCAGCCTGGGAAAAGACGGTGCGGCAGCCCCGGAAAATCCGGTGCGGACGGGAACCCGTCACTAGGATCGAACCGTTGATCCGATAGCAACGCACGACGGGGCACCGCCCCACACAAACCAATGGAGGACCCGTGGGAGTCAGCCTCAGCAAGGGCGGCAACGTCTCGCTGACCAAGGCCGCCCCCAACCTGACGGCGGTCATCGTCGGCCTGGGCTGGGACGCTCGCACCACCACCGGGGTTGACTTCGACCTCGACGCCAGCGCCCTGCTGGCGAACGACCAGGGCAAGGTCACCAACGACGCGAACTTCGTCTTCTTCAACAACCTCAAGAGCCCCGACGGCTCCGTGGAGCACACCGGTGACAACCTCACCGGTGAGGGCGAGGGCGACGACGAGCAGATCAAGGTGAACCTGGCCGGCGTGCCGGCCGACGTGCACCGCATCGTCTTCCCGGTCTCGATCTACGAGGCCGAGAGCCGCCAGCAGAGCTTCGGCCAGGTGCGCAACGCCTTCATCCGCGTCGTCAACCAGGCGGACAACGTGGAGCTCGCCCGCTACGACCTCAGCGAGGACGCCTCCACCGAGACCGCCATGGTCTTCGGCGAGCTGTACCGCAACGGCGCCGAGTGGAAGTTCCGCGCCATCGGCCAGGGCTACGCCTCCGGCCTGCGGGGCATCGCGCAGGACTTCGGCGTCAACGTCTGAGCCGCCGAGCAGTAACCGGTCCGGCGCCGCGCACCCCGTGTGTGCGGCGCCGGACCGGCTTTGCCACCACACCGTCGTCCGGGGAGGACCACGAACATGGGCGTCACACTCGCCAAGGGGGGCAACGTCTCCCTCTCCAAGGCCGCACCGAACCTCACCCGCGTGATGATCGGGCTCGGCTGGGACGCGCGCTCCACGACGGGGGCCGACTTCGACCTCGACGCCAGCGCCCTGATGTGCCAGAACGGCCGGGTGCTCGGGGACCCGTACTTCGTCTTCTACAACAACCTCAGGAGCCCCGAGGGGTCCGTCGAACACACCGGCGACAACCTCACCGGCGAGGGTGACGGCGACGACGAGTCGATCCTCATCGACCTCACGCTGGTGCCGGCCGAGGTCGACAAGATCGTCTTCCCGGTCTCGATCCACGACGCCGACGCCCGCCGCCAGACCTTCGGCCAGGTCACCAACGCCTTCATCCGCGTCGTGAACGTCGCCGACGGCGCCGAACTCGCCCGCTACGACCTGAGCGAGGACGCCTCCTCGGAGACCGCGATGATCTTCGGCGAGGTGTACCGGTACGGCGGCGAATGGAAGTTCAGGGCCGTGGGCCAGGGGTACGCGTCGGGCCTGAGGGGCATCGCTCTAGACTTCGGGGTCAATGTTTCGTAAAGCCGCGCCTGGATGAGGTACCTGTGGTTCTGAAAACCTTCGGCTGGTCGTTCGCCGTCACGGCGCTCGGGCTGGCCTTTGCCGCGTGGCAGTGGGGGTGGGAGGCGTTCGGGATCGTCCTGATCCTGTCGATCCTCGAGATCTCGCTGTCCTTCGACAACGCGGTCGTGAACGCCGGAATCCTGAAGAAGATGAACGCCTTCTGGCAGAAGATCTTCCTCACGATCGGTGTGCTGATCGCCGTGTTCGGCATGCGCCTGGTCTTCCCGGTGGCCATCGTGGCCATCAGTGCGAAGGTCGGTCCGATCGAGGCCGTGAACCTCGCTCTGGACCAGCCCGAGCAGTACGAAGCGCTCGTCACCGACGCCCACCCGGCGATCGCGGCCTTCGGCGGAATGTTCCTGCTGATGATCTTCCTGGACTTCATCTTCGAGGACCGGGACATCAAGTGGCTCGCCTGGCTGGAGCGTCCCCTCGCCAAGCTCGGCAAGGTCGACATGCTGTCGGTCTGCATCGCCCTGATCGCCCTGCTGGTCACGGCGATGACCTTCGCGACGAACGCGCACACCAGCACCGGTCACGCGGACAAGTCGGCGACCGTGCTGCTGTCCGGTGTGGCGGGCCTGATCACGTACCTCATCGTCGGCGGCCTCTCCTCCTACTTCGAGGACAAGCTCGAAGAGGAAGAGGAGCGCGAGCACGAGGAAGAGGAGAAGGCCAAGGCCGCGGGCAAGGAGGTCTCGGCGGTCGGCCTGGCCGGCAAGGCGGCGTTCTTCCTCTTCCTGTACCTGGAGGTCCTCGACGCCTCCTTCTCCTTCGACGGCGTGATCGGCGCCTTCGCCATCACCAACCACATCTTCTGGATGGCGCTCGGCCTCGGCATCGGCGCCATGTACGTCCGGTCGCTCACGGTCTACCTGGTCCGCCAGGGCACCCTGGACGACTACGTCTACCTGGAGCACGGCGCCCACTACGCCATCGGCGCCCTGGCCGTCATCCTGCTCGTCACCATCGAGCACGAGATCAGCGAGATCATCACCGGCCTCATCGGCGTGGTGCTGATCGCCGCCTCCTTCTGGTCCTCGGTCGTCCGCAACAAGCGGCTGGGGTCCGACGACAAGGCGGAGGTCGCCTCCGGGGTGTGACCCGGCGGTGATTGCGGAACGCTCTACGCGGGGCGGCCGGGAGGGTACGGACCCTTCGGCCGCCCCGCGGTCTTGCCACCGAGCACGGACGACCTGGGGAGTTGTGGGGGAGATGGGGTTCTTCGACGGGCTGCGGGGCGGCCGGGCGGCGCAGTTCCAGTCCGGCAGCGCATCGTCGAACGCGATCGAGCTGACCAGGCGACATCCGGTCGTCTCGCTGACCAAGCAGGGCGCGGTCAACGGCAACCTGCGGGTCAACCTCTCCTGGCGGATGCGGACCTCCGACATCGGCGGCCGGTCCGGCCAGAGCGGCCAGCTCCTGCGCCACCCCTTCAAGCTCTTCAAGCCCGAGATCGTGCAGGCCCACACCCAGGGCATGGTCAACGTCGACCTCGACATCGGCTGCCTGTACGAGCTCACCGACGGCAGCCGGGGCGTCGTACAGCCCCTGGGGAACTTCCTCGGCGACATCAACAGCCCGCCGTACGTGAAGCTGAGCGGCGACGACCGGTTCGGCGCCCCCTCGGGCGAGACGCTCTTCGTCAACCTCGACCACTGGGACTCGATCAAGCGCCTGCTGGTCTTCGTCTACATCTACGACCAGACGCCGGCCTTCGACCGCACCCACGCCCTGGTCACCCTCTACCCGGTCACCGGACCCCGGATCGAGATCGCCCTCGACGAGCGGCACCCCCAGGCGCGGTCCTGCGCCGTGGTGTCGCTGGAGAACGTCAAGGGCGAGCTGATCGTGCGCCGTGAGGTGAAGTTCGTGTACGGCTTCCAGGCCGAGCTCGACCGGCTCTACGGATGGGGACTGCAATGGGGGCGCGGCTACAAGACGAGCAAGACCTGAGCCGCACCCCGGAGGTTCCCCGGCGCTCAGCGCCGCAGGAACTGCGGGCCCTGCGGCGGCAGCCGGAAGTCCGGGTCGCCGCCCGGGCCCGGCACCGGCACGGGCACCGGCGGGGCCGAGACCGGCTGCGGGTAGCCGTACGCGGGCGGGGTGGCCGGCGGAGCCTGGGTCTGCGGGGCCGGGGCGGGCGTGGCGGTGGCGGGCGTCGGGCGCATGGCCTGCGTGGCCTGCTCCACGGCGGCCTCCGCACCGGGCATCTCGGCGTTCTCGTCGACCGAGATGCCGTGGTCGGTCGCCAGGCCCTCCAGGCCGTTCGAGTAGCCCTCGCCCAGCGCGCGGAACTTCCAGGCGTCCCCGCGCCGGTACAGCTCGCCGCAGATCATCGCCGTCTCGGTGCCGGTCTCCGGGCGGACGTCGAAGTAGGCCAGCGGGTCGCCGCCGGCGCTCGGTGCGGCGTCGTACAGCAGGATCCGCAGGTCCGGGACCCGCTCGAAGGGCACGTCCTCGGCCGAGGCGACGACGAGCACGCGGTCGACCGCGGAGGTCAGCGCGGCCAGGTCGGCCTGGACGGCGTCCGTCACGGCCTCCCCGAGCCGCTTCTTGCCCAGCCGCCAGACGGCCCCCGACGGGTGCCTCGGCTGGTTGTAGAAGACGAAGTCCTCGTCCGAGCGCACACGGCCGTCAGGGCCCAGTACCAGGGCCGAGGCGTCGACGTCCGGAACCTCCGGACCGCTGGTCCAGCGCAGCACCGCCCGGACCGCAGTGGCGGCCACGGGGATGTTCGAACCCTTCTGCATCGCGTGCGTCATGCCCGTCATCCTGCCCTCTGGGAGCGGAGCGGGACAATGCGGCCCCCCTTGTCGGCGCGGGGGAGGGTGGGCATGGTGCAAGGGGGTTACCTGAATTTCATGAGCTTGAGGAACTCTTGACACTCATTCGTACGTACTATTACCGGCCACGCCAGAGGGGCCGCCGAGGCAGTACGGGGGAAGCACATGCGTCATTTCGGGCACGTTTCGCCTGCTGTCCGTAAGGACCTCTTCCATCAGGAACCCGTCGAATTCGACGCCGGGTCGCCGGCCCGCACGCTCGCCGCGGCCCTCGGAGCGACGCTCTACAGCCCCGCCACCCGGCCCCGGCTCGCCGAGGACGTACGCAAGCAGGCCGCCCGCGGAGTGGTCTCCATGGTGCTCTGCCTGGAGGATTCCATCAGCGACGGCGAAGTCGCGGGCGCGGAGGAAAACCTCGTCCGCCAGTTCGCCGACCTCGACGCGGCCGGCGGCGAGGTGCCGCTGCTCTTCGTCCGCGTCCGCGTACCGGAGCAGATCCCGGACCTCACCGCCCGGCTCGGACCGGCCGTCCGGCACTTGGCCGGATTCGTACTCCCGAAGTTCACGGAAGAGCGCGGCGAGGCCTTCCTGGAGGCCCTCACCCGTGCGGAGTCCGTATGCGATCGCCGGCTCTACGCCATGCCGGTGCTCGAATCGCCCGAGCTGCTCCACCTGGAGACCCGGGCCGCCTCGCTCGCCGGGATCTTCCGCACCGTCGACCGGCACCGCGACCGCGTCCTCGCCCTGCGCCTGGGCGTCACCGACTTCTGCTCCGCCTACGGGCTGCGCCGCACCCCCGACATGACCGCGTACGACGTCCAGATCGTCGCCGGCGTCATCGCGGACGTGGTCAACGTCCTCTCCCGGGCCGACGGCACCGGCTTCACGGTCACCGGACCGGTCTGGGAGTACTTCCGCCACCAGGAGCGGAAGTTCAAGCCCCAGCTGCGCCGCAGCCCCTTCCTCGACGGACAGGCGGAGGAACTCCGCACCGCCCTCATCGAGCACGACCTCGACGGGCTGCTGCGCGAGATCGAACTCGACCGGGCCAACGGCCTGCTCGGCAAGACCTGCATCCACCCCGCGCACACCACTCCCGTGCACGCGCTCTCGGTGGTCTCCCACGAGGAGTTCAGCGACGCCCAGGACATCCTGCGGCCGGAGCGGGGCGGCGGCGGAGTCATGCGCTCCGCCTACACGAACAAGATGAACGAGGTGAAGCCCCACCGGGCCTGGGCGGAGCGCACGATGCTGCGCGCCGAGGTCTTCGGCGTGGCCCGCGAGGAGGTCGGCTTCGTCGACCTGCTCACCGCCGGGCTGTCGGGCTGAGCCGGTGCAGACGACGGAAGGGCGAGTCGACGACGTGGTGTGGTCGGGATCATGGGTGGCCGAACGGCTGGGCGTGGACCTGCGGGATGCCGGTGACGGTGCGGGCGGCGGGGCTGGTGCACGTGCCGGCGGCGGTGCTGGTTCCGGAGCCGGTGCTGCCGGCGGTGACGGTGCGGGTGCTGCCGCCGGTCACGGCGCGGGCGCCGGCGGCGGGCTGCGGGACCTGCTGGGCCTCGCCCTGCGCCGCAACCCGAAGCGGGCCCACCTGCTGGTCTCCAACGTGCTGGGCAAGCACGTGCCGCAGTCGCCCGGGACGGTCCACCGGGCCGGCTACGGGCTCGGCCTGCGCGTGCGCGAGCTGCTGGGGCCCGACGAGGCCGCCCGCGCGGTCGTGCTCGGGTACGCGGAGACCGCCACCGGCCTCGGGCACTCCGTGGCCGACGGGCTCGCCGACGCCCCGTACCTGCACTCGACCCGGCGGCCGGTGCCGGGCGTGGCCACCGCGGGAGGGTTCGAGGAGTCCCACTCCCACGCCACCTCGCACCTGCTCCTGCCGGAGGACCCGAAGCTGCTGGCCGGCACCGGGCCGCTGGTGCTGGTGGACGACGAGTTCTCCACCGGCAACACCGTGCTGAACACCATCCGCGACCTCCACGACCGCCACCCGCGCGACCGGTACGTCGTCGTGGCGCTGGTCGACATGCGCTCGCCGGAGGACCGCGACCGCCTCGCCGCCTTCGCGGACTCCCTGGGCGCGCGGGTGGACCTGGTCGCCCTCGCCTCCGGCACCGTCCACCTCCCGCCGGGGGTCCTGGAGAAGGGCCAGGCCCTGGTGGCGGCACACGAGGCCGCCGCGGCCCCCGCCCCCGCAGCATCCCCCGTCGCTGCCCTCGCCGAGCCCTCCGCCCCGGCGGGCGCGCCGCCGGGTCCTGGCGCCGCCTCCTCGTACCGTCCAGCCGCTCCGGCGGCCGAGGAGCGGGGTCCGGGGCGGCGCCCCGGGTCCTCCGGCGTACCACCGCTCCGCGTCGAGCTCGGCTGGCCCGCCGGCGTGCCCGACGGCGGCCGCCACGGGTTCACCCCGGCGCACCGCGCGGCCCTGGCGGAGGCCCTCCCCGGCATGGCCGCCCGGATCGCGGCCGCGCTCGGCCCGGAGCCCGGCCGCGTCCTGGTCCTCGGCAACGAGGAGCTGATGTACGCGCCGCTGGCCCTCGCGCGGGAGCTGGAACGTTCCGGCAGCGCCGCCGAGGTCCGCTTCTCCACCACCACCCGCTCCCCGGTGCTGGCCGTCGACGACCCCGGCTACGCCATCCGCACCCGCCTGGTCTTCCCGGCCCACGACGAGCCGGCGGACGGCCCCGGCGACCGCTTCGCGTACAACGTCGCCGGAGCCGGCTTCGACGCCGTCGTCGTGGTGGTCGACTCCGCGGGCGACACCCCCGCCCTGCACGCCCCCGACGGGCTGCCCGCCGTCCTCGCCCCGCACACGGGCCGGGTGCTGCTGGCCGTCGTCCCCTCGTACGTACCGCCGTACGCGTCCACACCCGCCTCCGCACCGGCCTCCGCGACCGCATCCGCGGACCGGCGCACCCCCGCATCCGACCGGCAGGAGCCGATCATGCCCGAGCCTCTCCGAGGCCCAGACTTCTCCTCCTACGCCGCCGAGGACGTCGGCTGGCTGCTCCAGGACCTGTCCGGAGTCCGGCTGGAGGCACCCACCGAGGAGCGCGAGGAGGCCATCCAGGCGGGCGGCGCGCACTACGCCGAGTCCCTGCCGGTCGAGTACCAGCCGAGCGAGCGCTACCAGGAGCTCTACCAGCAGGCGCTGGCCGCCTCCGCCACCCGGGTCGCCCGCGCCGTCGGCACGGTCACCGAGACCGTGCTCGCCGAGCGCTCCCCGCGCCCCGTCCTCGTCTCGCTGGCCCGCGCCGGCACCCCCGTCGGCGTCCTGATGCGCCGCTGGGCCCGGCACCGGCACGGCCTGGACCTGCCCCACTACGCCGTCTCCATCGTGCGCGGCCGGGGCATCGACGCCAACGCCCTGCGCTGGCTCGCCGCCCACCACGACCCCGCGGACGTGGTCTTCGTGGACGGCTGGACCGGCAAGGGCGCCATCACCCGCGAGCTCACCGCCGCGCTGCACGCCCACCGGGAGGAGGAAGGCGGCCCCGGCTTCAACCCCGACATCGTGGTGCTCGCCGACCCGGGCGGCTGCGTCGCCACGTACGGCACCCGCGAGGACTTCCTCATCCCGTCGGCCTGCCTGAACTCCACCGTTTCCGGGCTCATATCCCGTACCGTGCTGCGCGCGGACCTCGTCGGCCCCCACGACTTCCACGGCGCGAAGTTCTACCGGGAGCTGGCCGGGGCCGATGTCTCGGCCGACTTCGTCGACACCGTCGCCGCCCGCTTCGACGAAGTGGCCGACGCGGTGGACGCCGAGGTCAAGGAGCTGCTGGCGGCGGACCGGGCCCCCACCTGGGAGGGCTGGGCGGCCGTCGAACGGATCAGTGAGGAGTACGGCATCCACGACGTGAACCTGGTCAAGCCCGGCGTCGGCGAGACGACGCGGGTCCTGCTGCGGCGGGTCCCCTGGAAGATCCTGGCGCGCCGCGGCGCGGGCGCCGACCTCGGCCACGTGCGGCTGCTCGCCGAACAGCGCGGGGTGCCCGTCGAGGAGGTCGACGACCTGCCGTACAGCTGCGTGGGCCTAATCCACCCCCGGTACACGCGCGGCGCGACCGGCGCCGACGGCAAGGCGGTGGCGGCCAAGTGACCGTCCTCGTCGCGAGCGACCTCGACCGGACGCTCATCTACTCGTCCGCGGCCCTCGGGCTGACCATGCCCGACGTGCTGGCGCCCCGGCTGCTCTGCGTCGAGGTGCACGAGAGCAGGCCGCTCTCCTTCATGACGGAGACCGCGGCGGCGCTGCTGGCCGAGCTCACCGCCGACCCGTCGGTGGTCTTCGTCCCCACCACCACCCGGACCCGCAAGCAGTACCAGCGGATCCGCTTCCCCGGCCGCCCCGCGCCGTACGCGATCTGCGCCAACGGCGGGCAGCTGCTGGTCGACGGCGTCCCGGACCGGGACTGGCGGCGGCAGGTCGCCCGGCGGCTGGCGGAGGAGTGCGCCCCGCTGGAGGAGGTGCGCAACCACCTGATCGCCACCTCGGACCCGTCCTGGCTGCGCAAGGAGCGGGTGGCCGAGGACCTCTTCGCGTACCTCGTCGTCGAGCGGCAGCTGCTGCCCGAGGAGTGGCTGAAGGCCCTCACGGAGTGGGCCGGGGCGCGCGGCTGGACCGTCTCCCTCCAGGGGCGGAAGGTGTACGCCGTGCCGCGCCCGCTCACCAAGAGCGCGGCGATGCGCGAGGTGGCCCGGCGCACCGGCGCCACCCGCACCCTGGCCGCCGGCGACTCGCTGCTGGACGCCGACCTGCTGCTGGCCGCGGACGCCGGCTGGCGGCCGGGGCACGGCGAGCTGGCCGATGCGGGCTGGACGGCGCCGGGCGTGACGGCGCTGGATCTGGCCGGTGTCGTGGCGGGCGAGGAAATCGTCCGCCGGTTCAGCCGTAACGCGAGGGTTCGCCGGGAAGACTGACCGGCATGACCAAGGGCAACACGACCAAGATCACCGAAGAGCTGTACGCCTACGTGCTCGACCACAACCCCCCGCTGGACGCGGTGCAGCGGGGGCTGGTCGAGACCACGTACGAGCGCTTCCCGGGTGTCGCGGGCATGCAGTCCGCTGAGGAGCAGGGGCCGCTGCTGGCCTTCCTGGTGCGGCTGGTGGGTGCCAGACACGTGGTCGAGGTCGGTACGTTCACCGGCTTCTCCGCGCTGTCGATGGCCCAGGCCCTGCCCGCCGACGGCCGGCTGATCGCCTGCGACATCTCGGAGGAGTGGACCTCCGTGGGCCGCGCGGCCTGGGAGGAGGCGGGCGTCGCCGACCGCATCGAGCTGCGCATAGCGCCGGCCCTGGAGACGCTGCGGGCGATGCCGGAGGAGCCGCACGTCGACCTGGCGTACCTGGACGCGGACAAGGAGAGCTACATCGCGTACTGGGAGGAGCTGGTCCCGCGGATGCGGCCGGGCGGCCTGATCGTCGCGGACAACACCCTCTTCCACGGCCGGGTCGTCGACCCGGCGGCGACGGGGGCTCCGGCGGCCATCCGGCAGTTCAACGACCACGTGGCCAAGGACGGGCGGATGGACAGCGTGCTGACGATCATCTCGGACGGGCTGACGCTGTCGCGGAAGCGGTGACCCGGCGCGGGCCCGCTCCTGCGGCCCCTGCGCGCCGCCTCGCGGGTCCCGCGCGCCGTGGCGGGGCCGTCCCCCGAGGGGACGGCCCGGCACCGAGGGAAGGGGCGCGGCCTAGGTGTGTCGTCCTGGGACGTTGGTGACACGCGTGCTGGGTTCTTGAATGGGTGAGGGCCTCCGGGTTCGGTGTGGATTGCGACGTCTG
>NZ_JBIVZG010000027.1:0-100210 GCF_044759445.1 Streptomyces sp. NPDC101118 | reverse complement strand
GACGAAGGAGCGCCCTTGACAGGCCACCCCGGCCCGGAAACCCTCGGTCGGCGGACGCCCCCAGACCGGCCAGCACCCAAAGCCCCCGAACACGGAGGGATGCCTCCGAGCGCTCGGCGCAGCTCCGCCCGGCCCTTGCAAAGCCGCCCGCTCGCCCCGGGGCCTGTGCCTAGATGCCGCCCGGCGTGGGGTTGTCCGCCGACCGAGGGTTTCCGGATGCCGTCGGCCGTCAGTCGAGGACGGCGATTCCGTCCAGTTCCACCTGGGCCGCCGTGTCCCAGAGGCGGGTCGTGCCGATGACCGCCATGGCCGGGTAGTCGCGGCCGGCCAGGTCCCGCCAGATGCGGCCCAGTTCGGGGGCGTGTTCGCGGTATGCGGCCACGTCGGTGGCGTACACCGTCACCCGGGCCAGCTGTGCCGGGGTGCCGCCGGCCGCCCGCAGGGCGGTGAGGAGGTTGCCCAGTGCGGTGGCGAACTGTTCGGGCAGGGTGTCGCCCACGACCTTGCCGTCCTGGTCGAGTGCCGTCTGGCCGGCCAGGAGGACCAGGCGGGTGCCGGTGGCGACGACGGCGTGGGAGAAGCCGGTGGGCGGGGAGAGTTCGGCGGGGTTGATCCGCTCCAGGCTCATCGGTAGAGCTCCTTGGCGATGATGGTCCGCTGGACCTCGCTGGCGCCTTCGTAGACCCGGGGCGCGCGGACCTCCCGGTAGAGGTGTTCGAGGAGGTGTCCGCGCTGGAGTGCGCGGGCGCCGTGCAGTTGGACGGCGTGGTCGACGACGTACTGGGCGGTCTCGGTGGCGAGGAGTTTGGCCATGGCGGCGCGGGTGCGTACGTCGGGGGCGGCGGTGTCGTGGGCGGTGGCGGCGGCGTAGACGAGGAGGCGGGCGGCCTCGGTGCGGGTGGCCATGTCGGCGAGGCGGTGGGCGACGGACTGGAGGTCGCCGAGGACGCCGCCGAAGGCGGGGCGTTCCCTGGTGTGGGTGAGGGTGGCGTCGAGTGCGGCCTGGGCCATGCCGAGGGCGAAGGCGCCGACGCTCGGGCGGAAGAGGTTGAGGGTGTCCATGGCGACGCGGAAGCCCTGGCCGGGGGTGCCGAGGAGGTCGTCGGTGGTGACGGGTACGGCGTTGAAGGTGAGGGTGCCGATGGGGTGCGGGGAGAGCATGTCGAGGGGGTGGCCGGTGAGTCCGGGGCGGTCGGCGGGGACGAGGAAGGCGGTGACGCCGCGGGCGCCGGGTGCTTCGCCCGTTCGGGCGAAGACGGTGTAGAAGTCGGCTTCGGGGGCGTTGGAGATCCAGGTCTTGGTGCCGGTGAGGTGCCAGTGTCCTGGGCCGTCGGGGGTGGCTTCGAGGGTGAGGGCGGCGGCGTCGGAGCCGGCGGCGGGCTCGCTGAGGGCGAAGGCGGCGACGGCGCGTCCCGCGCGGACGGGGGGCAGCCAGCGGTCACGCTGTGCGGGTGTGCCACTGGTCAGGACGGGATGGGTGCCGAGGCCCTGGAGTGCGAGGGCGGTTTCGGCTTCGGTGCAGGCGTAGGCGAGGGATTCGCGGAGCAGGCAGAGGTCGAGGGCGCCGGAGGTGAAGAGGCGGTCGAGGAGGCCGTGTTCGCCGAGTGCGGCGAGCAAGGGGCGGTTGACGCGGCCTGGTTCGCCTTTGTCGGCGAGGGGGCGCAGGTGTGCGGCGGCGAGGTCGCGCAGGTGTGCGCACCAGGCTCGTTGTTCCGGATCGAGCGTGAAACTCGGCATGCGCCGCCTCATTTCTATCGCGTCCAGTTGACTGTCGTCACCGTCACGATACGCTCGTTGGGCGTTCGTACGGCACCGGCACCACCCCTTTTCCGGCCCGTCGCAAGGGGGCGAACCCGCCTTGGAATTCACGCCGTCCGCTCATGTCGACACGTTTTCGCGTGACCATCTGCCACCTCCCGACCAATGGCCCGAGCTGGTGTTCGACCTGCCGGAGCTGGCGTATCCGGACCGGCTGAACTGTGCGGCGGAGCTGCTGGACGGCACGGCGGGGCGGCTGGGCGGCGAGCGTCCGGCGTTCCGTACGGCGGACGGGGGCGTGTGGTCGTACGGGCTGTTGCGCGAGCGGGTGGACCGGATCGCGCACGTCCTGACGGCGGACCTGGGGGTGGTGCCGGGGAACCGGGTGCTGCTGCGGGGGCCGACGGGGCCGTGGCTGGCGGCGTGCTGGCTGGCGGTGGTGAAGGCGGGGGCGGTGGCGGTCACGGTGCTGGCGCAGCAGCGGGCCCAGGAGCTGGCCACGGTGTGTGACATGGCACGGGTGACGCACGCGCTGTGTCACGTGGGGGCGCTGGACGATCTGGCGAAGGCGGAGGTGCCGGGGCTGCGGATCACGGCGTACGGCGGGGAGGCCCCGGACGACCTGCTGCGGCTGGCGGAGGGGCGGCCGGGCCGGTTCGAGGCGGTGGACACGGCGGCGGACGACGTGGCGCTGATCGCGTTCACGTCGGGGACGACGGGGCGGCCGAAGGGGTGCATGCACTTCCACCGGGACGTGCTGGCGGTGGCGGACACCTTCTCGCGTGAGGTGCTGCGGCCGGGTCCCGACGACGTGTTCGCGGGGAGTCCGCCGCTGGGGTTCACGTTCGGGCTGGGCGGGCTGGTGGTCTTCCCGCTGCGGGTGGGGGCTTCGGCGCTGCTGCTGGAGCAGGCGGGTCCGCGGCAGCTGCTGCCGGCGCTGGCGGAGCACCGGGTGTCGGTGCTGTTCACGGCGCCGACGGCGTACCGGGCGATGCTGGAGGAGCTGGGGGCGTACGACCTGGGGGCGCTGCGGCGGTGCGTGTCGGCGGGCGAGAACCTGCCGGCGGCGACGTGGGAGGCCTGGCACGCGGCCACCGGGCTGCGGATCATCAACGGGATCGGTGCGACGGAGCTGCTGCACATCTTCATCTCGGCGGCGGACGGGGAGATCCGGCCGGGGACCACGGGGCGGCCGGTGCCGGGCTGGCAGGCGCGGGTGGTGGACGCGGCGGGGCGGCCGGTCGCGGACGGGGAGCCGGGGCTGCTGGCGGTGCGGGGGCCGGTGGGCTGCCGGTACCTGGCGGACGAGCGGCAGCGGGAGTACGTGCGGGACGGGTGGAACGTCACGGGTGACACGTACGTGCGGGAGGCGGACGGGTACTTCCGGTACGTGGCCCGCGCCGACGACATGATCATCTCGGCGGGGTACAACATCGCGGGTCCGGAGGTGGAGGAGGCGCTGCTGCGCCATCCGGAGGTGATCGAGGCGGCGGTGGTGGGCCGTCCGGACGAGCGCCGGGGGCAGATCGTGGTGGCGTACACGGTGCTGCGTGACGGGTCACATGTCACCGAGGACGAGCTGAAGGCCTTCATGAAGGCGGAGCTGGCCCCGCACAAGTGCCCGCGGACGTTCGTCTTCGCCGCCCGGCTGCCGCGCACGGCGACCGGGAAACTCCAGCGGTTCCGGCTGCGCGATCTAGAGTGATCTGGTGGCCGAGCTGCACACCCCCCGATCCCTGATCGTCACCTTCTACGGCGCCTACGGGCGCACGGCGGAGGGTCCCGTCCCGGTGTCCTCGCTGATCCGGCTGCTGGGCGCGGCCGGGGTCGACGCGCCGTCCGTCCGTTCCTCGGTGTCGCGGCTGAAACGGCGCGGGTTCCTGCTGCCGGGGCGCGCGCCCGACGGTTCGGCCGGGTACCTGCTGTCGGACGAGGCGCGTGAGCTGCTGGAGGACGGTGACCGGCGGATCTACGGCAGCCGGCCGGTGGACGGCGACACGGGCTGGGTGCTGGCGGTGTTCTCGGTGCCGGAGCAGGAGCGGCACAAGCGGCACCTGCTGCGGTCGCGGCTGGCGCGGCTCGGTTTCGGGACGGCGGCGCCGGGGGTGTGGATCGCGCCGGCCCGGCTGTACGACGAGACGCGGCACACGCTGGACCGGCTGCAGCTGCGGCCGTACGTGGAGCTGTTCCGGGGCGAGCACCTGGGCTTCGCGCCGACGGTGGAGGCGGTGGGCCGGTGGTGGGACCTGACGGCCATCGCCAAGCAGCACGAGGAGTTCCTCGACCTGCACGAGCCGGTGCTGCGGGGCTGGCAGACGGGCCCGCAGCCGGAGCCGCAGCAGGCCTACCGGGACTACCTGCTGGCCCTGGACTCGTGGCGGCGCCTGCCGTACGCGGACCCGGGCCTGCCGTCGGCGCTGCTCCCGGCGGACTGGCCGGGCGACCGGTCGGCGGCGGTGTTCGCGGAGCTGCACGCCCGGCTGCGGGACACGGGCGCGGCGTACGTACGGCTGTGAGGCCGCGGGAGGTCGTCCGGCCCGGGGCACGGCGGCGGGCGCGGCGGCGGGCGCGGTGCCGGACATCGCGGCGCCGGAAATCGCGTGCGGGAAATCGCGGTGCGGGGCGTGCGCCGGGCGCGCCATGATGCGGCATGACGTGGACCTTTACACGTGATCTGACGGCCTATCTGAGGGCCGCGGGGGCGTGGGTCGCGGGGCGCCCCGTGGAGAACACGCTGATCCTGACCGTCGGGGACGCCCTGCGGCGGTCCGGGCTGCACCGGTACGGGGAGCGGGCGCCGGTGTTCGGGTGGTGGGCCGGTGCGGACGGCGAGGTGGCGGGGGCGGTGCTGTGGACGCCGCCGTACCCGCTGAACGTGGCGGGGCTGCCGGCGGAGGCGGTGGGGCCGCTGGCCGCGGCGCTGGCGTCGGAGCCGCTGCTGGCGGGGGTGACGGAGTTCAACGCGGCGCGCGGGGACGCGGCGGCGCTGGCCGGGGCGTGGGGGCGGCCCGCGGAGGTGGTGGAGGAGCTGCGGCTGTACCGGCTGGAGGGGCTGGTGGAGCCGGACCCGGTGCCGTCGGGCCGGGCCCGTCCGGCGGGGCCCGGGGACGCGCCGCTGCTGCTGGAGTGGCTGGCCGCGTTCGGCGAGGAGGTGTCGGAGCCGGGCTGGGCGCGTGCGGAGCTGGTGGCGGAGCGGCTCGCGTACGGCGGGTTCACGCTGTGGGAGGACGGGGGCCGGCCGGTGTCGCTGGCCGGGCGCGGGCAGGTGGTGTGCGGGACGGCGCGGGTGGCCCCGGTGTACACGCCGCCGGAGCTGCGGGGTCGCGGGTACGCGGCCGGGGTGACGGCGGAGGTGAGCCGGCGCGCGGGCGCGGCGGGCGCGGCGGAGGTCCTCCTCTTCACGGACCTGGCGAACCCGACGAGCAACGGCGTCTACCGGCGCATCGGGTACCGCCCGGTGGAGGACCGCGTCCGGGTGCGCGCCGGCTAGGCCGGTTCCTTCGGATCGTCCGGTCGTCGGTCGGTCCGTGTCGTCGGCTCCGGTGAGCGGCGGCGCCGGCGGGCGCGTACGGACAGGACGCCCCCCGCGGCCAGGACGGCGGCGAGCGCGGCGCCGGCCGCCCACCGGGCCCCGGTCTGCGGGAGGGGCTCGCCGATGGTGAGGGTGATCGCGCCGGTGTTGTCCTTCGGGGTCGGGTCGCCCCACGGGACGGCGAGGTGGACGGCCCCGGGCCGCAGCGACTGGCCGGGCCGGACGCTGTCGGCGATCCTCAGGCGCAGGACGCCCGTGCCGCCGCGGCCGCAGGTGATCTGGGTCTGGCTCTGGTAGACGTACGCGCAGTAGTGGGCGTCCGGGTTCGCCGGGCCGGGATCGAGTGCCACGCCCTGCGGGAGCTGTATGTCGAGGATGACCGGGGTGCCGCCGGAGCCCTTGCCCACCGGCCTGAGAGGGGCCTCCACCACGTCACCCGGCATTCCGCGCAGGGCGATGGGCGGCATGCGGTGGTCGGCCCGCCGGTAGTCGGGGCTGATGAACTTCTGGACGCCACCGGTGTGCGGGCCCTTGAGGGAGCCGAAGTCGACGGGGACGAGCCCGAGGGCCGGACCCTGGCCGTAGAGGCCTCCGGACGCGAAGTGGTCGTCGCCGGGGTGCGGTTGCGCGTCCAGTGCGACGACCGAATAGGTGTAGGACCCGATCGCCTGTCCGCTCCTGTCGGTGGTGGCCTCGAAGGCACCACTGGTCTCGAAGGCGGCGCCCGGCCGGAAGCCTTCGGCCATGGGGAAGTCGCACACCGCCTGCACCTTGTTGGCGTAGTCGCAGTTGGAGTAGCCCGGCCCCTCGAACTTGGCGCCCTTGACCTCGACGCGCAGCCGGACCCCGAACGGCGCGGTCAGCTCGGCCGCGTTGCCGAACCTCGGGACGAGCGCGGGTGCCCGCCGCGGGGCGTCCCGCTTGAGGGTGTACGGCTCGTGGACGCCGGTCGCGGCGACGAACCAGCCGATCAGGACCCGGGTCGTCGTGGTCAGCTCGGGGTCCTGCGACCCGCGGTAGGTCGT
Organism: Streptomyces sp. NPDC101118; assembly: GCF_044759445.1. Classification (NCBI taxonomy): domain Bacteria; kingdom Bacillati; phylum Actinomycetota; class Actinomycetes; order Kitasatosporales; family Streptomycetaceae; genus Streptomyces; species Streptomyces sp. NPDC101118. The sequence continues at coordinate 93,895 of NZ_JBIVZG010000027.1, read as the reverse complement.
GCGGATCACCCCGGCCTCGCCGGGCCGCACGCCCTTGACCGACTCGAGGGCGAAGCCCGGGGGGGCCGCCCGGGACGACCCGCTGCAGGTCACCACCATGTCCTCCGCGGCGCAGTCGGACGACACGTACCCGACGACCGCCTTGCCCTTGAGGTCCGAGGCGTCGAAGACGAGGGTGACGTCACGGGACCTCGGTTCGGCCCCGTTGTCCGCCCTCACCACGGCGTTGAGACCGATCCCCTGTGCGCCCTCGGGCGGCAGGTACATCACCTTCGCGACGCGGAGGCGGAATTCGTCGGTCGGCCGGTGCGGCTGCGCCGCCGCTGTCGGCGGCGCGGCGACCGCCCCCACCGCGACGAGGGCACCCAGCAGTCCCGCCAAGGCTCTTCGGACACGTCCGCTCGGCCGCATTCCCATCTCCGTTCCCTTGCCCTTCGTTCCCGCCGGCGGGCATCGGGGCGGACGCCGCCGGCCGGGGTACGACTCTCCGGGCGCCGGAAAGGTTGCACGTCAAGGGCATGATCCGGATCGGGGCCGAGGCCGGCCTGTCCTCCGGTGGGCGTGGTCAGGGGAGGGTGAGGCGGGGGCGGGGGGTGTCGGTGCGGCCGGTGGGGGGTTTGCGGCTGCCGGCGCGGTAGGGAGCGGGCCAGGGGGCGGCGGGGCCGGTGTAGCCCTGGTCGGCGGCGGCGTGCAGGGTCCAGTGGGGGTCGTAGAGGTGGGGGCGGGCGAGGGCGCACAGGTCGGCGCGGCCGGCGAGGAGGAGGGAGTTGACGTCATCCCAGGAGGAGATGGCGCCGACGGCGATGACGGGGACGCCGAGTTCGTTGCGGATGCGGTCGGCGTAGGGGGTCTGGTAGGAGCGGCCGTACTCGGGCTTCTCGTCGGGGACGACCTGGCCGGTGGAGACGTCGATGGCGTCGGCGCCGTGGTCGGCGAAGGCGCGCGCGATGGCGACGGCGTCTTCGGTGGTGGTGCCGCCGGGGGCCCAGTCGGTGGCGGAGATGCGGACGGTCATGGGCCGGTCGGCGGGCCAGGTCTCGCGGACGGCGTCGAAGACTTCGAGGGGGTAGCGCAGCCGGTGGGTGAGGGTGCCGCCGTACCGGTCGGTGCGCTGGTTGGTGAGGGGTGAGAGGAAGCCGGAGAGGAGGTAGCCGTGGGCGCAGTGGAGTTCGAGGAGGTCGAATCCGCAGTCGGCGGCGCGGCGGGTGGCCTGGACGAACTGGTCGCGTACGTCGTCCAGTTCGGCGGGGGTGAGGGCGTGCGGGGTCTGGCTGGTGCCGGGCTGCCAGGGCAGGGGTGAGGCGGCGGCGAGGGGCCAGTTGCCGGTGGGGAGGGGCTGGTCGATGCCTTCCCACATGAGGCGGGTGGAGCCCTTGCGGCCGGAGTGGCCGAGCTGGACGCCGAGGGCGGCGCCGGGGGCCTGGGTGTGGGCGAAGTCGACGATGCGGGTCCAGGCGCGGGCCTGTGCGTCGGTGTAGAGGCCGGAGCAGCCGGGGGTGATGCGGCCTTCGGGGCTGACGCAGACCATCTCGGTCATGACGAGTCCGGCGCCGCCGAGGGCGCGGGAGCCGAGGTGGACGAGGTGGAAGTCGCCGGGGAGGCCGTCGGTGGCGCGGTAGGTGTCCATCGGGGAGACGACGACGCGGTTGCGGAGGGTGAGGCCGCGGAGGGTGAGGGGGGTGAACATCGGCGGGGTGGCGTCGGGGCAGCCGAAGTCGCGTTCGACGGTGGTGGTGAAGCGGGGGTCGCGCAGGCGCAGGTTGTCGTGGGTGACGCGGCGGCTGCGGGTGAGGAGGTTGAAGGCGAACTGGCGGGGCGGCTGGTCGAGGTAGACGGCGAGGTCCTCGAACCAGCGGAGGCTGGCGTGGGCGGCGCGCTGGGTGGATTCGACGACGGGGCGGCGTTCGGCTTCGTAGGCGGCGAGGGCGGCGGGGAGGGTGTCGTGTTCCTCGGTGCAGGCGGCGAGGGCGAGGGCGTCCTCGACGGCGAGTTTGGTGCCGGAGCCGATGGAGAAGTGCGCGGTGTGGGCGGCGTCGCCGAGCAGGGTGATGTTGCCGTGTGACCAGCGGTCGTTGACGACGGTGCGGAAGGCGGTCCAGGCGGAGTTGTTGCCGCGCAGGGGCCGGCCGCGGAGGGCCTCGCTGAAGGTCTTGGCGCAGCGCTGGGCGGATTCGTCCTGGTCGCAGAGGTCGAGTCCGGCGGCGCGCCACACCTCTTCGCGCATTTCGACGATGACGGTGGAGGCGTCGGCGGAGAAGGGGTAGCCGTGGAGCTGCATGACGCCGTGTTCGGTTTCGGCGGTCTCGAAGCGGAAGGCGTCGAAGGCGAAGTCGGCGGCGAGCCAGATGTAGCGGCAGCGGTGGGTGGTGAGGTTGGGGCGGAAGACGTCGGCGTGGGCGGTGCGGGTGGCGCTGTGGACGCCGTCGGCGGCGATGACCAGGTCGTGGCGGGCGGCGAGTTCGGCGGCGGGCGGGGCCTCTTCGCGGGAGCGGAGGCGTACGCCGAGTGCGGCGCAGCGCGCGTGGAGGATCTCCAGGAGTCGGCGGCGGCCGAGGGCGGCGAAGCCGTGGCCGCCGGAGGTGAGGACGCGGCCGCGGTGGACGACGTCGATGTCGTCCCAGCGGACGAATTCGGCCTGGAGGGCGGCGTACACCTCGGGGTCGGCGTGTTCGATGCCGCCGAGGGTCTCGTCGGAGAGGACGACGCCGAAGCCGAAGGTGTCCTGGGGGGCGTTGCGTTCCCAGACGGTGATGTCGCGGTCCGGGCCGAGGCGTTTGAGGAGGGCGGCGGCGTAGAGGCCGCCGGGGCCGCCGCCGATGACCGCGATCCGCACGGTCACCTCCCCTGCCAGGCGGGGGGCCGTTTGCCGGTGAAGGAGGCGTGGAACTCGGCGTAGTCCCGGCCGTTCATCAGCAGGGCCTGGGTGTTGGCGTCGAGTTCGACGGAGGCGGCGAGCGGCATGTCGAGTTCGGCGGTGAGGAGGGCCTTGGTCTGGGCGTAGGCGAGGGCGGGTCCGGCGGCGAGGTGGGCGGCGAGTTCGGCGGCGCGGGTGCCGGCCTTGCCCTCGTCGGTGAGTTCGCTGAGGAGGCCGATGCGTTCGGCTTCCTCGGCGCGTACGGGTTCGCCGAGCATCAGCAGGCGGGTGGCGTGGCCGAGGCCGACGACGCGGGGCAGCAGGTAGGCGGCGCCCATGTCGCCGCCGGAGAGGCCGACGCGGGTGAAGAGGAAGGCGAAGCGGGCGGTGGGGTCGGCGATGCGGAAGTCGGCGGCGAGGGCGAGGACGGCTCCGGCGCCGGCGGCGACGCCGTGGAGGGCGGCGATGACCGGGAAGGGGCATTCGCGGAGGGCGCGGACGACCTGTCCGGTCATCCGGTTGAAGTCGAGGAGCTGGGCGGTGTCCATGGCGAGGGTGGCGCCGATGATCTCGTCGACGTCGCCGCCGGAGCAGAAGCCGCGTCCCTCGCCGCCGAGGACGAGGGCGCGGCAGGCGCGTTCGCGGGACAGTTCCGAGAGCAGGTCGCGCAGGTCGGCGTAGGCGCCGAAGGTGAGCGCGTTGAGCTTCTCGGGGCGGTCGAGGGTGACGGTGACGACGCCGTCCTGCCGGGTCACCCGGAGGTGGCGCCATCGCTCCGTTGCGGCTGCGGAACCGGTGAAGGGGCTCACGTCCACGACGGTATCACCGTCTTGTGACTGTCGTCAGGAGAACGCGACAGGCGACGTGGTGGGCGAAGGTCCCGTACGAAGGTCCCGAACCGGACATGGCCCTCGTCCTCCGCACACACATCGGGGTGCCCTGGGAGGCGGGGCGCCCGCTCCGTAGCGTGGAAGACACGATCTCCTCCCGCACCACCCGCCGAAAGGACGTGCCGCCGTGCCCGCGCCCACCGCTCACACCCTCTGGCGGACCGCTCTCCCCCGCACCACCGCGGCCGTGCCCCTCGCCCGGTCCGTGGTCCGCTCGGCCCTGGCCGGTCCCGGCGCGCCGGCGGACCTCGACACGGCGGAGCTGCTGACGGCGGAGCTGGTGGCGAACGCGGTGGAGCACACCGGGGCGGGCGCCGCCGTGGAACTGGAGGTGGAGCTGCTGCCGGGGGGCTGCCGGATCGAGGTGCACGACGGCGACCCGCGTCCGCCGGGCGCGCTGACGCCGGCCGTGCCGGGCGAGTACCCGGACCCGCTGCAGGAGCACGGGCGGGGGCTGCTGCTGCTCCGCACCCTGAGCTCGGCCTGCGGGCACCGGCCGACGCCGCGCGGCAAGGCGGTGTGGTTCACGCTGGCCGCGCGGCCCCGGCCGCGGCGCGGCGGCTGCGGCCTGGGCCGCTCCGCCGCCGTATGACTATGCGTGACTACGCGTCGGTTCCGGCGAGGGTGGCGACGAGGATCGCCTTGATGGTGTGGAGCCGGTTCTCGGCCTCGTCGAAGACGACGGAGTGGGCCGACTCGAAGACCTCGTCGGTGACCTCCAGCGACTCCAGGCCGTGCCGCTCGTAGATCTCGCGGCCGACCTTGGTGCCCAGGTCGTGGAAGGCCGGCAGGCAGTGCAGGAACCTGACGTCCGGGTTGCCGGTGGCGCGCAGCACGTCCATCGTGACGGCGTACGGGGCCAGGGCCTTGATGCGCTCGTCCCAGACCTCCTTGGGCTCGCCCATGGAGACCCAGACGTCGGTGGCGACGAAGTCGGCGCCGGCGACGCCCTCGGCGACGTCCTCGGTGAGGGTGATGCGGGCGCCGCTGGTCGCGGCGGCGGCCCGGGCCCGGGAGACGACCTGTTCGGCGGGCCAGTAGGCGCGGGGGGCGACGATCCGTACGTCCATGCCGAGCAGGGCGCCGGTGACGAGGTAGGAGTTGCCCATGTTGAAGCGGGCGTCGCCGAGGTAGGCGAAGCTCGTGGACTCCAGGGGCTTGGCGCAGTGCTCGGTCATGGTGAGGACGTCGGCGAGCATCTGGGTGGGGTGCCAGTCGTCGGTGAGGCCGTTGTAGACGGGTACGCCGGCGAAGGCGGCGAGTTCCTCGACGGCGTCCTGGCTGTCGCCGCGGTACTGGATGGCGTCGAACATCCGGCCGAGGACGCGGGCGGTGTCGCGGACGGACTCCTTGTGGCCCATCTGGGAGGCGGAGGGGTCGAGGTAGGTGGTGTGGGCGCCCTGGTCGGCGGCGGCGACCTCGAAGGCGCAGCGGGTGCGGGTGGAGGTCTTCTCGAAGATCAGGGCGATGTTGCGGCCCCGGAGGTGCCGGACCTCGGCGCCGGCGCGCTTGGCGGCCTTCAGTTCGGCGGCCAGGGCGACCAGGCCGCGGAACTCGGCGGCGGTGAAGTCGAGCTCCTTGAGGAAGCTCCGGCCAACGAGGTCGGTCGCCATGGGGGCACTCCTAGGTCACGCACGGGGACGGGGACGGCAAGGGTTGGAAGTCTATACGAGCCCCCGTATCTCTATACAGTCTGGTGGCGGTGACGCGGGCCACAGCCCGCACCGCCGCCGACGCCCCCACCGGCCTACCCGACCGGGTCCCGCTCCACCGGGCAGCTCATGCACCGCGGCCCGCCCCGGCCCCGGCCCAGTTCGCTGCCCGGGATCTCGATCACCTCGATGCCCTGCTTGCGCAGGTGGGTGTTGGTGGTGACGTTCCGCTCGTACGCCACGACCACCCCGGGCTCCACGGCCAGCACGTTGCAGCCGTCGTCCCACTGCTCGCGCTCCGCCGAGTGCACGTCCTGCGTGGCGGTCAGCACCCGGATCGCGTCCAGCCCCAGCGCCTCCGCGATGGCCCGGTGCATGTGCTCCGGCGGGTGGTCGGTGACCCGCAGCTCGCTCTCGGCCTCGCCCGGCCGGATCGTGTACGAGCGGAGCATGCCGAGCCCCGCGTACTGCGTGAAGGTGTCCCCGTCGACCATCGTCATCACCGTGTCCAGGTGCATGAGCGCCCGCCGCTTCGGCATGTCGAGGGCCACGATCGTACGGGCGGACCCGGCCGCGAACAGGCCCCGCGCCAGCATCTCCACGGCCTGCGGGGTGGTCCGCTCGCTCATCCCGATCAGCACCGCGCCGTTGCCGATGACCAGCACGTCGCCGCCCTCGATGGTGGACGGGTAGTCGGCCTGGCCCTGCGACCAGTAGTGGAAGGCCCCGGAGGCGGTGAAGAGGGGGTGGTGGCGGTAGATGGCCTCGAAGTGGACGGTCTCGCGCTGCCGGGCGGGCCAGCGCATCGCGTTGATGGAGACCCCGTCGTAGATCCAGGCGGAGGTGTCGCGGGTGAAGAGGTGGTTCGGCAGCGGGTCGAGGAGGAAGCCGTCCAGCTCCAGCGCGTGGAAGCGCACCGAGGTGGGCTCGCCGTGCCGCTCCAGGTACTCGCGCTTCGTCATCCCACCGACCAGCGCCTCGACCAGCTCCGCCGCCGGCAGCTCGTCGAAGGCGGCCCGGAGGTGGCCGGTGGCCAGCGGCCCAAACTCCTTCTCGTCGAAGACCCGGTCCAGCACCAGCCGGCGCGCCTCCGGGATCTCCAGCGACTCGCGCAGCAGGTCGCCGAAGAGGTGGACCTCGACGCCCCGGTCACGCAGCACGTCGGCGAAACCGTCGTGCTCCTGGCGGGCCCGGCGCACCCACAGCACGTCGTCGAAGAGGAGCGCGTCCTTGTTGCTCGGGGTGAGCCGCTTCAGCTCCAGGTCCGGCCGGTGGAGGATGACGCGGCGGAGCCGCCCGGTCTCGGAGTCGACATGGAATCCCATGCCTACACGGTCGCAGACCGGGCGGCTTTTCGAGCGGGTGTCAGCTCAAGCCCAGCAGCGCGCCCGGGTCGCCCTGGAGCGCCGGGGTGAGGATGCCCAGCTGCGGCTTGGTCAGGGCCGGCAGGCCGAAGTGGTCGCCGTCGGGCAGCAGCATGGGGGCGCCCACGACCGCGCCCGGGGTCTTGGCGACCATGTCGGAGGCCGGGGCGGCCAGCTTCGCCTCCCCGTTCTTGCCGGTGCCCAGCAGGTCGGGGACCGGGGTGGAGGCGAGGGTGGGGGCCAGTTCGCCGGTCAGCGGGACCATGGGGAGCACCGGGTTGGGCAGCATCTCGCCCGTGTGGTGGACCGGGCCCTCGGGGATGCCGGGGACGGGCACGGGCAGACCGGTCGCCAGGTGCGGGGTCTGCATGCCGAGCGGCACCTCCAGCGCCTCCAGCGGCACGTCGACCGGGACGTGCTCGGCCGCCAGCGCCGGGGACACCGCGGCCGCCGTCGCCATACACGTCATGAGCGCCGCAAGGCTTCCGCGCGCGGTCTTGTTCATCATGCGTTCCGTTCTTTCCGGGATCGCGGACACTCCGCTTCCCTGGAAGAACGAGCCCGCCCGCCGATTCCCCGCGAAATTCCCCCGTTTGCCGTAACGGCGGGAGGTTTCCGGAGGGTGCCGGCGGGCGGGTTCCGTACGTCAGAGGCGGGGGTCGACGGGCTCCGACTCCAGTGCCAGCACGGCGAACACGGCTTCGTGGACCCGCCACAGCGGCTCGCCGCCGGCCAGCCGGTCCAGCGCCTCCAGGCCGAGGGCGTACTCGCGCAGCGCGAGGGACCGCTTGTGGCCGAGGAACCGCTCGCGCAGCCGCTCCAGGTTGTCCGGGCGGGTGTACTCGGGGCCGTAGATGATCCGCAGGTACTCGCGGCCGCGGACCTTGATGCCGGGCTGCACCAGGCGGCCCCTGCCGTCGCGGACGCACGCGTCCAGCGGCTTCACGACCATGCCCTCGCCGCCGGCCGCGGTCAGCTCCAGCCACCAGTCGGTGCCCGCGCGTACGGAGTCCTCGTCGCCGGTGTCGACGACCAGCCGGCCGGTGGTGCGCAGCAGCCCGGTGGCGTCGTGCTGCACGAGCCGGTCCAGCCAGGCGAGCTGGCGGTCGTGCGGCACGTCCGCGAGGGACCGGCCCTCGGCCGCGAGCAGCTGGAAGGGCGCGAAGCGCACCCCGTCCAGGCCGTCGGTGGGCCAGCAGTAGCGGCGGTAGGCGTCGGTGAACGCGGCCGCGTCGGCGGCCCGTTCCCGCTGCCTGGCGGGCAGGCCGCCGGTGTCGACGCCGCGGGCGGCGGCGGCGTCCAGGGCGGCGAGCGCGTCCGGGAAGACGGCCGCGGCGGCGGCGCCGACGGCGGCGTACTGGTCGCGCAGCAGGCCGGTGGCCTTCAGCGACCAGGGCAGCAGCTCGCCGTCCAGCAGCAGCCACGGGGTGTCCAGTTCGTCCCAGAGGCCGGCACCGGAGACCGCCGTGCGCAGCCGGTCCAGGACCGTCTCGGTGACGTCCGGGTCGTCGAAGAAGGGCCGTCCGGTACGGGTGTACAGGGAGCCGGTGACGCCGGTGACGCCGAAGCGTTCGCGGGCGGTGTCCGCGTCGCGGCAGACCAGGGCCACGGCGCGGGAGCCCATGTGCTTCTCCTCGCAGACCACGCGGGTGACGCCGTCGGCCCGGTACTGGGCGAAGGCCTCGGCCGGGTGCTCCAGATGGTCCACGTCGGCGGCTCCGCCGCGGGTCCCCTCGCGGGAGGTGGCGGTGGGCGCCATGGTCGGCGGCAGGTACGGGACCAGCCGGGGGTCGACGGCGAAGCGGCTCATCACCTCCAGGGCCGCGGCCGCGTTCTCCTCGCGCACCGTGACGTTGCCCAGGTGGCGGGTCTCGACGACCCGGCGCCCGTGGACGTCGGCCAGGTCCAGCGGGCGGCCCTCGCGGCCGCCGGGCGCCTCCGTGGCGAGCGGCTTGGCGGGCTCGTACCAGACCTTCTCGGCGGGTACGTCGACCAGTTCGCGCTCGGGCCAGCGCAGCGCGGTCATCCGGCCGCCGAAGACGGCGCCGGTGTCGAGGCAGATGGTGTTGTTGAGCCAGGAGGTGTTCGGGACCGGGGTGTGTCCGTACACGACGGCGGCCTTGCCGCGGTACTCCTCGGCCCACGGGTAGCGCACGGGCAGGCCGAACTCGTCGGTCTCGCCGGTGGTGTCGCCGTAGAGGGCGTGGGAGCGGACGCGGCCGGAGGTGCGGCCGTGGTACTTCTCGGGCAGGCCGGCGTGGCAGACCACGAGGCGGCCGCCGTCGAGGACGTAGTGGCTGACGAGTCCGTCGATGAACTCGCGGACCTCGGCGACGAAGGCCTCGTCCTCGCGCTCCAGCTGCTCGATGGTCTCGGCGAGGCCGTGGGTGCGCTGGACGGTGCGGCCCTTGAGGTGGCGGCCGAGCTTGTTCTCGTGGTTGCCGGGCACGCACAGGGCGTTGCCCGACTTGACCATGCTCATGACGCGGCGCAGGACGCCGGGGCTGTCGGGGCCGCGGTCGACGAGGTCGCCGACGAAGACGGCGGTGCGGCCGTCGGGGTGGACGCCGTCGCGGTAGCCGAGCCTGTCCAGCAGGGTCTCCAGCTCGGAGGAGCAGCCGTGGACGTCGCCGACGATGTCGAAGGGGCCGGTGAGGTGGGTCAGGTCGTTGAAGCGGCGCTCGCGGACGACCCGGGCGGCGTCGACCTCCTCGACGGTGCGCAGGACGTGCACCTTGCGGAAGCCCTCGCGTTCCAGGCCGCGCAGGGAGCGGCGCAGTTCGCGGCGGTGGCGGGTGACGACGTGGGGGGACATGCCGGCCCGGTCGGGGCGGACGGCGTTGCGGGCGGCGCAGACCTGCTCGGGCAGGTCGAGGACGATGGCGACGGGCAGCACGTCGTGTTCGCGGGCGAGGGCGACGAGCTGCCGGCGGGCCTCGGTCTGGACGTTGGTGGCGTCGACGACGGTGAGCCGGCCGGCGGCGAGGCGCTTGGCGGCGATGTAGTGGAGGACGTCGAAGGCCTCGCGGCTGGCGCTCTGGTCGTTCTCGTCGTCGGCGACGAGGCCGCGGCAGAAGTCGGAGGAGAGCACCTCGGTGGGCTTGAAGTGGCGGCTCGCGAAGGTGGACTTGCCGGATCCGGTGGCGCCGACGAGGACGACGAGGGACAGGTCGGGGACGGGCAGGGTGCGGGTGGTGTGCTCGGTGGTCATGCGGCCTTCTCCTCCTTCTCGGCGGTGTCGGTGGCCCGGGTGGTGTGCGTGCCGTGCGTGCCGTTGTTGCCGTGCCGGGTGTCGTTCTCGGTGGTGTGGGTGCCGGTGGGGTCGGTGGTGGTGTCGGTGCGGGTGAAGACCGCCATCTGGGTGGGCGGGCCGACCTCCGGGTCGTCGGGTCCGACGGGCAGGTGTGCGACCTCGTAGCCGTGCCGGGCCGCGACCTCGCCGGCCCAGCCGCGGAACTCCTCCCGGGTCCATTCGAAGCGGTGGTCGCGGTGCCGGACGTGCCCGGCGGGCAGCGACTCCCAGCGGACGTTGTACTCGACGTTCGGCGTGGTCACGAGCACGGTGCGGGGGCGGGCCGCGCCGAAGACGGCGTACTCCAGGGCGGGCAGCCGGGGCGGGTCGACGTGCTCGATCACCTCGCTGAGGACCGCCGCGTCGTAGCCGGCGAGCCGCTTGTCGGTGTACGCCAGGGAGCCCTGGAGCAGCTGGACGCGGGAGCTCTGCCGCTCGCCCATGCGGTCGAGCCGCAGCCGGCGGGCGGCCGTGGTGAGCGCGCGCATCGACACGTCGACGCCGGTGACGGCGGTGAACGCGGGGTCCTTGAGCAGCTCCTGGACGAGCTGGCCCTGGCCGCAGCCTAGGTCGAGGACGCGCTGGGCTCCGGCCGCGCGCAGGGCCGCGAGCAGGGCCTCGCGACGCCGGGCGGCCAGCGGCACGGGCCGGTCCTCGGTGTCCACGGCCTCGTCGACGGCGTTGTCCAGCTCCTCGGCCGCGGTGTCGTCGGCCTCGGCGAGACGGGCCAGCTCCAGCCGCTCCATGGCCTGCCGGGTCAGCCCGCCGCGCCGGGCGAGGTAGCGGCTGGTGATGAGCCGGTGCTCGGGGTGTCCGGCCAGCCAGCCGTCGCCGGCCCGCAGCAGCTTGTCGACCTCGTCCGGGGCGACCCAGTAGTGCTTGGCGTCGTCGAGCACGGGCAGCAGCACGTACAGCTGGCGCAGGGCGTCGGCGAGGGGCAGCTCGCCCTCCAGGACCAGGCGTACGTAACGGGAGTCGCCCCACTCGGGGAAGCGCCCGTCCAGGGGGACGGGGTCCGCGGTCACGGTGTGCCAGCCGAGGGGTCCGAAGAGCCGGCGGACCAGCTCGGGGCCGCCGCGGGCGGGCAGGGCGGGGATCTCAACGCGCAGCGGCCTGGCCTGCCCGGGCAGCTCCGGCCGGTTGCGGCACTGGCCCTTGAGGGCGCTGGAGAACACGGCGGCGAGGGCCACGGCGAGCAGGGAGGAGGCGGCGTACGGGCGGTCGTTGACGTACTGCGCGAGGGCGGAGTCGGGGGCGCCGCCGCGGCCCTTTCCGCGGCCGCGGCGCACCAGCGCCACCGGGTCCACTTCGAGCAGCAGCGCGGCGGTGCACCGCTCGGCCGTGGCCTCGGGGTAGAGGACGTGGGCCGTGCCGTGCGACGTGGAGAACGCCTGCGCCTTGTCGGGATGCTTGTGCAGCAGGAAGCCGAGGTCGGTCGCGGGGCGCTCGTGGGTACCGGTGGTACTGATCGTCAGGAACACGCGTCCGAGTATGGGCGCGCCGCGAGGCCCGCCACCAGGGATTTTCGGGCGGGCCCCGGGTGCGTGTCAGGGCTTCAGGGCGGTCGCGAGGCCGGCGACGGCGGTGGGTCCGACGCGGCAGCAGCCGCCGATCAGGCGAGCTCCGGCGGCCCGCCAGGCGGGTACCGGCCAGGGTGCCGGGGTCTCGGGTGCGTGCCAGTGCCGGGTGGCGGCGTCCCAGACGGAGCCGTCGTTGGGGTAGGCCACGACGGGTTTCCCGCAGGCGGCGGCCAGGCGTACGGCGCCCGCCACGTCGTGGGGGTCGCAGCAGTTCACGCCCACGGCGATGACCTCGGGCGCCTCGGCGGCCAGGGCGAAGGCCTCGGCGAGGGGCTGGCCGGCCCGGGTGCGGTCCCCCTCGACGGTGTACGAGAGCCAGGCGGGCGTGCCGGAGCCGGCGACCACGCGGAGCAGCGCCTCGGCCTCGTCCGTGTCGGGCACCGTCTCCAGCGCCAGTACGTCCGGCCGGGCGGCCAGCAGGGCGGTCACGCGGGGGCGGTGGAAGGCGGCCAGTTCCGCCACGGTGAGCCCGTACCGGCCGCGGTATTCGGAGCCGTCGGCGAGGACCGCGCCGTACGGGCCGACGGAGGCCGCCACCCACACCGGGTGTCCGGGCGGTGCGGTGCGGGCGGCCCGGTCGGCCAGTTCCACGCTGCGCCGCAGCAGGCGGTCGACCTGGGCGGGGGTGTGGCCGCGGCGGCCGAACCCCTCGTGGGAGACCTGGTAGGAGGCGGTGATGAGGACTTCCGCGCCGGCGCGGACGTAGGCGGTGTGGGCGGCCTCGATCTGGTCGGGTGCCTCGTCGAGGACGCGGGCTGACCAGAGTTCGCCGGAGAGGTCGCAGCCCTGGTCGGCGAGCTGGTTGCTGAGGCCCCCGTCGAGGAGGACCGGCCGGCGGGCCAGTTCCGCGGCGAGGGGCGTGGTGGCGCGCGCCATCAGCCGAGCTGGGGCATGACCCGGGCGGAGATCAGCTCCAGGTGGTCCAGGTCGTGCAGGTCGAGGACCTGGAGGTAGATCCGCTGGGAGCCGGCGGCCTGGTAGGCGCCGATCTTCTCCACCACCTCGGCGGGGGTGCCGGCCAGGCCGTTGGCCTTGAGTTCGTCGACGTCGCGGCCGATGGCGGCGGCGCGCCGGGCGACCTCGGCGTCGTCGGCGCCCACGCAGACGACGAGGGCGTTGGAGTAGACGAGGTCGCCGGGGGCGCGGCCGGCCGCCTCGGCGGCGGCGCGGACCCGGCCGAACTGGCGCTCCGTGTCGGCGAGGGAGGCGAAGGGGATGTTGAACTCGTCGGCGTAGCGGGCGGCGAGCCGGGGGGTGCGGGCGGCTCCGTGGCCGCCGATGAGGACGGGCACCTTGCGCTGCGCGGGCTTGGGCAGGGCCGGGGAGTCGGTGAGGCGGTAGTGGGTTCCCTCGAAGGTGAAGGTGTCGCCGGGCTTGGTCTCCCAGAGGCCGGTGACGATGGCGAGCTGCTCTTCGAGGCGGGCGAACCGCTCCTCGGGGAAGGGGATGCCGTACGCCTGGTGTTCGCGGGCGAACCAGCCTGCGCCGAGGCCGAATTCGACGCGGCCGCCGGACATCTGGTCGACCTGGGCGACCTGGATGGCGAGGACGCCGGGGAGGCGGAAGGTGCCGGCGGTCATCAGGGTGCCGAGGCGGATGCGGCGGGTCTCGCGGGCGAGTCCGGCGAGGGTGATCCAGGCGTCGGTGGGGCCGGGCATGCCGGGCGGTCCGCCGCCTTCGGCGAGGGGCAGTCCGGGGCCCATCCGCAGGTAGTGGTCGGAGCGGAAGAAGGCGTCGAAGCCCAGGTCCTCGGTGGCGCGGGCGACGCGGAGGAGGGTGTCGTAGTCGGCGCCCTGCTGGGGCTCGGTGAAGATGCGGAGATCCATGCACTCATCCTGCCGCCCGGTCACCCCGGCCGGGTGAATCTGCGTCAACCTGGGAATTCGTGCCCGTCCCGGCCAGTGACCGGGGGTCGGGGAGATCGTTGGCCGGGTCGGAGCCGGACCGCCCGGCCCGCGCGCCGGGGCGTTCGCCCGGTGCGTCCACCGTCCCCTTCCCCGCGGGGAGGGGCCCGGGCCGAGGAGGCCGCCATGTCCCAGGATCACGTGCCCGAGCACACCGGACAGGCCGGGCAGGAGCAGACCGTGCCGGCGCAGGGCGGGGCCCCGAAGGGCCTGCTCCAGCAGATGGAAGAGCTGATGGCCGCCCTCAACGCCGACCTCTCGCAGCTCGACGCCGACCTCCAGACCTCCGCGGAGCGTCCCCGGACGGACGCCGTCCCGGTGGACCGCGCGTCGCACGCCGACCGTCCGGCACCGCGTCCCTTCTGAGTCCGGCCGGGGCGGCCGGCGCCGGGGCCGGCCGCCCCGGGCCCGGTCGGTCGGCCCGAAGGCCGGTCGGACGGCCGGCCGGCCCGCCGCCATCGGCCGCTGCTGCCGGCCGGCGTCCGGCGGATCCGGCCCGCCCGGGTCACTTCCGCCAGAACAGGTGGTGCGTGACACCGCTCGGGCTGGGGACGACGTCCAGGTGGAAGCGGTCGAGGAGCTCCTCGGGGGACTCCCAGAGCCGGACGCCGGTCCCGAGCTTCAGCGGGGAGACCGCCACGTGGAGGGTGTCGACGAGGCCGGCGTCGAGGAACTCCCGGATGGTGGTCGCCCCGCCGCCGAGGCGTACGTCCTTGCCCTGCGCGGCCTCCCGTGCCTGCGCGAGGACGGTGGCCGGGTCGGCGTCGACGAAGTGGAACGTGGTGTCGGACAGGGTGAACGAGGGCCGGGGGTGGTGGGTCATGACGAACACCGGAGTGTGGAAGGGCGGCTCGTCCCCCCACCAGCCCTGCCAGTCGTGGTCGCGCCAGGGGCCGCGCTGCGGACCGAACTTGTTCCGGCCCATGATCTCGGCGCCGATGTTGTGCCCGAAGTCCCGGGTGAAGTAGTCGTCCAGGCCGCGGCTGCCGCCGGGGTCGGTGCGCATCGGCCAGCTCGCGGTGGCCCCGGCCCAGGCGAACAGGGCGCCGGGGTCGACGTGGCCGAAGGGCCTTTCGAGGGTCTGGTCCTCGCCGGCGCCGATTCCGTCGCTGGAGACGTTGAAGTTCTGGATGCGGAGCAGCTGGGTCACGGGTCCTCCTGAGTGTCGGTGACAGGGGGTGGACTCCCCGGCCCACGAAAACTCATCGCCGGCGCTGCGGCCGGTTCGGCGACGGGACTTCCGGGCGGAGACCGCCCGTCCGGCCGCACCCGTCACCGTCCGGCCGTGACCGGGGGTTCCCCGCGCTCAGCGGCCCCGGCCCGCGGTGGGCGAGGCGCTGCCCCGGCGGGCGGCGTGGCGGCGCAGCAGCACGCGGACCCGGTCGCAGGAGTGGTCGAGCGTGTCGATGGTCTCGACGATGTGCCAGTACAGGTGGTCGTTCTCCGGTGCGCAGGCGACCGTGGTCAGGGCCCTGACGGTGTCGTCCAGCAGGGCTATGAGTCCGAGGAAGACCTGCCGGAGGTCTTCCATGCCGGAGAGCTGGGCGGCCCGGAGCGGGCCGCCGTCGGTTCCGGGCTCCGGTCCCGGCGCCCGGCGTTCGATCGTCGCGCAGCCCTTGCGTCCCGCGTCGCCGAGGCCCCGGGCCTCCGTTCTGAGTTCGGGCGGTCCGGTGACCGCCAGCCAGCTTCCTATCTCCTGGGCGAGTGCCTGCGCCTGCAGTGCCTCCGCCATGGTTTCCCCCGCCGTCCGGCTCCTTGCCAGAGCGTGACGGCCGGCCGCGATGAGCCGTACCGCATCCATATGCCGTCCCCCGTCCGTACGACATCTTGCTGTCTAGCCACTACCCAGCGTGAGGGCAATGGACCCGTAAAGCCAGGGGTATTCGGAAATCTGTGGACACTCTCGCGGTTGCGGACAAGTCCATCACTCCGAAGAGTGACGACGGGGCGCCGAGGGGGCGTGTCAGGTGTGCTCGGGGCGGTTCTGCCCGGGTTTGGGGAAGCGGGTCTCGTTCCGGTCGATCTTCGCGTCGAGGGCGGCCAGCGGGTCCACTCCGAGCACCTCGCAGAACTGCAGGAGGTAGGCGAGGACGTCGGCGACCTCGTCGGCCACGCGGTGGGCCCGGTCCGGGTCCTCCATGACGCGGGCGGACTGCTCGGGGGTCAGCCACTGGAAGATCTCGACGAGTTCCGAGGCCTCGACGCTGAGTGCGACGGCCAGGTTCTTGGGCGTGTGGTACGGCTCCCAGTCGCGGGCCGCGGCGAACTCCTTGAGGCGGCGGCTCAGCACGTCGAGGGAGGGCGGGGCGGGCCGGTCGGCTGCGTCTGTCACGGGGTCAGGTCTACCACCGACACACCGGGTACCCCGCGGGCGGCCCCCGCCGCGCCCTCGCCCACCGCGCCGGTCAGCCGGACGTGGCCGCGGGCGCAGCAGAGGAGGGCCAGGCGGAGGAGTTCGGCGGTCTGGCGGGCGTCGAGGGACCGGTCCATGCCGTCGGCGAGGACGGTGAGCGCCTGCTGGGCGGGGAGGAGTTCGGCGGCGGGGTCCATGGCGAGCACGCCGGGGCCGGTGAGCAGGACGAGCGCGAGGCCGAGGAAGCGGAGTTCGCCCTGGCCGAGGCGGCCGAGGGGGGTGGCGGCGCCGGGGCCGCGGTGGAGTTCGGCGACGGTGCGGCCGTCGGAGAGGGCACGGGCGGCGAGGTCGGCGACGGGGCCGGCGCAGCCGGTGCGGGCGGCCCGGACGAGGGCGGCGTGCCGGGTGGCGCATTCGCCGCGGGTGCGGTGGAGGACGTCGGCGAGGTTGTCGCAGTCGCCGTGGAGGCGGCCGCCGGCGGGGGTGACGGGGGCGCGCATGCGGTCGGGCCGGGGGTCGCAGGAGAAGACGGAGCGGAGGGCGACGACGACCTGTTCCGCGGCGGCGAGGACGCGGCGCTGGCCTTCGGTGCTGCCGGCGACGCGCAGGGGCAGCAGGGCGGTGCCGAGCCGGTCGTCGGGGAGGGGTGCGCGGGTGACGCCTGCGGGGCCGCCGGTGAGCCAGGCGGCCTGGACGGTGCGGCGGCCCGGGTCGCGTAAGGCGGTGGTGAGGAGGATCCGGCCGTCGGCGGTGAGGCGTTCGCCGACGATGCGGAGTTCGGGATCCGCCTGGACGGCGAGGTCGAGGCGGGCGGGTCCTGCGGGGCCGTCCACGGTACAGCCGATGCGGAAGCCGCGGCGGCCCTGGGCGTCGGGGGCGGCGCCTTCGGGCACGCAGGAGACGGGGTCGGGGAAGACCTCGGCGACGGACCGGCCGGAGGCGAGGCCCGCGAGGCAGGCGTAGGCCTCCAGGGCGGTGGACTTGCCGCTGCCGCTGGGGCCGGTGAGGAGGGTGACGGGGCCGAGGGGGTAGGCCGCGCCGCGGTGGGAGCGGTAGGCGGAGAGGCGGAGTTCGGTGACCGCGGGGCGGGAGTGCGCGGGGGTGGCGTGCGCGGGGGTGGCGTGCATGCGCCGGACGCTACGCACCCCGTCCCGGGGCGAACCGTTCCGTCGTGGGGCCTTCCTACGTTTGGGGGATGGCGGCGGCGATGCCCTCGACCTCGGTGCCCACGGGGGCGAGGAGGAAGACGTTCCGGTCGACCCGGTGCATGCCGCTGCCGAGGCCGAAGACCACGCCGCTGCTGAAGTCGAGGATGCGCTTGGCGACCTCGGTGTCGGCTCCCGTGAGGTCGAGGAGCACGGGGATCTGCGCGATCAGGTATTCGGCCACCTCGCGGGCGTCGGCGAAGACCTGCACGCGCAGGACGACGAACCGCCGCTGCCGCGCCGCGTGGTCGCCGGGGATGGTGCGGTGGTCGACCCGCGACGGCCATTCGTTGCGGCTGCGCAGGGGGACGACCTGGGCGAGCCCCTCCCACTGTTCGTCGGTGACGTCGTACCTGCTCACCGGACCACCTCGGCCCCGCCATTCATGTGCATCCGCCCATCCTCTCGTGTTTCACCCGATCAGCCCAACACCGACACGGGTGGAAGACACCGGGTTCCGGACGTTCCCGCCCGCGGGGCGGCCGCGAGGGGTCACTGCCGGAGGGGGACGCGGTCAACGTACCCGGTGGAGCGGGCCCGGGAACGATCGCGTGATGTGTCTGGCAAGACTACTGACGGGTCAGTACCTTACCGCCAGGTAATCAGCCCCCCGCCGCGTCAGGAGCCGCTCGTGAGTACCGGTACGCACCACAACTCCCGCTCTCCGTACGTCCGTTCACGCCGCCGAGCCGGGCTGGCGGCCGCTGCCCTGCTGGCCGCGCTGACCCTCGCCGCCCCCTCCCCCGCGTACGCGGCGGAGGCCTCCGGAGCGGGTTCCGGCCTGCGCGAGGTGCTGTTCGTCGGGAACAACTGGGAGGGCACCGCCGACGTGCTGGCGTCCTCCGGCGACCTGGCCCGGATCGGCCGGATCAACGTCGTGCCGGACAAGGAGGAGCGGCTCCGGGAGATCTACCTCAACCCGCTGAAGCTCGCGTTCTTCCTCGGCGTCCGCAACACCGCCGGCGAGGGCCACGACCAGTTCGTGGACGACATGTACGCCACCCCCGACGGCACCGCGCTCGTGGTGTCCCGGCCCAGCTTCGCCGACGTGGTGTCCCTCGACCTGGCCACCGGCAGGGTCAACTGGCGCTTCGCCGTCTCCGGTTACCGGGCCGACCACATGGCGGTGTCGCCCGACGGCACCCGGGTCGCGGTCTCGGCCTCGACGGCGAACACGGTGCACGTGCTGGACATCACCACCGGCCGCCAGGTCGGCTCCTTCGCCACCGGCGACAAGCCGCACGAGAACGTCTTCACCGACGGCGGCCGGTACCTGTGGAACATGTCCATCGGCGACGTCACCAGCGCCCTCGACGCCCCCTGGCTGGACTGGACGAAGGGCGACCGGAAGATCACCGTGGTGGACGCCCGGACCTTCGCCACGGTCAGGGTGATCGACATGCGGTCCCGGCTGGACGCCTTCGGCCGCTCCGACCTGTCCGACGCGGTCCGCCCGGTGGCGTTCACCCCCGACGGCTCGAAGCTGTACTTCCAGGTGTCCTTCTTCAACGGCCTGCTGGAGTACGACGTGGCCACCGACCGGATCACCCGCTCCAAGACCCTGCCCAAGAACCCCGCCACCAGCGAGGACCGCACCACCTGGGTGAACGACTCCCGCCACCACGGCATGTCCGTGGACCCGTCGGGCGAGAAGCTGTGCGTCGCCGGGACGATGGACGACTACGCCACCGTCCTCGACCGGGCCACCCTCCAGGAGGGCCCGCTGGTGCCGGCCTCGAAGCCGTACTGGGCGACCGTGAGCGGCGACGGCAAGGCCTGCGTGATCTCCGAGAGCCGCGCCGACCGGGTCACCGCCATCGACTTCGCGACCGGCCGGAAGACCGTCTCGGTCCCGGTGGGCGACCACCCGCAGCGCGTCCGCCTCGGCCGCGTCCCGGCCGGCTGGACGGGTCAGGCCGCGGGCGGCGCGAAGTAGTAGCGGCGACAGCCGCGGAGCATGCCCTCCGCGGACAGCGTGAACACGTCGACGAACTCGGACCGGCCCGTGCTCCCCATGACCACCACGCGGTCGCCCTCGGCGACGATCCGGTGGATGAGGTGGCGCGCGGCCGGCACGAGCCCGTCGCGGTGCAGCCGGACGACCTCGGCGCGCCCCTGCCCGGAGGGTGCGTCGGGGCGGTCCAGCTCCACCTGCTCGTGCAGCAGCGACCCGTAACCGTCCAGGTCCCCGCTGTCCAGGTAGTGGTAGGAAAGCCGTACGTGGTCGACCCCCGCCGCGGTGACGATGCGGCTCGGCGAACGCTCCCCGGCCTGCTGACTGTTCATCTCGTGTCCTCTCCTCCAGCCCTGGTCACTCTGCGCCGGAGGCACAACCGCGGACTATCTCCGCCCTATCACCACCACGGAATATCCACACCATGGACAAGCGCACACCTGTTCCGTAAGACTTCCCTCCGAGCCGTCCTCGACCACCCCTCCGCCGTGCCCCGAGCTGGGAGACGCATGACCGAACCTGCCGGCGGGGTGCGCCCTGTCCCGGAACCCCCGGTGTTCCGGATCCTCGGTCCGTTACAGGTCAGCGGCTCGGCCGGGCCCGTACGCGTCCCTCCCGGGCGGCAGGAGACGATCCTCGCCGCGCTGCTGCTGGAGGCCAACCGCGTCGTCAGCACCGACTACCTGGTCGACCTCATCTGGGACGACGACCCGCCGGACACCGCCCGCACCCAGGTCCAGATCTGCGTGTCCCGGCTTCGCAAACTCTTCACAAGCGCCGGCATCGACGCGGCCATCACCACCCGCCCGCCCGGTTACGTGCTCCGCGCCGCCGACGACAGCGTCGACGCCGCCGTGTTCGCCCGCACGGTGACCGAGGCCCGGCTCATGGAGAAGGAGGGCCGGGCCGCCCACGCCGCCGAACGCCTGCGGGCCGCAGGCGAGTTGTGGCTCGGCGCCTGCCTGGGCGGCATCACCAGCGACACCCTGCGCAGCAAGGCCCTCCAGCTCGACGAGGAGCGGCTGACCGCCCTGGAGGCCAGGATCCGCCTGGAACTGGACCTGGGCCGCCACCACGAACTGGTGGGCGAACTCCGGCTGCTGGTGCACGAACACCCCCTGCGCGAGCGGCTTCGCGGCCGGCTGATGCTGGCCCTCTACCGGTCGGGGCGGCAGGCCGAGGCCCTGGAGGCCTACCGGGTGGGCCGCGAACTGCTGGTGGAGGAGCTGGGGCTGGAGCCCGGCGAGGAGCTGCGGGCCCTGGAGTCGGCGATCCTCTCCGGCGACACCGCGCTGCGCCGGGGCGGACCGCCGGCCCAGCCCGGTACGGGCTCCCCCGCGCCCGGCACCGCGGGCGCGGCGCCCGAGGCGCCGGCGGCCGGGGCACCCGTGCCCGCCGGACCGGCCGGTCCCGTCGCGGCGGCCGACGGCGGCGAGCCGGAGCCCGCGGCGGCGGCCCAGCGGCCCGCCGAGGTGCCGCGCCAGCTCCCGGCAGACACCGGCGACTTCGTCGGCGACGAGGAGCAGATCCGCACCATCGAGCAGGCGCTGCTGGGCGACGGCTCGCGGCGCGCGGTCGGGGTGGCCGTCATCGTCGGCAAGCCCGGCACCGGCAAGTCCACGCTGGCCACGCACGTCGCGCACCGGCTCAGCGACAGCCACTTCCCCGACGGGCAGCTGTACTGCGACCTGCGCGGCACCGGCACCCACGCCACCCCGTCCGAGGTGCTGGGCCGCTTCCTGCGCGCCCTCGGCATCCCCGGCCCGGTGATCCCGGAGACGCTGGACGAGCGGGCCGAGATGTACCGGACGCTGCTCGCCTCCCGGCGGGTGCTGGTGGTGCTCGACGACGCGGCCGCCGAGTCCCAGGTCCGGCCGCTGCTGCCGGGCACCAGCTCCTGCGCGGTACTGGTGACCAGCCGGGTGCGGCTCACCGGGCTGCCGGGGGCGCACCGGGCCGAGCTGGACGTGCTGGACACCGGGCGGGCGCTGGAGCTGCTGGTCCGGGTGATCGGCGCGGACCGGGTGGAGCGCGAGGCGGTCGCCGCCGAGGCGCTGGTCCGTACGGTCGGCGGGCTGCCGCTGGCGCTGCGCATCGTGGCCGCCCGGCTGGCTGCGCGCCCGCACTGGTCCCTGGCGTCGATGGTGCACCGGCTCGCCAACGAGCGGCACCGGCTGGACGAGCTGACGCACGGCGAGATGACGATGCGGGCCAGCCTGTCCCTGACGCACGACGGGCTCGGCCCGGCCGACCGGCGGCTGCTGCGCCTGCTGAGCCTGGCGCAGGGGCCGACTCTGCCGGGCTGGCTGGCGGGGGCGCTGCTGGACGACGACCGGCCGTTCCCCTCGGACCTGCTGGAGCCGCTGGTCGACGTACAGATGCTGGACGTCGTGGGGGTGGAGAGCACCGGCGGGTTCCGCTACCGCTTCCACGAGATCATCCGGGTGTTCGCGCGCGAGCAGTTGGCCGCGCACGACGAGCCGGCGGTGCAACGGCAGGCGCTGGAGCGGATGTTCGGCGGCTGGCTGGCACTGGCGGAGACCGCGCACCGGCGGATCTACGGCGGGGACTACACGGTGCTGCACGGCGGGGCGCCGCGCTGGCGGCCGCCGGAGGCGGTCGTGGACGAGCTGCTGGTGGACCCGCTGGAGTGGCTGGACAGCGAGCAGGCCAACCTCTGCCAGGTCGTGGAGCACGCGGCGGCCGAGCGGATGGACGAGCTGTGCTGGGACCTGGCCACGACGCTGGTCACACTCTTCGAGGTGCGCGGCTACCACGACCACTGGGAGCGGACGCACCGGCTGGCGCTGGACGCCGTACGCCTGGCCGGCAACAAGCGGGGGACGGCGGCGCTGCTCAGCTCGCTGGGCTCGCTGTACCTCAGCCGCAGCCAGTACGAGGAGTCGCGGACCTCGCTGGAGTCCGCGCTCGGCCTGTTCCTGGAGCTCGACGAGCCGGGCGGGCTGGGCCTGTGCCGGCGGGACCTCGCGCTGCTGGAGCGGATGCGCGGCAACGACGAGCGGGCGCTGACGCTGTACGACCGGGCGCTGAAGGACTTCGACCTGGCGGGCGACGTGGTGGGGCGGGCGATCGTGCTGACCCAGAGCGCGCACGTCTTCATGCGGCGGGGCGGGACGATGACCGCGCAGGGCCAGCTGGACGAGGCGCTGGCCATCTACCGTTCCGTCGGCTACACGGGCGGTCTCGCCCGGACGCTGCGGCGGGTGGGCCAGCTGATGCTGAGCCAGGGGGAGCACGAGCAGGCGGTGCGCACCCTCACCGAGGTGCTGGAGCTGTGCCGGAAGAGCGGCGACGTGATCGGCGAGGGGCATCTCCTGCGGGATCTCGGCCAGGCCCTCGCGGGGATGGGCCGGGTCGGCCAGGCCCGGGATTTCCTCGACCGGTCCCTGGAGGTGCGGGAGCAGATCATGGACCAGGCGGGTGCGGCGCTGGTCCGGCTGGACCTCGCCCGGCTGCTGGGGCGGACCGGGGAGCGTTCCCGGTCGCGGGATCTGCTGGAGTCCGCGGCGCAGGCCTTCCGGGACCGGAGCATGGCACGTGAACTGCGCGAGGCGGAGCTGCTGCTGGAGGCGGCGGGCTGACAGTCCGGCCTCCCACTGCCCGTGGGCGCTTCGGACGGCCGGGCTGGGCGCGGCCGGGCGGCTGGCGCCGGCAGGCGAGCCGAGGCGCGGGCCATGGGCGAGCCGGTGATGCCGGCGAGTGAACCGAAGGTCGCGCCGGGGGTGTCGACCGGGCGCGCGCAGGCCCCTGAGGAACGAGCGGGCCGGAGCGTGGTCGGACGGCAGCGCCGGCGTCGAGGCGCCCGGAGGTGAGGGAGCCCCGAGAAGATCAGTCCCAGGGGTTGTTGTCGCTGGAGGCGGTGGGGGTCGGCTGGACCTGGGTCTGGGCGGGGGCCGGGTTGGTGCCGGCCTCCGCGCCGTCGGCCTGCGCGGCCTGGGCGCCGAGCGCGGCGGCGCCGGCGATGACGACGGTGACGACTGCGGCGCGGAAGGCCTTGGCGAGGTTCATCTTCTCTTCCCTTCGTCGTGGGCGTCCGCCCTGGTGAGGGGCCCTTTCGGGCTCCTCCTTCCTTGTGGGCACCACGTTAGGGAGGGCCGGAATCCCCGTACCGTCCGCGCGCCTATCGCGGCGCTATCACCGGCCCGGCCGGTGATAGCGCAGGGCGGGGCGTGATGGCGGCCGGCCGCCCGTGATAGCGGTCCGGGGGGCCGCGATAGGGGCCGGCGCCGGGGCGGTGTGCGCGGTGATGCCTGGCGGATAGCGCGCTGCCGACGATGGGAACCCACGACGACGTGGGGAGTACGAGATGACCATCACCGGCCCTGTCGCCCCGGAGCGGGACGCCTCCCACCAGGAGGTTCCCCCGCAGGGGCCCGACCAGCAGGAGACCTCGCAGCTGGGCGCGCTGATCCGCCGGCACCGGCTGCGGATCGGGCTGACCCAGCGGGAGCTGGCCGATCTGTCCACGATCAGCGTGCGGGCCATCCGCGACCTGGAGCAGGGCAAGGCGAGAAGGCCCAGAACGGACACCGTCCGGCTGATCGCCGACGCGCTGCGGCTGGGGCCGCGGGCGCGGGCCGCGCTGGAGGGGGCGGCGCAGCAGGGCCGGGGCGGCTGGGGGGCGGTGAAGTCGGGGTTCGACGCGGAGCCGGCGGCGCCGCCGACCGCCCTGCACCCCCTGGTGGGCCGGGAGGCGGAGACCGGGGTGCTGGTCCGGGAGCTGGGGTCGGCGGCCGAGCGCCTGGTCAGCCTGGTGGGGCTGAGCGGCGCGGGCAAGACCCGGCTGGCGCTGGAGGTCGCGGAGCGGCTGCACGGTGCGGGCGTCCCGGTGCTCTGGTACGCGTTCCCCGGCGCGGTACGGGACTACCTCGACCCGACCGGGCCGGAGCTGGCGGCCCTGCTGGGCGACTGCGCGGAGGCGCTGTTCGGGCCGGGGGGCGGGGCGGGCCCGGAGTCCGGGCGGCCGGTTCCGTACGGGGGTACGGGCGACGGGGCGGGCACGGGCGGCGGGTCGGGGTGGGGCGGCGGGTCCGGCACGGGCGGCGGGTCGGGTACGGGCGGCCCGTACGGCGGCGCGGGCTCCGGGGTCCCGTACGGCGGGGAGCGTGCGGCGGGGGCCGGGGCGGGCGGGGTGTGTGGCCTCGCCGAACTCGTCGGTGACCGGCCGGTGCTGCTGGTCCTCGACGGCGCCCCGGAGCACGGGCCCCGGTTCGACCGGCTGACCCGGCTGCTGCGCGAGTGCCCGGGGCTGCGGCTGCTGGTGACGGCGGAGCAGCCGTGGGACGTCCCGGGCGAGCGGACCTTCGTCCTGGGACCGCTGGAGGTGCCGGCGCCGGACGCGGCCGGGCAGGCGGTCACGGCGGCGGCCGCGGTGCGGGTCTTCCTGGGTCATGTGCGGCGCGTACGGCCCGAGTTCACCGCGGCCGGCGAGGACCTGCTGCTGGCCGCCGAGGTGTGCCGCCGGCTGGACGGGCACCCGATGGCGCTGGGGGCGGCGGCCTCCTGGCTCGCCGTCTGCGACCTGCGCACGCTGCGGGACTGCCTGGAGGGGGATCCCGCACCCTTCCTCGACCACCTCGCGGGCGGCGACGGGGGCCGCCGCTTCCGGGACGCCCTGCACCGCCGGCTGCTGCGGCTGCCCGCCGGCCACCGGTCGCTGCTGGCGGCCCTGCGTGCCGTGCCCGAGGGGGACTTCGGGCTGCCGGACATCGTCCGGCTGACCGGGGCGGGCCTGGCGGACTGCGGCCGGATGGTGCGGGACCTGCTGGTCTGCGGGGCCCTGAGGTCCACCCACGAGGCCGGCCGCTCCGTGTTCCGGGTGCCGCACCTGGTCCGCGCCTTCCACCCGGACGCAACCCCCGGGACCCTGCCCGCGGCGGCGGCCGGAGTGCCCGCCTGAGCGGCGGCCACCCGGCACCACCGCCCCCGAGCTGCTGGCCGAGTGCCGTCCCAACTGCCGCTCGGAGGAACGCCGTCGGGGTGAGATGGCTCCGCCCGGCCCGAACGTCCCCCGCCCCGGGGACGGCGGACGGCCGTGCGGCAACCGCACCGACCACCCCCGTGAACCGAGGAGCCCCCATGGCGTCTGAGCCGACCGCCGCACGGCTGCCCCTGTCGGCCGCGCAGCGCGACATCTGGATGGCCCACGAGCTGGACCCGAGCGGCTGCCGCTACAACATCGCCGAGTACCGGGAGATCCACGGGCCGGTGGACACCGCGCTCTTCGCCCGCTGCTGGGAGCAGCTGGTGCGCGAGTCGGACGCCCTGCGCACCCGGGGTGTGGAGTCCGGCGAGGACGGGCCCCGGCAGCTGGTGCACGCCGGACCGGACGGCTCGGAGCTGGAGTTCCTGGACCTGACCGGCGCCGGGGACCCGGCGGGCGCCGCCCACGCCTGGTGCGTCGCGGCCGTCAACACCCCCTTCGACCTGGCGCGGGGGCCGCTGTGCCGGCACGCGCTGATCAAGGTGGCGGAGGACCGTTTCCTCTTCTACAAGAGCTACCACCACCTGGTGATCGACGGGATGGGAGTGGCGCTGCTCGACGCGCGCCTCCAGGAGCTGTACGACGGCGCCCTGGCCGGCGAGCCGTGGGGGCCCGGCCCGTTCGGGAGCCTCGCGGAGCTGCTGGCGGAGGACGCCGCGTACCGGGGGTCGGAGGCGGCGGCAGCGGACCTGGCCCACTGGGCCGGGCGCCTCGCGGACCCGCCGGAGACTCCCCGGCTCGCGGAGGGCCGGACGGCCACCGGAGCCGGGGCCGGGGCGCCGGCCGGGGCTGAGCAGCGGACCGGGTCCGGGGAGCGGGCCGCGTCCGGGGAGCGGGCCGGGCTGCCGTTCATGCGCTGGAGCGTGTCGCTCCCGGCGGCCGAGGCGGACCGGCTGCGGGCGGCCGCCCGCGCCCGGCGCGCGCCCTGGTCGATGCTGGTGATCGCGCTGGTCGCGGGGTACCTGCACCGGGTGAGCGGGGCCGGCGAGCTGCTGCTGGGCCTGCCGGTGACCGGCCGGACCACCGAACTGGCCCGCCGCACACCGGGGATGTGCTCGAACGTGATCCCGCTGCGGGTGGCCGTGCGGCCCGGGGAGACCCTCGCCGGGCTGCTGGGCACGGTGGTCGGCGAGGTGCGCGGCGGGCTGAAGCGGCAGCGCACCCGGTACGAGGAGACCGTCGCGGCGCTCGGGGAGGACGGGGCGGGGCGGCGGACGGCGACCCCGCTGGTCAACATCATGGCGTTCACGCCGGGGATGACCCTGGGCGGGCACCCGACGGTGCAGTGCAACCTGAGCAACGGCCCGGTGGAGGACCTGGCGGTCGGCATCTACGACCTGGGGCCCGAGGCGGGCATGCGGATCGACTTCGACGCCGCCCCGGACGTGTGCGACCTGGACGCGGTCGCCGCGCACCAGGACCGGCTGCTGCGGTTCGTCGACACCGTGCTGGCCGCGGGGGCTGAGGAACTTCCGCTCCAGGAAGTGGAGTTGCTCGACCCGGTCGAGCGGCGGCGGGTGCTGGAGGACTGGAGCGGACGGTCGGCCCGGGGGGACGCGCCCGGCGAGGACGGGACGCTGGGTGGGCTATTCGAGCGGCAGGCCCGGCTGCGTGCCGGGGCTGCGGCGCTGGTGTACGGGGGCCGGGTCGTCCCGTACGGGGAGCTGAACGCCCGGGCGAACCGGCTGGCCCGCCACCTGCGGGCCCAGGGCCTGGGGCGCGGCGACCTGGCCGGCGTACTCCTGGACCGAGGCGTCGAGTTCGCCGTGGCGGTCCTGGCAGTGGTCAAGGCGGGGGCCGGATACGCCCTGCTCGACCCCGAGTTCCCCGACGACCGCCTCACCGGAACCGCCCGGGACGCCCGGATCGCGCTGCTCGTGACGGACGAGCGGCACGAGGACCGGGTGCGCGGGGGCTGGGGCGTGGTGTGCGTCGACCGGGAGCGCGAGGCGGTGGCGGACCGGCCGGCGGCGGATCCGGGCGTGGCGGTGACGGGTGACGACACGGCGTGCGTGATGTTCACGTCCGGCTCGACGGGCCGCCCGAAGGGCATCCTGTCCAGCCACCGCAACCTCGTCTCGACCGTCACCGGCCAGACCTACGCCGCCTTCGGACCCGGCGAAGTGTTCCTCCAGTGCTCACCCGTCTCCTGGGACGCCTTCTCCCTGGAGTTCTGGGGCGCCCTCCTCCACGGCGGCACCACCGTCCTCCAGCCCGGACAACGCCCCGAGCCCTCCCTCATCACCGAACTCTCCGCCCGCCACGGCGTGACGATGCTCCAGCTCTCCTCCAGCCTCTTCAACCACCTCACCGACGAAGCCCCGGAAACCTTCACCACCACCCGCATCGCCTACACCGGAGGCGAACCCGCCTCACCCCACCACATCCGCCTCCTCCAAGAACGCCACCCACACCTCACCATCACCAACGGCTACGGCCCCGCCGAATCCATGGGCTTCACCACCACCTACCGGGTCCCGCCCGAGGAGCAGGACACCTCCGCGGTGTCCATCGGCGGCCCGGTGGCGCACAAGTACGCGTACGTCCTGGACGCGCGGCTCCGCCCCGTCCCGCCCGGTGTGACGGGCGAGCTCTACCTCGCCGGCGACGGCATCGCCCACGGCTACCTCGGCCGCCCCGCACTCACCGCCGAACGCTTCGTCCCCAACCCCTACGGACCTCCCGGCACCCGCCTCTACCGCACCGGCGACCAGGCCCACTGGGACACCCACGGCACCCTCCACTACACCGGACGCACCGACACCCAGATCAAGATCCGCGGCTTCCGCGTCGAACCCGGCGAGATCGAGGGCGCCCTGCTCTCCCTCCCCGGTGTCCAGCAGGCGGCCGTCACGGCCCGCGAGGTCCGGCCGGGCGACCGGCAGCTCGTCGCGTACGCCGTCACCGAGGAGGAGGGCGCGGCCGTCCGGGAGCGGCTGCGGGCCCTGCTGCCGCAGCACATGGTCCCGGCGCACGTGGTCGTCCTGGACCGGCTGCCGCTGACCGCGAACGGCAAGCTCGACACCCGTGCCCTCCCGGCGCCGGCCCCGACGGCCGGCGGACCCGGCCGGGCCGCCCGCACCCCGCTGGAGGAGATCGTCTGCGGGCTGTTCACGGAGCTGCTGGCCACGCCCGGGCCGGTGTCGGCCGAGGACGACTTCTTCGCGCTGGGCGGGCACTCCCTGCTCGCCGCCCGGCTCACGAGCAGGCTCGGTGCCGCGCTCGGCGGGCTCCGGCTGACGATCCGCGACCTCTTCGCCCATCCCACCCCGGCCGCGCTGGCCCGGCACGTCGCCGCGCGCCGCGGGGCACGGGAGCTGCCCGCGCTCGCGGGCGGGCAGCCGGTGCCGGAGCTGCTGCCGCTCTCCCCCGCGCAGCGCCGGCTGTGGCTGGTGTCCGACCTGGAGCGGGGCGGCACGGCGTACAACGTGCCGCTGCGGGTGCGGCTGGAGGGCGACCTCGACGTGGCCGCCCTGCGCGCCGCCTTCGACGACCTGGCCGCCCGGCACGAGCCGTTGCGCACGGTCTTCCCGCAGGTCGACGGCGAGCCGTACCAGCGGGTGCTCACCCCGGCCGAGGCTCCGGTGGCCTTCGAGGTGCGGGCCGTCGGGGCCGGGGCCGGGAGCGCGGCCGGGGACGGGCTCGAGCCCGGAGACGGGGCCGGGGGTGCCGCGGAGGCGGTACGGGCCGCCGCCGGGCACGCCTTCGACCTGGCGGCCGAGGCTCCGCTGCGGGTCACGCTGCTGGACCTCGGCGGGGGCTCGTACGAGCTGATGGTGGTGCTGCACCACATCGCGACGGACGGCCAGTCCCTGCGGCCGTTCTTCGGCGACCTGGCGACCGCCTACGCGGCGCGCCGGGCGGGCAGCGCTCCGGAGTGGGAGCCGCTGCCGGTGCGGTACGCGGACTACACGCTGTGGCAGCGGCGGGCGCTGGGCGATCCCGCGGACCCGGACAGCCTGCTCGCCGCCGAGCTGGCGCACTGGCGGGAGGCCCTGGCCGGGCTGCCGGAGGAGCTGGGGCTGGTCCTGGACCGGCCGCGCCCCGCGGTGGCCGGGCAGGCGGGCGGGGTGGTGCCGGTGGACCTCGGGCCGGAGCTGCTGGCACGGGTGCGGGAGCTGGCGCGAGCCGAGCGGTGCACGCCGTTCATGGTGGTGCACGCGGCGCTCGCGGCGACGCTGACCCGGCTCGGTGCCGGTACGGACATCCCCCTCGGCGCACCGGTGGCGGGGCGTTCCGACGAGGCGCTGGCCGGTCTGGTCGGGTTCTTCGTGAACACCCTGGTGCTGCGGGCGGACACCTCGGGCGACCCGAGCTTCCGCGAGCTGCTGGCGCGGGTGCGGGCCGCCGATCTGGACGCCTTCGCCCACCAGGAGGCGCCGTTCGACCTGGTGCTGGAGGCGGTGAACCCGGCGCGTTCGCTGGCCCGGCACCCGCTGTTCCAGGTGTGCCTGGCGCTGGAGGAGGGTCCGGAGGCTCCGGTGGAGCTGGCGGGGGTGCGGGTCGCCGAGTCGGGCGCCGTGTCGGGGGGCTCGGTCAAGTTCGACCTGGAGTTCCTGCTGCGGGGCGACGACGGTGCCGGGCTGTGCGGGTCGGTGCTGTACCGGTCCGACCTCTTCGACCGGTCGACGGTGGAGCGGATGGTGGCGGTGCTGGGCCGGGTGCTGGCCCAGGCGGTGGCCGAACCCGGGCTGGCGATCGGCGCGTTCGAGGTGCTGGACGGTGCCGGGCGGGGCCGGGTGCTGGAGGAGTGGAGCGGGCGGGCGGCGGTGCTGCCCGGCGAGGACGGGACGCTGGGCGGGCTGTTCGAGCGGCAGGCCCGGCTGCGTCCCGGGGCTGCGGCGCTGGTGTACGGGGGCCGGGTCGTCCCGTACGGGGAGCTGAACGCCCGGGCGAACCGGCTGGCCCGCCACCTGCGGGCCCAGGGCCTGGGGCGCGGTGACCTGGCCGGCGTACTCCTGGACCGAGGCGTCGAGTTCGCCGTGGCGGTCCTGGCAGTGGTCAAGGCGGGGGCCGGATACGCCCTGCTCGACCCCGAGTTCCCCGACGACCGCCTCACCGGAACCGCCCGGGACGCCCGGATCGCGGCCCTGGTCACCGACTCGGGGCACGCGCACCGGCTGGACGGGGACTGGGCCCGGGTCCTGACGGACGCGGACGCGGCCGCGATCGCCGCCGAGGACCCGCGGGACCCCGGGGAGGGCCTCTCGCCCGAGGACGTGGCCTGCGTGATGTTCACGTCCGGCTCGACGGGCCGGCCCAAGGGCATCCTCTCCAGCCACCGCAACCTCGTCTCGACCGTCACCGGCCAGACCTACGCCGCCTTCGGACCCGGCGAAGTGTTCCTCCAGTGCTCACCCGTCTCCTGGGACGCCTTCTCCCTGGAGTTCTGGGGCGCCCTCCTCCACGGCGGCACCACCGTCCTCCAGCCCGGACAACGCCCCGAGCCCTCCCTCATCACCGAACTCTCCGCCCGCCACGGCGTGACGATGCTCCAGCTCTCCTCCAGCCTCTTCAACCACCTCACCGACGAAGCCCCGGAAACCTTCACCACCACCCGCATCGCCTACACCGGAGGCGAACCCGCCTCACCCCACCACATCCGCCTCCTCCAAGAACGCCACCCACACCTCACCATCACCAACGGCTACGGCCCCGCCGAATCCATGGGCTTCACGACGACGCACACGGTCGACCCCGCCCTCCACTCCCCCGGCCCGGTCCCGATCGGCACGCCGCTCGCCAACAAGTGCGCGTACGTGCTCGACGCGCGGCTCCGGCCGGTGCCGCCCGGCGTGACCGGCGAGCTCTACCTCGCCGGCGACGGCATCGCCCACGGCTACCTCGGCCGCCCCGCACTCACCGCGGAACGCTTCGTCCCGAGCCCGTTCGGGCCTCCCGGCACCCGCCTCTACCGCACCGGCGACCAGGCCCACTGGGACACCCACGGCACCCTCCACTACACCGGACGCACCGACACCCAGATCAAGATCCGCGGCTTCCGCGTCGAACCCGGCGAGATCGAGGGCGTGCTCCTCGGGCTGCCGGGGGTGGAGCGGGCGGCCGTCACCGCGTACGAGGCCGGGCCGGGCGACAAGCGGCTCGCTGCGTACGTGGTCGCCGCCCGGGAGGCCGACGGGCTGCGGCAGGAGCTGCGCGCGCTGCTCCCGCAGCACATGGTCCCGGCCCACGTCGTCGTCCTGGACCGGCTCCCGCTCACCCCGAACGGCAAGCTCGACACGCGGGCCCTGCCCACCCCCGCACCGGCCGCCCCCGCGACGCCCGGCCGCGCGCCGCGCACCCCGGCGGAGGAGAAGCTGTGCGCCCTCTTCGCCGAGGTGCTCCGCACCGACCAAGTGCCCTCCCCCGACGCCGACTTCTTCGACCTGGGCGGGCACTCGCTGCTCGCCGCCCGGCTCACCGGCCGCATCGGCACCACGTTCGGCGCCCGGCTGACCACCCGGGACGTGTTCCTGCACCCCACCCCGGCCGCGCTGGCCGGACACCTCACCTCACTCACCGACGCCGCCGCGGCGCCCCGGCGGGCCCGTCCCGCCCTGCGCCGCCGGACCTCCTCCTGAACGGAGTACGCCATGACGTACGACATGTCACACGACCACCCGGCTCCCGCGCCCGAGGACGTCGTCTGGGCGATCCCCGGCTCCGCGCCGGCCCGCACCGCGCTGCTGGTCCTGCCGCACGCCGGCGGCAACGCCCACGCCTACGCCGAGTGGCGCGACCACCTGCCCGCGGACGTCACCCTGCTGATCGGCCAGTACCCGGGGCGCGGGGCCCGCTTCTCGGAACCGCTGCCCGAATCCGTGGACGACCTGGCCGGCCCGGTGGTGGCCGCGCTCCCCGAGGGCACCGAGGACCTGGTCGTACTGGGGCACAGCATGGGCTCGCTGGTCGCCTTCGAGGTGGTACGGGCCCTCCGGGCGGCCGGCCGGGCCCCGCGCGCCCTGATCGCCTCGGCCTGCCGGGCCCCCTTCCTGCCCAACCCCAGCCCCGTCCACCCCGAACTCCTCGACGACGACGCCCTGGTGGCGGCCATCAAGGAGCGCGGCGGCACGGACGACGGCATCCTCGACGAGCCGGAGCTGCGGGAGATCATCCTGCCGTCCATCCGGGCCGACTTCGCGATCGACGACGTCTACCGGTGCGCGGAGGAGCGGGTGCGGACCGGCTGCCCGGTGACCGTGATCGGCGGCGACGCGGACCCGATCGTGCCGGTGGAGGCGCTGCCCCACTGGGCCGGGGTGACCGACGACGGCTTCGCGATGTCGGTGCTGCCCGGGGGCCACTTCTACTTCCAGGAGCAGCTGCCCGCGTTCTTCGCGCTGGTCAACCCGGTGCTCGACGGCACGGCGGGCTCCCTGGCCGGCGGGGTGCCGGCCGCCCGCGTCGCCTGAGCCGCGCGCGCCGGGCCCGTACTTCCGCTTCTTCCTTCCCCTACCTCAAGGACACGTCTGCCATGACCGCGATCGCCGATACCCCGGCCACCTCCCTCGACGCCGCGCGCGAGCCCGGCAAGCCCGTCGTCGTCACCGCGCCTCCGGTCTCCTCCATGGCCGAGGCCGTCGCCTGGCTCACCGCCCACCGTCCCGCGATCCAGGCGGAGCTGCACCGCTCCGGCGCGGTGCTGCTGCGCGGCCTGCCCGTCGAGGACGCGGCCGGATTCGCGCAGGCCCGCGACGCGCTGGTCGAGACCCGCGCCGGCTACAAGGAGAAGGCCACCCCGCGCACCGACTTCGGGGAGGGCGTGTTCTCGTCCACCGACCTGCCGGCGGTGCAGCCGATCCGGCTGCACAACGAGAACAGCTACACGCTGGACTTCCCCGGCGTGCTGCTGTTCGGCTGCGTCACCGCCCCCGAGACGGGCGGCGCGACGACCGTCGGCGACATGCGGGAGGCGCTGCGGCAGATGCCGGCCGAGCTGGTGGAGCGTTTCGAGCGGGCCGGCTGGCTGCTGGTGCGCAACTACTCGGAGCTGGCCGGGCTGCCCTGGTACAAGACCTTCGCGACCGAGGACCGGGCGGTCGCCGAGGCGTACTGCGACGAGAACACCGTCGGGTACGAGTGGCTCGACGACGACTCGATGCGCACCCGCCAGCGCCGTTCGGCCATCGTCACGCACCCGGTGACCGGGGAGCGGGTCTGGTTCAACCACTTCGCCTTCTGGAACAGCCGGACCCTGGACGAGGACGTGCGGGAGGTGCTCGTGGAGACCTACGGGGAGGACGGCCTGCCGTTCAACACGTACCTGGGTGACGGCACCCGCCTGACGGACGCCGAGGTCGACGCGGTCAACGCCGTCTACGACCGGGTGACCGTGCGCGAGACCTGGCAGCGGGGCGACCTGATGCTCGTCGACAACATCCTGTGCGCCCACGGCCGTGAGGCCTACACCGGCGACCGCAAGATCCTCGTCGCGATGGGCGAACCGGTCGCCCTGGCCGACTGCCGTCCCGCGACCGCCCCTTCGACCGCCCTCCACGGGGAGTGAGCCCGATGACCGCCGTACTTCCCGAGACCTCCGCCGCCCTGCTGGGCGGCGCCGTTCCCGCCGCCCCGACCGCCCCCGCCGACCTGCTGGACCGCCTGGCGCTCGTGCCGGGCGAGCGGCCCGCCGTGGTGGCCGGGGACCGGAGCCTGAGCTTCGGCGAGCTGCGCGCCGGGGCCGCCCGTGTCGCGGCCCGGCTGGCGGCCCGCGGGATCGGCCCCGAGTCCGTGGTGGCGCTGTGCCTGCCGCGCGGCGCGGACCTGGTGGCCGCGCTGATCGGCACGCTGACCGCGGGGGCCGCGTACCTGCCCGTCGACCCGAAACTGCCGGCCGAACGCCGCCGGTACCTGGTCGAGGACTCCGGCGCCGACCTGGTGGTGACGGCCGGTCCGGACGACGTGCCGCTCGCGGAGGGCGTGCCGCACCTGCCCGTGGCCGGACTCACGGCGCCCGGGGGGCCGGCGGAGTTCCGGCCGGTGCCCGTGCCGGGCGGGGCCCTCGCGTACGTGATCTACACCTCCGGTTCGACCGGCCGCCCCAAGGGCGTGGAGATCGGCCGGGCGGCGGCCGCGGCCCTGCTGGCCGAGCTGGAGGGGGCCGGGATCGCGGTCACCGACGGCGGCCGGGTCGGCTGGAACGCCTCGCCGTCTTTCGACGCCTCCGTGCAGCAGTGGGTGCGGATCTGCCGTGGCGACACCATCGTGATGATCGACGACGAGACGCGGGCCGATCCGGCGCTGCTGGCCCGGCTGGTGGACGAGCAGGCGCTGACCGACCTCGACATCACCCCCTCGCACGCGGACCCGCTGCTGGACCTGATCAGCGAGGACGGCGGGCCGCGCCCGCTGACCCTGCTGGTCGGCGGCGAGGCGGTCAGCCCGGCGCTGTGGCGGCGGATCGTGGAGCGCTCCGAGGCCGGGGTGCTGCGTGCGGTGAACCTGTACGGGCCGACCGAGTGCACGGTCGACGCGACCGCCGGCTGGATCGACGCGGACGAGCCGCCGCACATCGGGGCGGTGCTGCCGGGCCTGCGGATGCGGGTGCTGGACGACAAGCTGGCGCCGGTCGGTTTCGGCGAGACCGGCGAGCTGTACCTGGCCGGGCCCCGGGTGGGCCGCGGGTACCGGCGGCGGCCGGCGCTGACCGCCGAGCGGTTCGTGGCCGACTCGGAGCCGGGCGCGGCGGACGGGCAGCGGATGTACCGCACGGGCGACCTGTGCCGGCTGCTGCCGGACGGGCGGCTGGTCTGCCTGGGGCGGGCGGACGGGCAGGTCAAGCTGCGCGGCCACCGCATCGAACTTCCGGAGATCGAGGCGGCGGTGGCGGCCTTCCCGGGGGTGGCCGAGGCGGTCGTCGTCGTACGGGACGACCTCAACGGTGCGCCGGGGCTGGTCGCGTACCACCGTCCCGCCGAGGGCGCCGCGGTGGACGAGGGTGCGCTGCGCGAGCGGCTGGCGGCCGGGCTGCCGGCGTACATGGTGCCGGGCGCCTTCGTGGCGGTGGACCGCTTCCCGACCACGCCGAACGGCAAGCTGGACCGGGCGGCGCTGCCCGCCCCGGCGACCGCGCCGGCCGGCTCCGCGGACGCTGCCGCGGACACCGGGCTGGAGGGTCCGGTGGAAGAGCTGATCGCGGGTGTGTGGGCGACGGTGCTGGGCGCCTCCCGGATCGGCCCGGACGACAACTTCTTCAAGCTCGGCGGGCACTCGCTGCTGGCCATCAAGCTGGTCTCGCGGGTGCGCTCGGAGCTGTCCGTCGCACTGCCGGTGAAGGCCGTGTACGCCAACCCGCGGCTGCGTGACCTGGCCGCGTTCATCGAGGGGCTGCTGGAGAAATGACGACCATCCCGTTGTCCTACGCGCAGCGGCGGCTGTGGTTCCTGAACCGGCTGGAGGGCCCGTCCGCGACGTACAACGCGCCCGTGGTGCTGCGGCTGGCGGGCGTGCCCGACCGGGTGGCGCTCGACGCGGCGGTACGGGACCTCGCCGGGCGGCACGAGGTGCTGCGCACCGTCTACCCGGCGGTGGACGGCGAGCCGTACCAGCGGGTGCTGGAGGCGCCCGCGCCGGGGACCGGTGTCGAGGTGCGGGTCTGCGGGCCCGGGGAAGTGGCGGCCCTGGTGGCGGAGTTCACCCGGGAGACCTTCGACATCGCCGGCCGGCGGCCGCTCCGGGCACGGCTGTTCGTGCCGGGCGACGGGAGTTCCACCCTGGTGCTGCTGGTGCACCACGTGGCGACGGACGGCTGGTCGCTGGCGCCGCTGCTGCGGGACCTGTCGGCGGCGTACGGGGCGCGGTGCGCGGGCCGGGAGCCGGGCTGGGAGCCGCTGCCGGTGCAGTACGCGGACTACGCGCTGTGGCAGCGGGAGGTGCTGGGCGACCCGGACGACCCGGAGAGCCTGGCAGCGGAGCAACTGGCCCACTGGAGCGGGGTGCTGGCGGGTTCCCCGCCGGTGACGGAGCTGCCGGTGGACCGGCCGCGGCCGGCGGAGCCCACGCACCGGGGGGCCACGGTGCGGGCGGCGGTGGACGGCGGGGTGCGGTCCGGGCTGGCGGCGGTGGCCCGTACCGGCGGCGCGAGCATGTTCATGGTGGTGCGGGCGGCGCTGGCGGCCGCCCTGTCGGCGGCCGGCGCGGGTCCGTCGGTGACCATCGGCACGCCGGTGGCCGGGCGGCCCGAGGAGGACCTGCACGAGCTGGTCGGGTTCTTCGTCAACTCCCTCGCGCTGCCCACGGATCTGTCGGGCGGTCCGACGGTGCGGGAGCTGGTGGCGCGGGTCCGGGAGGCGGACCTGGCGGCGTACGCGCACGAGGAGCTGCCGTTCGACCTGCTGGTGGAGCGGCTCAACCCGGACCGGGCACTGGGCCACCACCCGTACTTCCAGGTGATGCTCACGTACGCCGGCGCCGGGGAGGGCCCCGGGCCGGTGCGGCTCGGGGAGCTGGCGGCGGAGGTCGAGGACGCGGACCTGGCGGCGGCGAAGTTCGACCTGACCGCGTACTGCGCTGAGGAGGGCGACGGGCTGGCGCTGGGCCTGCAGTACGCGGAGGACCTGTTCGACGCGGGCACGGCCGAGCTGCTGCTGGAGCTGTGGGCGCGGGCGCTGCGGGGCTTCGCCGAGCGGCCGGAGGCCCGGCTGGGCGAGCTGGATCTGGTGACGGCCGAGGAGGAGCGGGGGCTGGCGGAGCGGCGGGAGCGGGTGGCGGCACTGGCCGAGGAGGAGCGGGGCCGGGCCGAGGCCGTCGTGCCCGGCTTCCGGACCGGGGTCTCGCCGCGGGAGGAGCTGCTGTGCGGGCTGTTCGCGGAGGTGCTGGGCCGGGACTCGGCCGGACCGGACGAGAACTTCTTCAAGCTGGGCGGGCACTCGCTGCTGGCCAGCAAGCTGGTCAACCGCATCCGGGCGGCGCTCGGCACGGAGGTCGGCATCCGGGACCTGTTCCTCGCCCCCACCCCGGCCGGACTGCACCGCCGGCTCGCCGGGCAGGAGGGCGTCCGGAGCGCGCGGCCCGCGCTGACCGCGGTGGCGGAGCGGCCCGAGCGGGTGCCGCTGTCGGCGGCGCAGCGGCGGCTGTGGTTCACCGACCAGCTCCAGGGCCCCGGCTCCGCCTACAACATGCCGCTGGTGGTGCACCTGGAGCGGCCGCTGGACGCGGCCGTGCTGCGGGAGGCGCTGGCGGACGTGGCCGGCCGGCACGAGGTGCTGCGCACGGTGTACGGGGCGGTCGGCGGTGAGCCGTACCAGCAGGTGCTGGACGCCTCCGACGAGCGGGCGCGGCCGGTGCTGGAGGTGCGGGAGGGGGCCGACGCGGACGCGGTGTCCTCGTACGCCTTCGACCTGGCCGGCGAGATCCCCTTCCGGGCCTGGCTGCTGGCGCGGGAGGGCGGCGGGCACACGCTGGTGCTGCTCGTGCACCACATCGCCGGGGACGGCTGGTCCAACGGGCTGCTGCTGCGGGACCTCACGCGGGCGTACGCGGCCCGGGCGGGGCGGCGGGCGCCGGAGTGGGAGCCGCTGCCGGTGCAGTACGCGGACTACGCGCTGTGGCAGCGGGAGCTGCTGGGCGACCCGGCGGACCCGGAGAGCCCGGCCGGCCGGCAGCTGGCCCACTGGAAGGGCGTACTGGCGGGCCTGCCGGCGGTGACGGAGCTGCCCGCGGACCGGCCGCGGCCGGCGGAGCCGACCCACCGGGGCGGTCTGGTGCGGTCCTCGCTCGGCGCCGGGACGCAGGCCGGCCTGGCGGCGCTGGCGCGGACCGCCCGGGCCACGCTGTTCATGACGGCGCGGGCCGCGCTGGCGACGGCGCTGTCGGCCGCCGGTGCCGGGACCCGGCCGTCCGTCGGCACGGTGGTCGCGGGCCGGGGCGACGACGCGCTGCACGAGCTGGTGGGCTTCTTCGTCAACTCCCTGGCCCTGCCGGTCGACCTGTCGGGCGACCCGACGGCCGGCGAGCTGGTGGGGCGGGTACGGGAGGCGGACCTGGCGGCGTACGCGCACGCCGACCTGCCGTTCGACCTGCTGGTGGAGCACCTCAACCCGGACCGGTCGCTCGCCCACCACCCGTACTTCCAGGTGATGCTCACCTTCGCGGCCGACCCGGAGGAGGAGCCGGTGGCCTTCGCGGGGACGACCGGCCGGGTGACGACCACGGACCTGGCGGCCGCCAAGTTCGACCTGGCCTTCCACTGCGCCCGCACGGCCGACGGCCTGGACCTGATCCTCCAGTACGCGGAGGACCTCTTCGACGCGGGCACGGCCGAGCTGCTGCTGGAGCTGTACGCGCGGGCGCTGCGGGCCTTCGCCGAGCGGCCGGAGGCCCGGCTGGGCGAGCTGGATCTGGTGACGGCCGAGGAGGAGCGCGGGTTTGCCGAGCGGCGGGAGCGGGTGGCGGCACTGGCCGAGGAGGAGCGCGGCCGGGCCGAGGCCGTCGTGCCCGGCTTCCGGACCGGGGTCTCGCCGCGCGAGGAGCTGCTGTGCGGGCTGTTCGCGGAGGTGCTGGGCCGGGACTCGGCCGGGCCGGACGACAACTTCTTCAAACTCGGCGGGCACTCGCTGCTGGCCAGCAAGCTGGTCAACCGCATCCGGGCGGCGCTCGGCACGGAGGTCGGCATCCGGGACCTGTTCCTCGCCCCCACCCCGGCCGGACTGCACCGCCGGCTCGCCGGGCAGGACGGCACGCTCGCGGCCCGGCCACCGCTGACCGCCGGGGAGCGGCCCGAGCGGGTGCCGCTCTCCCCCGCGCAGCGGCGGCTCTGGTTCGTCGACCAGCTGGAGGGGCCGGGCGCGACGTACAACATCGCGCTGGTGCGCCGGCTGGACCGGCCGCTCGACCCCGCCGTGCTGGCGGCCGCCCTCGCGGACGTGGCGGGCCGGCACGAGGTGCTGCGCACGGTGTACGAGGTCGCGGACGGGGAGCCGTACCAGCGGGTGCTCGACCCCGCGGACGGCCGGGCGCGGCCGGTGCTGGAGTTCCGGGCCGGCGGTCCGGCCGAGGCCGACGCGGCGGCCGGGTACGTCTTCGACCTCGCGGCCGAGATCCCCTTCCGGGCGGCGCTGGTGTCGGAGGACGACGGCGGGCAGATCCTGGTGCTGCTGGTGCACCACATCGCGGGCGACGGCTGGTCCACGGACGTGCTGCTGGACGACCTGGCGCGGGCGTACGCGGCGCGGGCGGGGCGGCGGGCCCCTGCGTGGGAGGCGCTGCCGGTCCAGTACGCCGACTACACGCTGTGGCAGGAGCGGCTCCTCTCCGAGGGGCTGGAGAAGACCCAGCTCGCCCACTGGGAACGGGCCCTGGCCGGGCTCCCGCCCCTCGTCGAGCCGTCGGACGCCGCGGAACGGCCGGCCGAGCCGAGCCACCGGGGCGGCCTGCTGACCTTCTCCGTGGACGCGGTCACGCACCGGCGGCTGGCGCGGGTGGCGCACGCGACGGGCACCACGCTGTTCATGGTGGCGCAGGCCGCCCTGGGCGCGCTGCTGGCGCGGCACGGGGCGGGCACCGACCTTGCGGTCGGCACGACCGTGGCGGGCCGGGAGGACGACGCGCTGCACGGGCTGGTGGGCTTCTTCGTCAACACCCTGGTGCTGCGCACCGACCTGTCCGGGGACCCGACGTGGGCGGAGCTGCTGGGCCGGGTGCGGGAGGCGGACCTGGCGGCGTACGCGCACGCCGAGGTGCCGTTCGACCGGGTCGTGGAGCACCTGAGCCCGCACCGGTCCACCGCGCACCACCCGCTGGTGCAGGTGTTCCTGCAGCTGGCGGCGGCGAACACGGGCGGCACGGGTACGGGTACGGGCGGCACGGGTACGGGCGGCTCGCCGCTGGCCGGCACGCAGCTGCCGGTGGGCGCCACGACCGCCAAGGCGGACCTGACCTTCGCGCTGACCGAAGCCCCGGGCCACGGCGGGCTGTCGGGGGTCCTGGAGTACGCGCGGGACCTGTACGACGCGGAGGCCGCGGCACGCCTCGCCGCGGAGCTGACCGGGATCCTCCGGGAGATCGCGGACGACGTCTCGGGACGGCCCGGCCCGCTGCCGGCGCCCCGGGGCGAGACCGTGGACGGCTACCGGGTGGACGCGGAGCGGGTGACCTGCGTGCTGTCCGGGCACCCGGCCGTGACGCGGGCCCGGGCGGAGGTGCGCGGGGGCCGGCTGACGGCGTACGTGACGGGTCCGGTCACGGAGCCGGAGCTGCGCGAGTGGGCCGCGGCCCGGCTGCCGGACTACGCGGTGCCGGGGACGTTCGTGACGGAGGACGCCGGCCCGGCTCCGGAGACCTCTCCCGGCGCCTCGTGGGAGGACCGGCTGAGCGCCCTGTTCACGGAGGTGCTGGAGGGCCGGGAGGTCTCCCGGGAGGACAACTTCTTCCGGGTGGGCGGGCATTCGCTGCTGGCGGTGCGCCTGGTGAACCGGGTGCGGGCCGAACTGGGCCGGGAGATCACCCTCCGCGAGGTCTTCCGCCACCCGACGGTCGCCACCCTGGCCGCCCGCCTCGCCGAAGCCACCACCGCTCCCCCGGCCCCACCCCTGACGAAACTCCGGCGCCGGGCCCGGAGTTAGCGGCGGGGACAGGCGGAGACGCCGAAGGGCCCGCGGCTCGACGAGCCGCGGGCCCTCCTCCGGTCACCGGAAGCGGTGGTGCGCCGGTTACGGGGCGACCGGCAGGTCCGGCGTCATCAGCGTCGGGATGCTCCAGCGCTGCGCCGGGGTGCCGTTGCAGCCCCAGATCATGAACTTCTGGCCCCAGTCGCGGTTGGCCCGCGGCAGGTCGAAGCAGGCGTCCGACTGCGGGTTGTAGATGCTGCCGTCGGCGCGCGGCTGCCACTGCTGGCCGCCCTCGCCCAGGCACTGCCAGAAGATCAGGTCGGTGCCCTGGGCGGTCTGGTTGCCGCGGACCGCGACACACTGCCCCTTCTGGGTGAGGGTGCCGGTGGCGTTGACGCTGAACTCCTGCGGGTCGGAGCCGTTGCAGTCCCACAGCTGCGGCTGGTTGCCGTTGCCGTTGGCGCCCTGCGGCGTGTCCACACAGAAGTCGGGCGACGCGGCGTACCGGATCGGCAGGTCCGCGGTCGTCGCCTGCGGGGTGTAGCCCTGATAGACGGACAGGCCGGCGATGGCGCCCTTGAGGTGGTTGCTGGGCTTGCTGACGTACTTGTACCGGCCCATGACCAGGGACCCGCTGGGTGCGGGGCTGGTGCTCGCCCGGTGGAAGCCGCTGGAGGCCAGCGTGCCGTTCACGTACAGGTTCATGGCGCCGGTGGTGGCGTTGTACGTGGCCGTCAGCTGCGTCCAGACCCCCGGCTTGAAGGTGTTGGCCGGGGTGACGGTGGAGTTGTAGTCGTACGGCCAGCCGTCGTCGTCACCGCGGGCGATGGCGAAGCGCCAGTGGCCGGAGTCGGCCCACAGCATGAACGCGCTCGCGTGGGCGGTGTCCTGGCTGACGATCACGCCGTCGGCCGCGGTCATCCTCGCCCAGGTGGAGACGGTGAAGGACTGCCGGGTGTCGACGGGCTTCGCCGGGCCGGTGATCACCGACTTGGCCACGTCGTCGAAGACGGCGACCTTGCGGGAGCGGCCGTCGACCGTCTCGGTGGCGTAGGTGACCGCGGTGGCGGTGGCGTCGTTGGAGACGCCGCTGCCGTTCTTGGCCGGGATGGCCTTGGCGTCGCCCTCCAGGCGCCACTGGACCGTCGGGGCCTGGGCGTCGCCACGGACGTGGTAGCCGGCGTAGCCGTTCACCGCGCCGCCGGCGGCGGTGCCCTCCCAGGCGTGCAGGGTGCCGTCGGTGCCGACCGCCCAGAAGTCCGGGATGTCGTCGCCGGTCACGTCGCCGTCGGAGCCGACCCGCGGGTAGTCCGCGCCCTTGATGCCGTAGCCGATGCGGGTGGCGGGCTGCGCCGTCAGGCCCGTGACCACGAGGTACTGGTCCATCGCCCGAGCGGCGGTGGTCAGCTTGTACTGGAAGATGTCGCCGTTCGTCCGGTTGCGCACCCACAGCGCGGGCGCGGTGTCGGTGGCGGTGCCGATGTTCAGGGCGTTGCCCGGGACCATCAGGTCCTTGTCGTCCCAGGTGCCGGAGGCGTCCACCAGGGTGGGCGCGGCCAGGGTCTGGTTCGTCTTGACCGGGTAGAACCAGAGGTTGCCGGACTCCACGGCCAGCACGCCGGTGGCGTCCGTCACCTGCCGGCTGGGCGTCCGCGTGGTGCGGGCCGGGCCGGTCGGGGTGATCTGGCTGGAGTGCTGCCAGGTGGCGACGTTGTGGTAGCCGGTGCAGGCGCTGGTGAACGCGGTGTCGCAGTCCGGCTTGTCGAGCGTGCCCTTCGTGCCGAGCGTGAAGCGGCCCGGGTCGGAGAGGGTGTTGTCGTACACGAACAGCTGCGATCCGCCGAGGGCGCCGGGCGTGGCCGGCTCCTGGTGGACGAACAGGTCGTCCACGTTCCGGCCGGGGTCGAGAGAGCCGCGGTGGACGGTGCGGTAGTCCTTCCAGGTCCGGCCGGAGGAGACCTCCGGGGCCTGCAGGGTGGTGGCCGCGGTGCCGCTGGGGATCATGCTGCGGGCGGTGCCGTCGGTGGCACGGCCGTGGGTGACGAGGTTGCCGGCGGTGTCCGGGACCAGGATGTCGGAGCGGGCGTCGCCGGTGGTGTCACCGAAGGCGACCGCGCCGTCCTTCCACGGGACGTAGAAGGCGTACGACTGGGTCTGCGAGGCGTTGCCGGCCTCGTCCAGGACCCGGGCGTAGACGATGTTGGTGCCCCAGTGGGTGGGCTTGACGCTGACCGAGCTCACGCTGAGCGTGCCGCCGGTCGGCGCGCACTGCTTCTGGGCGCCGGTGAGCTGCGGGTCGAAGCCCCACTCGACGCAGGACAGGCCGGAGCTGCGCAGGCCCGTGCCGGGGCTCGGGTCGGATGCGATGACGGGCAGGGAGCCCGTGTCGCCCAGGCGCAGCTTGGTGATCTGGCCGTTCCCGGCGGGCGGGAACTGGGTGACCGGGTCGGTGAACCGGCCGAACTCCAGGACCGGCGGGGTCAGGTCGACCGCGAAGTGGCAGGAGGTGGTGGAGGGGCCGCGCAGCAGGCCGTCGTCGCCGTGGACCGCCCAGCCGTAGTTGTGGCCGTCCTTGATGGCGTCCGGCGGGGTGGTGTAGAAGGCGTCGGTGCCGGTGGTGACGAAGCCGGACCAGCCCGTGTTCACCGTGGCGCCCGTGTTGTGCTCCCACATGTTCAGCAACTGGGTGAGCTGGCCCTGGTTCGGGCTGGAGACCTTCGAGGCGATGGTGACGGTCGGGTTGGTGATCCAGCCGAACTGCTCACCGGGGACGTCGCCGCAGGCCTGGGTGTCGCCCGCGACGACGCGGCGCGGGGCGGGAACCGTGCGCTGGTTCTCCGGGACGCGCGGCGGGAA
The DNA here is from genome assembly GCF_044759445.1 of Streptomyces sp. NPDC101118. Taxonomy (NCBI): domain Bacteria; kingdom Bacillati; phylum Actinomycetota; class Actinomycetes; order Kitasatosporales; family Streptomycetaceae; genus Streptomyces; species Streptomyces sp. NPDC101118. Next base: position 50,442 of record NZ_JBIVZG010000027.1, on the reverse strand, counting down.
GTCGTACTCGGCGCTGAGCACCGCGGTGTACGCGAACCGCTTGAACGCGATCTTGTCCCCGGTGCCTTCCTGGCCGGTCAGGGCGAAGGCGAGCGGGGTGCCGGTGTCCCGGATGCCGTCGCGCAGGGCGTTGGTGACGTTGAACTCGACCGGGATGTTGCCGTAGCAGTCGCCGCTGTTGCCGTTGCCGCCGACGTCCTGGTTCTGGATCCACTCGCGGATCTGGTGGTTGCTCCACTTGACCGAGGAGCCGAAGGCCCCGGCCCGGTAGAGGTGCACGGGGTACTTGGTGGTGCAGGACCAGTCCGCGGAGATGTACTGCTCCAGGCGGAGCTTCGCGTAGTTGACCGTCGCGCCGGCGTAGCCGTTGAGGTCGAACTCGTAGAGGGCGCGCTCGATGCCCTTGCTGGTCTCCCAGCCCTGGTAGCCCACACCGGGCTTGTCCCGGTCGGTGGAGCCGGTCCGGTCGTAGTTGCCCGTGTCGTAGGCCTGCTGGACCCATGCGTGGTGCGACTTGCCCCGGCTGTCCACGGACCACGAGGGGTCGACGTAGACCGGGTAGGTGGTGGCGGCGCCGTCGAGCAGTTCGGTGCCCGGCGCGAGGGCGATCGCGCCCTTGGCGCGCTTGCCGGAACCGGAGACCTTCGCCCCGGTGACCGGGATGCGGGCCACGGTGGCTCCGGCTCCGGGACCGTCCGGGCTGCTCAGCTCGGCCCGGCCGCCGGTGGAGCCGGCCGCGCCGGGGGCGTCGAGGTCGGCGTAGCGCGAGCCCTTGGCGGCGGGCTTGCGGGCCTCGCCGGCGGACCACATCAGGGGGGCCGGGGCGCGGAAGACGGTGTCCTTGCCGGCGGCGGCGGTCAGGCTGCCGTCCTTGTCCTTCGCGAGGGCCAGGCCGTCGGTGACCGTGGGGAACACCAGGTTCCGGACGGCCGGGTTGGCGGCGGCGACCGGGGTGCGCAGGACCACGATGGTGGTGTAGCCGCCGTACTTGGTGGCGCTCACCTGGAGGTCCGTGTCGGGGGCGACGTTCTCGAAGAGCGCGTCGTTGCCCTTCAGCACCGGCTTGGGGAGGGGGCCCGCGAACGGCGAGGAGACGGCGAGCCGCTTGCCGTCCCCGGTGGTCATGGTGGCCAGGGGGCCGTTGCCGCCGCCCGAGATGACCAGGCCGGAGCTGGCGGCCCTGGGCGCGACGGTGCCGTCGGCACGCACGGCCAGGGTGTCGTCGAGGGCCTGCCAGCGGCCGTTGCCGCCCTTGGTGCGCTGCGGCAGCACGTGGCTCTCGGTGCGCAGCCTGCCCTTCGGGGTGGCGACCGTGGTCGAGTGCTCGGTCGTCAGCTCGGCGACCGGAACGTCCTTGCCGGTCTTCGCGGCGAGCGCCCAGGCCTTCTCGACGGCGTTACGCGCAGGCGCATCTGACGGAGCCGGAGGTCTCGGTCCGTCAACGGGCTTCGTCGGGGCCGACGTCGGCCTCGGCTTGGCCGGTGTGTCCGGAACCGGCACCGGGGCGGCCTCGGCCGCATACGGAGTCGCGAGCAGCACCGCTGCCGCAACTCCCGCCGCCAGACTGGCCGAAACCGGCCGTCTCAGGCCGGCTCTTCGTGCATTGGACATGCGACTGTCCACTCCCCCCACACATGTGATCCCGGGACCGTCCGGTTCCGGATCGGGGCACTGTGGCAGGAAGTCGCCCCATGATCAAAGTGCGGAGCGGTCAATTCCGCCCTTCCTGCCTGAGGTCGTCATCAATTGGCCCGAGGGTGACCTTCGCCACGTATCTCAAAAGTGGCTGCAAAATGGCTTGACCATCAACTGCCTGCTAAGTTCCCCCGCTTGAGCCGGTGATCATCCGGATCTACGGCGTCCAGTTCTGCGGGGGGATGAACGATGCCGCACACCGGCATGCATCTTTCTCGGCGACACCACTTCAGACGGGTGACCGTCCCCATGGTGCTCGCCTTGGCCACATCACTTCTGGCGATACCGCCGGCGGGCGCGGCGGCGCCCGACTTCGACAAGGTCTGGCGGCCGCCCACCACGCCGCTGCCGCGGACGGCCTCCGTGCCGCTCCAGCGCAAGGGCCCGGCCAAGCGGGTCAAGCCGCCGCGGCCGGTGCCCGCCCGGGCTGTTGCGGCAGCCCCCGTCGCCCCGGTGACCCGGCTCGTCGGGACGGCGCGGCCGACCGGCAAGGACCAGGCGCGGGCCGGTGCCCTGCCGGTGTGGGTCTCCCGCGCCGGCAAGGGCGCCAAGACCGCGCCGCCCGCCGTCACCGTCGTCCGCAACGACACGGTGGCCGCGCGCAGGGCGGGGGTCGACGGGCTGCTCTTCACCCTGACCGCCGAGCGCACCGCCCAGGGCGCCGGCACCCGCACCCCGGTCACCGTCGGGATCGACCCGGCCGCCCTCCAGCAGGCAACCGGCGGCGCGTTCGCCTCGCGCGGCCGCCTGGTGACCCTCCCCTCGTGTGCGGCGACCACCCCCCAGGTGGCGGCCTGCCGGGTACGGACTCCCCTGGCCACGCGCTTCGACAAGTCCACCGGCCGGCTGACCACGGACCTCACCGTCCCGTCCTTCGGCGCCCCCACGGCCCCGACGGGCAGCCGGTCGGCGTTCTCCGCGACCACTGCCGCCGCGGCCCCGGCCCCGATGCTGCTCGCCGCGGAGACCGAGGCGAAGGGCGGCGGCGGCGACTACACCGCCACCGCGCTGACCCCGTCCTCGGCCTGGGCTTCCGGCAATGCGTCCGGTTCGCTGACGTACGACTACGCGCTGCAGGTCCCCCTCGCCCTCGGCGGTGCGGCACCCGACCTCAGCCTGAAGTACGACTCGTCCACGGTCGACGGCCGCACGTCGGCGACCAACTCCCAGGCCTCGTGGATCGGTGACGGCTGGGACCTCAACCCCGGCTTCATCGAGCGCACGTACAAGGTCTGCGACAAGGCCGGCATCAAGGACTCCGGCGACCTGTGCTGGGGCGGCTACAACGCCTCCCTCTCCCTCGGCGCGCGCTCCGGGCCGCTGGTCCGGGTGAGCGGTTCGGGCGGCGCGAACGACGCCGCCACCGGCGTGTGGCGCCTGAAGAACGACGACGGCACGCGCATCGACTTCGGCTCGGGCGCGGCCAACGGCGTGCGCGACGGCGCCTACGCGAAGGTCACCGACCCGACCGGCACCGTCTACTACTTCGGCGTCAACCACCTGCCGGGCGGCGACAAGACGGACCCGGCGACGAACTCCGTCTCCAGCGTTCCCGTCTACTCGCCCAAGAGCGGCGACCCCTGCTACGACTCCGCCAAGGGCAACGCCTCCCAGTGCCTGATGTGGCAGCGGCTCTCCCTCGACCACATCGTGGACCCGAACGGGAACCTCACCACCTACACCTGGGCTCCCGAGACCAACTGGTACAACCGCGGCGGCGGCCAGAACAACGGCACCGGCACGCAGACCGCGTACACCCGCGCCAGCACGCTCGCCTCGGTCAAGTACGGCCAGAAGCTCGACGAGCAGGTGGCTGCCAAGGGTGCCCTGCAGCCCGCCGCCCGGGTGACCTTCACCGTCGTGGAGCGCTGCACCGACGCCACTCCCTGCGACCCGGCGACGCGCACCTCGGCCAACAGCACCAAGTGGCCCGACGTGCCGATCGACCAGGAGTGCAAGTCCACCGGCACCTGCAACCGGTACGCGCCGACCTACTTCACCACGAAGCGGCTGTCGTCCGTCCTCACCGAGGTGCGGGTGGGCGGTGTCTGGAAGAGCGTCGACTCGTACGCCCTGAAGCACTCCTTCCCGAACCCGCTGGACACCACCAGCCAGAAGGTCCTGTGGCTGGACTCGATCCAGCGCACCGGCCTGACCGAGACGCCCAACGTGCCACTGCCGCCGGTGAAGTTCACGCCGACGATGCTGGCCAACCGCGTCGACGGCACCGACCTGGTCCCGGCGCCGCCGATCATGTACCGGCCGCGCATCCAGCAGATCGCCAACGAGACCGGCGGCGTGCTCAACGTCGACTACAACCTGCCCGCGTGCTCGCGCGTGAACAACGTGATGCCCACGGCCGAGGACGACAACACGCTGGCCTGCTACCCGGTGCGCTGGCTGCCTCCGGGCTCGGTCGCCGGCGCGACCCCGGTCCTCGACTGGTTCCTCCACCACACGGTCAAGTCCCTGACCGAGAACGACACGGCGACCGGCAACCCGCAGAAGATCACCGCCTACGCCTACGGCCCCGCCGGCTGGCACCGTGACGACAGCCAGTTCACCGAGTCCAACGCCCGTACCTGGGGCGAGTTCCGCGGCTTCGCGACCGTCACCACCACCACCGGCAGCGGCACCGACGGCCCGAAGGGCCAGGTGCGGACCACCTACCGGCAGGGCATGAACGGCGACGTCCGCAAGAGCGGATCGGCGCGCAGCGCCACCTTCACCGACGCGCTCGGCCGCTCGGTCACGGACCACGAATGGCTCTCGGGCCAGGTGCTCCAGACCGAGACCTTCGACCAGGCCGGCGGCTCGGTCGCCACCCACGCCGTCACCGGCGTCAGCGGTGAGGTCGCCACGGCCACCCAGACCCGCACGGGTCTGCCCGACCTGGTCGCCCGGGTCCCGTTCACCACCCGGACGGACACGACCAGCTCCAAGAAGGCCGACGGCACCTGGTCCACGGCGACGAAGACCACGGTCGGCGACGCGGCCCACGGCAACCGCCCGGACACCGAGCTCGACCAGGCCGACGGCACCGCCGACGTGTGCACCCGCACGACGTACGCGGCCGCCACCGACCCGCAGCGCATGAACCTCGTCTCCGAGACCCTGAAGGTGTCCGGGGCGAACGCGTGCACCGCCGCCGCCACGGCCGCGAACACGGTCGAGCGCAAGCGCGTCCTGTTCGACGGCAAGCCCTACGGGCAGGCCGGAACCGCGGGCAACCCGACCGGGAGCGAGGTCCTGGAGCAGTACGCGGGCGACGGCTCGCCCCAGTTCACCACGTCCAAGGTCAGCACCTACGACACGTACGGCCGGGTCCTGACGGTCACGGACCCGACCCGTACGGACGCCCAGCACACGGGCGGTTCGGTCACCCAGACCAGCTTCACCCCCGCCACCGGTGAGCTGCCGGCCTCCTCGACCTCGTCGGCCTCCGTCCCCGGCCAGCCGTCGACCGTCACGTGGGACACCGTCCGGACCATGGACCCGCGCCGAGGTCTGCCGCTCACCGAAACGGACCCCAACGGCAAGCTCACGACCCTGCGGTACGACGCCCTCGGGCGAGTGACCGCCGTCTGGCGCCCCGGGCGTGCCCCGGCCACGGAGACGAACGCCGACATGACGTTCGCCTACGCGATGTCCCAGGCCGCCGGGGTCCCGTCGACCGTGACCACCGCCACGCTGAAGAAGGACGGCACCACCCCCGTCTACATGCGGAGCGTCCAGATCCTCGACGGCTTCGGCCGGGACCGGCAGACCCAGGCCTCCCCGGCGAACCCCGCCTACTCGGGCCGTCTGATCAGCGACAGCCTCTACGACTCGCAGGGCCGGGTCCGGGTGACGAACTCGCCCTGGTACAACAACGACTCGGGGCCGACCGGCACGCTGGTGAGCGCGTCGGAGTCCTCGATCCCCGCGCAGTCCCGCACCACCTACGACGGTCTGGGACGCGCGACCGTGGTGTCCGCCTGGTCGATGGGCACCGAGCAGAGCCGCACCACCACCGCCTACCCCGGCGCCGACCGCACGGACACCGTGCCGCCGGCCGGCTCCTGGCCCAGCAGCGTGCTGCTCGACGCCCGCGGCCGCACCACGGCCCGCTGGCAGTACCGCACCCCGACCGTGACGGGCGACGCCGCCGACGCGACCGTGTCCACGTACACGTACACGCCGGACGGCAAGGCCGCCACGCGCAAGGACGCGGCGGGCAACTCGTGGTCCTACGGGTACGACCTCCAGGGCCGGCAGGTCTCCGCGACCGAGCCGGACACGGGCAGCACCACCCAGACGTACGACGCCGCCGGGCGCCTGGCCACTTCCAAGGACGGCCGCGGCCGCACCCTCGTGCGCACGTACGACCTGGTCGACCGGCAGACCGGGCTGTACGACGGCACGGTGAGCGGCGCCAAGCAGCTCGTCGGCTGGACGTACGACTCGGTCGCCAACGGCAAGGGCAAGCCGGCCTCGTCCACCCGCTACGTCGGGGGCACCGGGGGCCAGGCCTACACCAACGCGGTCACCGGCTACGACAACGGCTACCGCGCGACCGGCATGCGCATCAGCATCCCGGGCAGCGAGGTGGGCCAGACCGGCACCTTCACGTACACGGCGACCAGCACCTTCGACAAGCTGACCGGTGAGCGCAAGACAGCGCTGCTGCCGGCCGTCGGCGGGCTGCCGGTCGACGACATGAACTACTGGTACAACGACCACGGCCAGCTCTACAAGTACGCCGGCGCCACCACGTACGACGTGCAGACGGAGTACGACGCCTTCGGCCGGGTGGTCCGCTCGACGGTCAACCCGTTCGAGAAGCAGGTCGTCACCACCCTGGACCACGACCAGGCCACGGGGCGCCTGAAGAGCCAGCTGCTGGACAAGCAGACCTCGGTCACCGGCGCGGTCCAGCAGACCTCGTACACGTACGACAAGTCCGGGCGGATCAGCTCCGTCACCAACACGCCCGACAACAACCCGGCCCTGCGCGACCGGGAGTGCTTCACCCTGGACCACCTCGGCCGGATGACGGCGGCCTGGACCGACAAGGGCGGCCTGACCGCTCCCGGCGCGGGCCAGACCTCCGACCAGGGCGCCTGTGCCAACACCACCCCGTCGGCGGCCACGGTCGGCGGCGGCAACCCGTACTGGCACGAGTTCTCGTACGACGTGACGGGCAACCGCACGGCGTTCACCAGCAAGGACCTGACCGGGGACACCACCAAGGACGTCATTACGACGCAGTCCTACCCGGCCTCCGGCACCGTCAACAACGGTGCGGGCGGCGGCGGTCCGCACGCGCTGACCTCCAGCACGACCAAGACCGGCAGTACGGTCAACAAGTCGGGCAGCAACCGCTACGACGGCTCGGGCAACCCGGTGGACCAGTACACGTCGAAGACCGGCACCACCGGCATCACGTGGACCCCGGACAACCGGATGGACACGCTCACGCAGGCGATCGCCATCACCGGAGTCGGCGGCAAGTGCCTCGACGTCCAGGGCGCGAGCTCCGCGAACGGGCAGCCGATCCAGATCTACACCTGCAACTCGGGCGGCGGGCAGCGGTACTCGCTCACCGGCGACGTGCTCAAGGTGTTCAACAAGTGCGTGACCGCGATGGGCACCACGGCCGGCTCCGCGATCCAGAACCAGCCCTGTGACGGCTCCGCCGCGCAGACCTGGAACCGTCGCGCCGACGGCACGCTCCACAACCCGGCGTCGGGGCGCTGCATCGGCGTTCCCGGTGACGTCGCCACCAACAGCGTGGACGTGCTCCTCGCGGACTGCGGCACCCCGGTCCCGGCCGGCCAGAAGTGGACGGCGACCGACCGAACGACCTCCTTCGTGTACGACGCGAACGGAGACCCGATCGTCCGCCGCAGCCCGGGGAAGACCACGGTCACCCTCGGCGAGGACGAGCTGACGTACGACACGGTCGCCAAGACCCTGACCGGTACCCGCTCCTACTCGATCCCGGGCGGGCTGACCATGGTCCGCGTGGGCGCGGGCGGCCTGACCATCCAGCAGGCCGACCACCACGGCTCGGGCGTCCTGACCATCGACGCGAACACCCTCGCGGTCACCCGCCGGGCGATGGACCCCTTCGGCAACCCGCGCGGCACCCAGCCGGCGGCGGGCGTCTGGGGTGGGCAGAAGGGGTTCGTCGGCGGCACCAAGGACGACAACACCGGTCTGACGTTCCTCGGCGCGCGCCAGTACGACCCGGTGGCGGGCCGGTTCCTCAACCCGGACCCGGTCATCGACCCGGACGACCCGCAGCAGTGGAACGGCTACGCGTACAGCGGCAGCAACCCGGTGAACGCGAAGGACGACAGCGGTCTGTTCTGCGACGGCTGCAGCGTCAACAACGACAACTCCGCCTGGAGTCCCGACCACGGTCCGGGCTGCACCGTCGACACCTGCTACGACGAGGACGGGGTGGCGATGTACAGCACCGTCCGGCGCCGGCCGCACGGCAGCAACAGCGTGCCGTGGCGCAGCGGGAACGGCGCGTGGGGCGCCGGCAGGCGCTGGCGCCAGCCATCGAAGGCGGACAACGATGCGGTGATGCAGCTGAAGCAGTTCATCGTCCTGGCCAAGGGCACGCAGCTGCCGGTGTTCGCCAGGACGCTGGAGCACTACCTGGAGAACACGGGTGAGGACTTCTGGCTCGGCCCGGACGAGGTGGACTCCCTGATGGACTCGGCGGGCGTCGCCGAGAGCCTGGACAGTTACCTGTACCAGGAGTTCAAGTCCTGGGAGACCGACATCGCGATGACGGAGCGCCACGACTTCGACTCCGGCTGGCGGAACGCCGCGGCGACTCCGGCCGATCCCGACTGGTACCTGGCCGTGCGCGGTCTGCAGTACCGCGTGACCGGCTCGGTCGAGAAGGGCAAGGTCTCGTACCAGGTACAGGTCTTCAAGGACTGGAACTTCGACTACGACGAGGAGATCAAGATTCCGACCGTGGGGACCGTGGACTTCGGTCCGTTCGCCTCCCTGCACGCGATGGGCATGGCCCAGGAGTACAAGCTGCGCGGGCAGGGCAACGTCAACACCGTCAGCGGGTACGGCAACCTCGGCTGGGGCGGCTAGCACCCCCGGTGTGACACCGTCCGGTACCCCCGGGAGGGCCCCGACCACGTCAGTGGTCGGGGCCCTCCCCCTTTTCCGGTGGCCGGGCGAGGTGCCGCCGGTCGCCGCAAAACCGCCTGCCGCACTGCCGGTTCGGGCGGTTCCGCGTTCCTACCGTGGGCGCAGCGAGGGCCGCGTGGTCTCTTCGCCCCACCCCGTCTGGAGGATCTGCGATGCCCTCGACCGACGTACTGGACGGCGGGCCCGCCGTGCGCCCGGCGCCCCCGGCGCTGGAGCGGATCACCGCCCGGGTCGCCGAGGACCCGGAGCGGACCGCCCTGGTGCACGGCGAGACCCGGATGAGCTACGGCGAGCTGGCGCTGGCCGTCGCCTTCCGTGCCGACGAGCTGGCCGCGGCCGGTGCGGGGCCCGGGCGGCTGGTGGCCCTGCACCGGCGCCGGGGGGTGGACGCGGTGGTCAGCCTGCTGGCCGTGCTGCGGACCGGTGCCGCGTACCTGCCGCTCGACCCGGACGCCCCGGCCGCCCGGAACGCCGCGATCCTGCGCGACGCGGCCGGCGAGGTGCCCGTGCCGTCGGGCGAGCGGGACCTGGTGCTGCCGGCCCGGGAGGACGTCGTCCCCGGCGACGCCTACGTCATCTACACCTCCGGCTCCACCGGCACCCCCAACGGCGTGGTCGTGGGCCACGACGCCCTCGCCCACTTCATCGCCGGCGCCACCGCCGTGTACGGGATCGGCCGCGACGACGTGGTGCTGCAGTTCGCGCCGCTGCACTTCGACGCCAGCGTCGAGGAGGTCTTCCTGACCCTGGGCGCCGGCGCCACGCTGGTGCTGCGCGACGACGAGATGCTCGACGTGCCGGGGCTGCTGGACGGCTGCGCCCGGCACGGGATCACCGTGCTCGACCTGCCGACCGCGTACTGGCACGAGCTGGCCCATGCCGTCTCCGCCGGAGTGGCCGGACTGCCCGCCGCGCTGCGGACCGTCGTGATCGGCGGGGAGGCGGCGCTGCCGGAGCGGGTGGCGCAGTGGTCGCGGGCGGCCGGTGCCGTGCGGCTGCTCAACACGTACGGGCCCACGGAGGCCACCGTGGTCGCCACCGTCGCCGACCTGTCGGGGTACACCGGGGGCCCGGTGCCCATCGGCCGGCCCCTGCCCGGGGTGCGCGCGGCCGTGGTGGACGGTGAACTGTGGCTGCTCGGGGGCGGGTTGGCCCGCGGTTACCTCGGCCGCCCGGAGCTGACGGAGCGCCGGTTCACCTCTCTGGACGGGGAGCGCGCCTACCGGACCGGCGACCTGGTGACCGTACGGGAGGACGGCCTGCTGGGCTTCCGGGGCCGGTCCGACGACGAGGTGAAGATCAACGGCCACCGGGTGGACCCCGCGTCCGTGGAGTCGGTGCTCTCGGCGCATCCCGCGGTCCGCGAGGCGGCCGTCGTGGCGCAGCGGCCCGCGGAGGGCGTCGTCCGGCTGGTGGCCTTCGTGGTGGCGGACGGGGTGACGCCGGCGGAGCTGCGGGCGCACGTGCGGGCGGAGCTGCCGCCGGCCGCCGTGCCGGGCGCCTTCGGGCTGGTGGCGGCGCTGCCGCGGACCGCGTCCGGGAAGATCGACCGCCGGCTGCTGCGGGACACGGTGCCGCAGGAGCGGGACGCGGTGCCGGTGCGGGAGGCCGCGCCCGCCTTCGAGCCGCCGGCCGAGGAGGACAGGGTCCCGCTGTCGTACGCACAGCGCAGGCTGTGGTTCCTGGCCGCCCTGGAGGGGCCCTCGGCGAGCTACAACGCGCCGTTCGTGCTGCGGCTGGACGGGGTGCCGGACCGGGCCGCGCTGGCCGCGGCGCTGGCCGACGTGGCGGAGCGGCACGAGGTGCTGCGGACCGTCTACCCGGCGCCGGCGGGCGGCGAGCCGTACCAGCACGTGCTGGAGGCGGTGGCGGTGCCGCTGGAGGTGCACACGTGCGGGGCCGGCGACGTGGCCGCGCGGGCCGCCGCGGCCTGCGCGTACGCCTTCGACGTGGCGCGCGAACTGCCGCTGCGGGCCAGTCTGTTCGTGAGCGACGACGGTACGGCCACGCTGGTGCTGCTGCTGCACCACATCGCCACCGACGGCTGGTCCGCGAGGCCCCTGCTGCGCGACCTCGACCAGGCCTACCGGGCGCGGCTGGCGGGCGGGGAGCCGGGCTGGGAGCCGCTGCCGGTGCAGTACGCCGACTACACGCTCTGGCAGCACGAGCTGCTGGGCGACCCCGACGACCCGGACGGCATGGCGGGCCGGCAGCTGGCGCACTGGCGGGCGGCCCTGGACGGCATGGCCCAGGAGGCGGCGCTGCCCTTCGACCGGCCCCGGCCGGCCGAGCCGAGCGGGGCGGGGAAGACGCTGGTCGGGCGGGTGGACGCGGAGACGCACCGGCGGCTGGCGGAGGTCGGCGCCGAGCACGGCGCGAGTTCCCTGATGGTGTTCCAGACGGCCCTGGGCCTGGCCCTGGCGGCGGCGGGGGCGGGCGACGACCTCGGGATCGGCACGCCGGTGGCGGGCCGCGGCGACGAGGCGCTCGACGAGCTGGTCGGCTTCTTCGTGAACACGCTGGTGCTGCGCACGGACGTGTCGGGTGGGGACGGCGGGCCCGGCGGGGCCTCGTTCGGGGAGCTGGTGGAGCGGGTCAGGGACGCCGACCTGGCCGCGTACGCCCACCAGGAGCTGCCCTTCGACCTGCTGGTGGAGCGGCTGAGCCCGCGGCGCTCGCTGGCGCTGAACCCGTTCTTCCAGGTGATGCTGACGGTCCAGCAGGAGGACGGCACCGGGGACGGCTCCGAGGGCGGGGCCGGTGTCCCCCTGGGCGATCTGCGCGGCCGGTTCGCCGAGACCGGCCTGGCGGCGGTCAAGTTCGACCTGAGCCTGTCGTGCGTGGAGCGGCGCGACGCCGCGGGCGTCCCGGCGGGGGTCGAGGTGTGGTGCGAGTACGCCGAGGACCTGTTCGACGAGGAGACCGGCCGGCTGCTGCTCGACCTGTACGTACGGACGCTCGCGGCCTGTGCCCGGCGGCCCGGGGAGCGCCCGGACCCGGCGGAGCTGCTGGGGGCGGACGCGGAGGGGCTGGCGGCCCGGCGCGAGCGGGCGGCCGGGGCTGCGGCGTCCGGTGCGGCGGTCCTTTCCGGCGCCGGACACGACGGCGGGGCCGGCGACGGGACCGCCCGTCCCGGCCCGGTGCGCGGTGCGTCCGGCCCGGCGGCCGTCACGGAGATCCTGTGCGGGCTGTTCGCCGAGGTGATCGGCCGGGACCGGGTGGGCCCCGGGGACGACTTCTTCGCGGTCGGCGGCCACTCGATGATGGGCATCCGGCTGGTCAACCGCATCCGCGCGGTCCTCGGCCTGGAGGCCCGCATCCGGGACCTGTTCATCGCGCCCACGCCGGCCGCCCTGGCCCGGCACCTGACCGGCCGTGCGGCGCCCGCGGCCCGGCCCGCGCTGGTGCCGGCCGGGCGGCCCGAGCCGGTGCCGCTGTCGTACGCGCAGCGCCGGCTGTGGTTCATCGACCAGCTGGAGGGGCCGAGCCGCTCGTACAACATCCCCTTCGCGCTCCGCCTCGACCGGCCGCTGGACCCGGCGGTGCTGGCCGACGCGCTGGCCGACGTGGCCGCGCGGCACGAGGTGCTGCGGACCGTGTACCCGGTGGTCGACGGACGGCCGTACCAGAGCGTGCTGGCGTCCGCGCGGCCGGCGCTGGGCGTGGTGCGGACCACCCCGGAGAACCTGGCGGCGGCGATCGACGCGGCCACCGGGCACGTCTTCGACCTGGCCCGGGAGATCCCGTTCCGCGCCTGGCTGCTGGAGGCGGGGCCGGCGGAGGGCCAGATCCTGGTGCTGCTGGTGCACCACATCGCGGCGGACGGCTGGTCCACGGCGCCGCTGCTGGCCGACCTCGCCGAGGCCTGCCGGGCGCGGGCGGGCGGTGGCGCGCCGGAGTGGGAGCCGCTGCCGGTGCAGTACGCCGACTACGCGCTCTGGCAGCGGGAGCTGCTGGGCGCGGCCGACGAGCCGGGCGGTGAACTGGCCCGGCACCTGGAGTTCTGGAAGGAGCGGCTGGCCGGGGCGCCGCCGGTGCTGGAGGTGACCGGGGCGCGGACGCGTCCGGCGGAGGCCTCGCACCGGGGCGCGGGGACGGCGTTCGCGCTGGACGCGGAGACCCACCGGGCGCTGGCGCGGCTGGCGCAGGAGCGCGGGGTCACCCTGTTCATGGTGGTGCAGGCGGCGCTGGCGGCCGTGCTGACCCGGCACGGGGCGGGTACGGACCTGCCGCTGGGCACGGTGGTGGCGGGCCGGGACGACGAGGCGCTGGACCGGCTGGTGGGGTTCTTCGTGAACACGCTGGTGCTGCGGTGCGACACCTCGGGCGACCCGACGTTCGGGGAGCTGCTGGGCCGGGTCCGGGACACGGACCTGGCGGCGTACGCCCACCAGGAGCTGCCCTTCGACCAGCTGGTGGAGCACCTGAACCCGCAGCGGTCCACCGCCCACCACCCGCTGGTGCAGGTGGTGCTCCAGGTGCACCCGGCCGAGGGGGAGGGCGACGGGGGCTCGCCGCTGGCGGGCACGCCGGTGGCGTTCGACAGCGGGTTCACGAAGTTCGACCTGACGGTGCAGCTGTGGGAGGCGCAGGACGCGGCGGGCGCGCCGGCGGGCCTGTCCGGGGTGCTGGAGTACGCGACCGACCTGTACGACGCCCCGGTGGCCGCGCTGCTGGCGGAGCACCTGTCCCGGGTCCTGCGGGCCGTCGCGGCCGACCCCGGGGTCGCGATCGGTGACATCCGGCTGCTGGACGCGGCGGAGGAGCACCGGCTGCTGACGGCGTACAACGACACGGCCACCCCGGCGGCCCCCTGCGGGCTGGTGCACGAGGTGTTCGCGGCGCGGGCCCGCCGTACCCCGGACGCGCCGGCCGTGTCCTACGGGGACGAGACCTTCACGTACGCGGAGCTGGACGCCCGGGCCAACGTGCTGGCGCACCGGCTGCTGGCGGCGGGGGTGGGCCGGGACGACGCGGTCGGGGTGCTGATGGACCGTACCCCGGACCTGCCGGCCGCCGCGCTGGCGGTGCTCAAGTGCGGTGCGGCGTACGTCCCGCTGGACCCGCGGCTGCCGGACGCCCGGGTGCGGATGGTGATGGAGGACGTGGCGGCGTCGGTGCTGCTGACGCAGGAGGCGCACCTGGAGTCGGCGCCGGTCCGGCAGGAGCGGGCGCACGGCGTCCGGGTGCTGACGGCCGACTCCCCGGCCCCCGGGGGCACCCCGGGGCACGACCCGGGGATCGAGGTGGGCGAGGACGCGCTGATGTACGTGATGTTCACCTCGGGCTCCACCGGGCGGCCGAAGGGCGTGGGCGTGACCCACCGCAACGTGGTGGAGCTGGCCGCCGACCGGTGCTGGAACATGGCCAACCACCGCCGGATGCTGGTCCATTCGGCGATCGGGTTCGACGCCTCGACGTACGAGCTGTGGGTGCCGCTGCTGGGCGGCGGCGAGCTGGTCGTGGCGCCGGGCGACGGCACGGACGTGGCCGAGCTGGACGCGGTGGTCCGCGAACGCGGCGTGACGGCGGCGTACTTCACGATGGGCCTGTTCCACATCATGGCGGACGAGGGCCTGGAGACGCTGAAGCTGCTGCGGGAGGTGTGGACGGGCGGTGACGTGGCCTCGCCGGCGGCCCTGCAGCGGGTGCTGGACCACTGCCCGGACACGGTGCTCGTGCACTCGTACGGGCCGACGGAGACCACCTTCGCCTCCCACCACCAGCGCTTCGAGACCGCCGAGCGGGAGCTGCCCGGGGTGTTCCTGGGCCTGGCGATGGACAACACCCGGATCCACGTGCTGGACGAGCGGCTGCGGCCGGTGCCGGTGGGCGTGCCGGGCGAGATGTACATCGCCGGCTCGCACGTGGCGCGCGGCTACGTCGGCCGGCCGGGGCTGACGGCGGAGCGGTTCGTGGCCGACCCGTTCGGCGCGGACGGCGGGCGGATGTACCGGACCGGCGACCTGGTGCACTGGACGCCCGACGGCGAACTGCGTTTCATCGGGCGGGCGGACGGCCAGGTCAAGCTGCGCGGCTTCCGGATCGAGCCGGGCGAGATCGAGGCGACGCTGGCCCGGCACCCGTCCGTGGGCCAGGCGGCGGTGGTGGTCTTCGAGGACCGGCCGGGCGACAAGCGCCTCGTCGCGTACGTGGTCCCGCGCGCCGGCGGTGGCGGGGTGGACCGGGACGCCCTGCTGGCCTGGGCGGCGGAGGAGCTGCCGGAGCACATGGTGCCGGCCGCGCTGACGGTCCTGGACGCGATCCCGCTGACGGTGAACGGCAAGCCCGACCGGGCCGCGCTGCCGGCGCCCGAGCTGCGGGCGGCGTCCTCCGGGCGGCGGCCGCGCAACCCCCGCGAGGAGGTGCTGTGCGGGCTGTTCGCGGAGATCCTGGGGCTGCCCGAAGTGGGCATCGACGACAACTTCTTCGCCCTGGGCGGGCATTCGCTGCTCGGCGTGCGGCTGGTGAGCCGGATGCGGACGGTGCTGGGCGTCGAACGCGGGGTGCGGGACCTGTTCCGCACGCCGACGGTGGCGGGCCTGCTGGGCGGGGACGGGCAGGAGGGCGGCGAGTTCGACCCGATGGGCGTGCTGCTGCCGCTCAGCACGCGGGGCACGCAGCTGCCGCTGTTCTGCATCCACCCGGGCACGGGCGTGGGCTGGCCGTACGCCGGCCTGGCCCAGCACCTGGGGCCCGACCAGCCGCTGTACGCGATCCAGGCGCGGGCCCTCAGCGAGCCCGGCCACTCGCCGGCGAACGTCGAGGAGATGGTGGAGGACTACCTGGAGCGGATCCGGCAGGTGCAGCCCTGGGGCCCGTACCGCTTCCTCGGCTGGTCCTTCGGCGGCACCGTGGCGCACGCCCTGGCCGCCCGGCTCGCGGAGCTGGGCGAGCGCACCGAGCTGATCGCGATGATGGACGTGCACCTGCTGCCGACCGAGCCGGTCCGCCGGGCCATGACCCCGGCGCAGAAGCGGGACATGCTGGTGGGCGACACGGACGAGCCCGAGGACGCGCCGTTCGACGTGGGCGCCCTGATCGAGCTCGTCCGGGCGCAGGACCCGGTGCTCGGCGGGTTCTCCGACGAGGAGATCACCTCGGTGATCGGGGCCTCGGTCGACCACGCCGAGATCATGAACCTGTACGCGCCGCGCCGGGTCGCCACCGACCTGCTGTTCTTCTCGGCGACGGAACCGGGCATGCCGACGGACGCCCTGGTGACCAACTGGATTCCGTACGTCGACGGTGCCGTGGAGAACCACGTCATCGAGTCCATTCACACGAGAATGGGCGAGCCGGAACCGCTCGCCCGAATCGGCCGCGCACTTTCCGAGAAATTGCAGACCCTTTCCCGCACCCGCGAGAATTACCCGACGAGGAGCCAGTGATGACCAATCCTTTCGACGACAACGAGGGCACCTTCTACGTCCTGGTGAACGAGGAGGGCCAGCACTCGCTGTGGCCCGGCTTCGCCGAGATCCCGGCCGGCTGGGAGATCGCCCGAGGTGAGGGCAGCCGGGCCGAGGCGGTGTCGTACGTCGAGGAGCACTGGACGGACATCCGGCCGAAGAGCCTCGTCGCCCAGTACGCCTGATCCCCGACCCCGGCAAATCGTTTTGCGGGCCGTGTCCGCGGCGCTTCCACAGCGCCGCGGACACGGCTTTTCCATTTCCCGCCGGCAGGGCGGGACTTCCCGCTATCTGCCGCTCCAACTTCCCCTCCCATTCCGGCCCGCCGCCGATAATTCCATCATGCGACGAGGGATTTTGAAGATTCTGCTGAGCGGCACGGCATCGGATTCCCACACCTGGAACCTGGTCTACCTGCAGCTCTTCCTGGAGGAGCTGGGACACCGGGTCGTCAACCTCGGCCCCTGTGTCCCGGGCGATCTGCTGGCCGCGGGCTGCCACGAGCACGCCCCGGACCTGCTGGTCATCAGCAGCGTCAACGGCCACGGCTACCGGGACGGGCTGACCGCCGTGGCCCGGGTGCGCCGCGAGCCGGGACTGGCGGCCCTGCCCGTGGTGATCGGCGGGAAGCTCGGGGTCGCCGGGGTCAGGGACCCGGCCGCCGCCGCGCGGCTCACCGCCGCCGGCGTGGACCGGGTCTTCGACGACGGGGACGTGACGGCGCTGCGCGGCTACGTCGGCACGCTGGCCGGGGCACTCTCCCCGGCCCGGGTCCCGGCATGACCGCCGGGACCCTCACCGCGCCGGCCCCGGCCGCCGGGGCCGGGCCCCTGGAGGCGCCGTCGTTCGGCGGGTTCGTGGCCGCGGCGGCCGCCGGGGGGCGGCTGGTGGTGCAGCCCCGGATGGGCTTCTCCGACCCCGCCCTGATGCGGGCCGGGCTGGCCGCCACCCGGGGGGCCGCCGCCGCCTCCGTCGGCACCCTGACCATCGACAGCTACACCCGGGTGGGCGACCAGGCGGCGGCCCGGGCCTGCCTCGCGGAGGGCGTGCCGCTCAACGGCTACCCCATCGCCACCCACCCCGGGCACGAGACCCGGGCCCTGCTCGACGGGGTGCTGGACGCGTCGTTCCCGGTTCAGGTCCGGCACGGCTCGTCCCGCCCCGAGGCGATCATCCGGGCGCTGGCCGCGGCCGGCCTGGACGCCACGGAGGGCGGCCCGGTCTCGTACTGCCTGCCCTACGGCCGCACCCCGCTCGCCGAGTCGGTGGACAACTGGGCACGCGGCTGCGAGCTGCTGGCCGCCCTGGTGCCCGCGCCGCGGGTGCCGCACCTGGAGACCTTCGGCGGCTGCATGCTGGGACAGCTCTGCCCGCCCGGCCTGCTGGTCGCCCTCAGCCTGCTGGAGGGGCTGTTCTTCGCCCGGCACGGCATCCGCAGCGTCTCGCTGAGCTACGCGCAGCAGACCGACGCGGGCCAGGACGCGGAGGCGGTACGCGCGCTGCGCCGGCTCGCGGGCGAGTTCCTGCCGCCCGGGGTGGACCGGCACGTCGTGCTCTACACGTACATGGGCGTCTACCCGCGCACCCCGCGCGGGGCGGTCCGGCTGCTGGAGGCCTCGGCGCGGCTGGCGGTCCGGGCCGGCGCGGCCCGGCTGATCGTCAAGACGGCCGCGGAGGCGCACCGGATCCCGACCGTCGCGGAGAACGTGCGCGCCCTGGAGACGGCGGCCGCCACCGCGGCCCGCACCGAACGGCCCCCGGAGGGCGACGAGTTCACCGACAGCGAGGTGTACGCGGAGGCGCGGGCCCTCGTGGAGGCGGTGCTCTCCCTCTCCCCCGAACCGGGCCGGGCCCTGCGCACCGCGTTCGCCCGGGGCCACCTGGACGTCCCGTACTGCCTGCACCCGGACAACGCGGGCCGGTCCCGCAGCTTCGTGGACGGGGACGGGCGGCTGCGCTGGTCGGCGGCCGGGGCGATGCCGGTCGCGCCGTCGGCGGTGACCGGCGGACGCACCGCGATGACCGCGGACCGGCTGCTCACGGCGGTGCACGGCGTCGCCACCCGCTTCGACCGAGAGACCACTTCACCGACGGATTCAGGGAGTTGACCATGCAGGAGTCGTACGAGGACCAGACCGGCGGCCAGGCCGGGAGCGGGGCCGAGGGCCGGGCCGAGGACCCGGGTGCGGGACCGCTGCCGCTGGGCGCCCACCTGCGCTCGCCCCGGTTGCGGGCGGCGATGCTCGTCCAGCAGGAGGCGCTGTTCGCGGCCCGCGCGTTCCTGCGCGGCGAGGGGTTCACGGAGCTGCTGCCGCCGCTGGTGGGCCCGGTCACGGACCCGGGCGGGCGCGGCGCCAAGGCGCTGGACGTGGACTACTACGGGCACCCGTACAAGCTGATGACCAGCGCGATCCTGTACAAGCAGGCCTCGCTGCGCGGCTTCCCGAAGCTGTTCTACATCGCGCCGAACGTGCGGGTGGAGCCGCCGGAGACCGCGGGCACCGGCCGGCACCTGGTGGAGTTCCACCAGATCGACGTGGAGCTGGCGGGCGGCAGCCGCCGCGACGCGCAGGAGGTCGCCGCCGGACTGCTGACGCACGTGGTGCGGCACGTCTGGGCGGCCGTGCCGGAGGTGCTGCGCGAACTCGGCCGCGACGAAATGGACTTCGCCGAGCTGCTGGCCGGGAAGTTCGACACCTGCACGCACGGGGAGGCGGTGGCGCGGCTGGCCGGCCGGGGGCACGCCCAGAGCCCGGACGCGGAGATCGACTGGGCGGGCGAGCGGCTGCTGTCCCTGGAGGCGGACCGGCCGTTCTTCATCGAGGACTACCCCAAGGGCTCGCGCGGCTTCTACGACCGCGAGGACCCCGAACGCCCGGGCGTGCTGCGGAACTTCGACCTGATCGCGCACGGCGGCTACGGCGAGCTGGTCAGTGGCAGCGAGCGCGAGGCGGACTACGCGACGATCGTCACCCGGATGCGGGAGAGCGGGGAGAACCCGGCGAAGTACGCCTGGTACCTGGACCTGGCCCGCGAGGGCATCCCCGCGAGCGCCGGGTTCGGCATGGGCGTGCAGCGGCTGGTCCGCTACCTGACGGGGCTCGACGCCCTCTGGCAGGTCAGCGCGTACCCGAAGCTCCCGGGGGTGGTGGCGCCGTGAGCGGGCTGCGGGCGGCCGGGTTCCCCGAGCACGAGGTGCGCGCGCGGGCCCGGCACGGCACGGCGGAGGTGTTCCCGGCGGCCGGTGCGTACGGCGAGGAGCTGTTCGGGGCGCGCGAGACGTACGCGTACGACGAGCTGGACCGGGCGCGGCTGGCGCCGCCGGTGTTCATGCCGCTGCGCCTGGAGAAGCTGATCGAGCTGGGCCGCGAGCCGGGGTACGAGGACGTGGACCTGCGCACCGGCATCGGCGGGTTCGCTTCCGAACTGCCGCTGTACCTCTCGGCGTTCGGGTCCACCCGGGCCGGCAGCGGGGACCTCGGGGTGGCCGCCTCGCGCCAGGCGGCGCGGCTCGGCATCCCGATGGTGATCGGCGAGAACATGGTGCCGGTGCACGGCTACCGTCGCGGGGACGGGGCCGTCCGCTCGGCGCTGCTGGCGCGGATCGCCGCGTACGCGGAGGAACTGCCCGACGGTGTGGGCGGCGTCGTGGTGCAGCAGTCCACGGAGGACGCCGACTCGGAGGTGTGGAACCTCGTCTACAGCGACCCGGGGACCCGGCCGCTGCTGGAGTCGGGGCGGCTCGCGTTCGAGCTGAAGACCGGGCAGGGCGCGAAGCCCGGGCTCGGCGGGATGACCGTGGTCGGCGCGGCGGAGGCGGAGCGGCTGGCCGGGCGGTTCGACGTACGGGAGGTCTTCGGGGAGGGCTCGGAGCACCGGCTGCGCTGCGCCACGGCCGGGACCTTCACGCAGGAGATCGTGCGCCAGCAGCTGCGGTTCATGCGGAACAACTTCCCCAAGGCCAGGACCTGGGTGAAGTTCCACCCGGGCCGGGACGTGGCGGACGCCGCGGCCACGGCCTGGGCGGCCGGCGCGGACGCGGTGACGGTGGACGGCGCGGAGGGCGGCACCGGCTGGGCACCCCGGGTCTTCCTGGACCAGGTCGGGCTGAGCCTCGCGGAGTGCCTGCACCGGATCGGCCGGCCGGCGGGCTGTCTGCTGGCCTCGGGCCGGATGTGGGAGGGCGGGCGCGCGGTACGTGCGCTGGCCCTGGGCGCCCGGGCGGTGGGCCTGGGCCGGGCGGCACTGATCGCCGTGGACGAGGACCCCGAGGCGGGCCTGGTCCGGCTGGCCGGGGCGCTGGCGCTGGAACTCCGTCTGCTGACGGGCGCGCTCGGCAAGTACCGCACGGACGCGCTGGACCCGGCGGACCTGTGGTGGCCGGGCGCCCCTCCGGTACCGCCCCGGGTGGCCGTTCCGGAAGGGGAGGGCGCGGCGGGCCACGCCGCCCCCGCGCAGACGGGAAGCGCGCCGTGACCCGGCGCGCCGCGCCCGGGCCGGCCGGGGCCTGCCGGGGCGCGTCGGGGCGGCCGCGGTGCCGGGGCGCCGGCCGCTCAGGGGGGTCCGGCCCCGTGCGTCCCGGCCGGGCGGACCGCAGCCGGACCCCGGCCGGAGGCCACGGACAGGTGCTGGCGCGGTTCACCTTCGGGCCGCTGCCGGGCGTGGAGGTCCGGCCGGCCCCCGCGGGCGCCGGCTGCGGTGCGGCCGCCCTGCGGGCGCTGGCCGCGCACGGGCGGCCGTACCTGGGCGGGCTGCTGGAGCTGCGCACCACGGGCCGCCCCTCGGCGGCGGCCCGGCGGCGGGCCGCCGCGCTCGCCGTGACCTCCGCCCTCCGCGGCGGCCCCGGGGTGGCACGGGTGCGCTCCGCCGCGCCCTGAGCCCCCGGACCCCCTCTCCACCTTTGGTCTTTCCCTCTCCCGATGACAGAACCAGGCAGGTACTCGATGGACAGCTCCGCACGCCCGGCCACCCTCCACTGGGGGAAGGTGGGCTCGCTCGTCGGCGGTCAGGCCGCCGTACAGCTGGGCAGTTTCGCCCTGCTGATCGCCATGAACTGGACGGCGGTGCAGATCGGCGGCACCGGCGCCGTCACCCTGCTGATGCTGGCGGCCACCGTGCCCAGGGCGCTGATGCTGGTCTTCGGCGGGGCCGTGGCCGACGTCCTCGGCCCGCGCTGGGTGCTGCTGCGCACCACCACCGCCCGGGTCGCGGTGCTCGCCGCGGGCGCGGTGATCACCGCGTCGACGGACCTGCTGTGGCCGCTGGCCCTGGTCGCCCTGGTGGAGGGTGCGCTGCTGGGGCTGGCCGGGCCGGCCTCGGGGGTGCTGATGCCGCAGCTCGCGGCTCCGGAGCACCTGGCCCGCGCCAACTCCCTGTACGCGATGGTGCTGCGCATCGCGCCGATCCTCGGGGCGCCCGCGGGCGCCTGGCTGATCACGGTCGGGGAGCTGTGGGTGGCGCTGGCGGTGGCCGCGGTCACCGGCCTGGTGTGGCTCGGCTGCCTGCTGTACGTGACGCACGGCTTCCGGCGGCCCGACCCCGAGCCGGGTGTGTCGATGGTGAAGCGGTCCGGGGACGGGTTCCGGCTGCTGGCCCGGCACCCGCGGCTGCGCTGGATGTTCGTGGCCTCGTTCTGCCTGGACCTGGCCTTCGGCTGGCCGGCCGAGGTGGCGCTGCCGCTGCTGGTGGACGAGCGGGGCTGGGGTGTCGGCGCGGTGGGCGTGGTGCTGGCCGCGTTCAGCGTGGGCGCGCTGGGGTCGAGTGCGCTGGGTGCGGTGCTGGCGCACCGGATCTCGCTGTTCGTACGGCTGGTGGTGTCCGGGGCCGGCCTGGCGGTCGGCATCCTCGTGATGGCGCTGATGCCGTCGGTGGTCTCGCTGACCGTGGTGGCCGCCCTGGTGGGGCTGCTGTCCGGGCTGAACGGGCCGGCGCTGGTGACGGTGTACCAGCAGGCGGCGCCCGAGGACCGGATGGGCGCGGCGATGTCCACGCTGTCGCTGGCCGGCATCGGCACGGCCCCGCTGTCGATCGCGGTGTTCAGCAGTCTGGCGCTGGTGCTGGGCGTGCAGACGACCTGGCTGATCTGCGGGACGGTGGCCTTCGTCTCGCCGGTGGCCGCGCTGCTGGCGCTGCGCCACCCGGTCCCGGCCGAGCAGGCACCGGCCGAGCAGGCACCGGCCGAGCAGGCACCGGCCGAGCAGGCACCGGCCGAGCAGGCACCGGCGGAGAAGGCACCGGCCGGGGAGGCGCACGCCGGCGCGGCAACCGCCCAGCAGGCGCCTGCCGAGGGCGCGCCCGCTGCCGCCGACGCCTCCGGAGCCGTACTCGTCAGCCCCTCCCCCGCATCCGTGTGAGGTTGCAATGTCACGTGTGATCGCCCCTCCCGAGCCCCGGGCTCCCCTGCCCCCCACCCCGCTCGCCGCCCTGTACGTCGCCCCGCCCCCGGTCCCCGGGGCGGGGGCGGCACCGCAGGTGTGGCTGGTCGAGACCGCCGTGCACCGCGAGTCCTCGGCGCGGCTGGCGCCCGCCACCCTCGACCCCCAGGAACTGGCCCGCGCGGCCGGGTTCCTACGGGCCGAGGACCGGGACGCGTACGTCTGCGCGCACGTCGCGCTGCGCCGGCTGCTCGGCGCGTACCTCGGGCTGGCCCCGCGCGGGGTGTCCGTCTCCCGTGCGCCGTGCCCGCACTGCGCGGAGCCGCACGGCCGCCCGGTGCTGCCCGGCGACGCCCTGCACTTCTCCCTCTCGCACTGCGCCGGGCTGAGCCTGCTGGCCTTCGCCGCGACCCCGGTGGGGGTGGACGTGGAGGCGGTGCCGCCGCCGGCCACGGTGGCGGAGACGGCCGACGTGCTGCACCCGCGGGAGGCCGCCGAGCTGGCGCTGCTGGATCCCGGGGAGCGGGCCCTGGCCTTCACCCGGGTGTGGACGCGCAAGGAGGCGTACCTGAAGGGCCTGGGCATCGGGCTGTCGGAGAACCCGGCCGCGGACTACGTGGGTTCGGGCCCGGTGCCGTCGCATCCGCCCGGCTGGTCGCTGAGCGACGTGGCGGTGCCGGCCGGGCACTGCGCGGCGGTCGCCCTCGAACTGCCGTGAAACGGCGGAGGGGGCCGGAGGGAGCGGACCTTTCGGTCGCTTCCTCCGGCCCCCTCATGGGCCGTTGTTCAGTTGTGCGGCTGTCGGTTCAGCCGTCCTGCGTGACTACCAGGGCTTGAAGAAGCTGGAGTCACCGTGCTTCGAGACCGCCCAGTAGAAGCCGTTCGCGGCGCCGTTGCAGACCGTCTCGATGAGCTTCGGCTCGCAGATCCGCTTCTTCATGTCGTACTTGAAGCGCGAGTCGATCCTGTCCTTGTTGGCCCGGGTCCGGCGGTTCTGCTTCCGGTAGTTCCGGTAGCCGAAGTCGTGGCGGGCGCAGGGCCAGTAGAACTGGTTGGCGTAGTAGGCCAGCGGGGCTCCGATGATGATGTAGCCGTACCACGGGGCCGAGCAGCCGTCGTCCGACCAGACCAGGTCCCGGCGGTGGCCGGAGCGGCGCTTCTCGTCCCGGAAGGCCCAGAGGCCGCGCTCGAAGAGCCAGTAGTCCGTGGCGGACCGGGCGGTGCCGGTCGGGGAGCCGTAGGCCGTGATGCTCATCGTGGAGGCCAGCGGGGCGACCTTGCAGCCGGGGCACTGGCCGAGCTGGCTGGCGGAGCCGGTGACGTCCTGGCCGCTGATCTGGCCCTCCAGGGCGCCGCCGGAGGCGAGGCCGCCCGCGTTGTCCTGGACGAAGAAGGCGCCGGTGCCGGGGCTGTACTGGATCTGGCCCTCGTCGGTGGCCTCGTTCAGCTCGATGGTGACCGAGCCGTCGGCGTCGACCGCGGCGATGCCGTTGAGGTCGTCGACCTCCGTGATCAGGGTGCGGGTGATCCCGGTCGCGCCCTGGGTCCAGACGAGCTGGTCGGCGTCGTCGTAGTGGAACTTCTGGGTGTCGGCGACGGTCCAGGTGCCGGCGTTGCCGGTCTCGACGACGGCGCCGCGCTTGCGGCCCGCCGGGTCGAGGGTCCAGGTCTGGCGGCGGTCGCCGGCGGTCTGCCGCTGGAGCAGGTCGTTGGCGAAGTAGGCGGAGGTCAGTCCGTCGGGGCTGGCGGTCAGGCGGCCGCGGCCGTCGTACTGGTAGCCCGCGTCGACGATCCGGCCGGCGGAGTCGTAGGTGTGCTCGGTGGCGGTGCCGGCGGAGGTCGGGCAGCCCGCCTCGGTGGTGCCGGCGGCCGAGGCCTCGCTCTTGCGGCTGCCGTTGGCGTTGTAGGTGTAGGAGTACACGCTGCAGGTGCCGGAGCCGTCCTGCGCCTCGTTGGTGGTCTTCACCAGGCGGCCGGCCGCGTCGTACGTGTTGTTGGCGACGGTCAGGCCCGAGCGGTCGAGCAGCTGGCCGTGGACCGAGGTGCTGCCGGCGCTGGCGAAGAAGGGCTCGCTCTGGCCGTCGAGGGTGTAGGAGCGGGCGACCGTCTCGCCGTTGGGCGCGTTGGTCTGGCGCATGGTGACCCCGCCGGGCAGGGTCTGCTGGACGGTCTTGCCGTCACCGTCGTACTGGCTGGTGAAGACACCGGCGACGGAGTCGGTCACCTTGGTGGCCAGGCCCCGGGGCTCGGCGTTCGCGTCGTACTCGTAGGTGATCGTGTACGGGGCGGAGCTGACCGTCTTGACGACCCGGTTGAGCGAGTCGTACTCGGTCGAGGTGGTGGCGCCGTCGGCGTCGGTGTACTTCACCAGGCGGCCCAGGGCGTCGTACTCGTTGGTGAGCGTACCGTCGGCGGTGGCGGTCCTGGCGACCCGGCCGCTGTCGGCCTCGTAGGTGGTGGTGCTCTCCGCGACGGCGGTGCCGAGGCCGGTGACGCCGGTCTTCACGAGACGGCCGGCGGCGTCGTAGGTCTTGGCGGTGACCTTGGAGGTGCCGTTGGCGGTCTCGGTGACCTTGGTCTGCTGGCCGTGCCGGTCGTACTCGAAGGTGGTGGTGGGCACCTCGTCGGGGTTGCCGTTGCCACCGGTGATCTTGGCGGCGGGGGCGGTCTTGCAGACCAGGTCGGCCCATTCCGGCTTGCCGGAGCAGTCGCCGGTGCCGTCCGCGGTCCAGTAGCTGGTCACGGTCGCCGAGGCGTCCGTGCCGCTGGAGGCGGGGATGGTCGCCAGGATCGGGCGGCCCGCGGTGTCGTACTTGGTGGTGCGGGTCACCGCGAGGGCGCCCGGGTCCTCCGTCTTGGCCGTGGGCAGGCCCTTGGCCCAGTCGTAGGCGGTGCTGATGGTGCGGGTCTCGGCCTCGGCGTAGCCGGTGACCTGGACGCCGACCGTCTTCTTGGTCTCCTGGTGGCTCACCTTGGCGCTGCCGTCGGTGGGACGGCCCTCGTCGAAGGTGGTGCGGGTGTGCTCACGGCCGGGGACCTCGCTGCCCGCCGCGACGGCCGGGAGGCCGCCGGTGGCCGGCAGTCCGGCCGCGAGGCCGGTCAGCTTCAGCGGGCCGTAGGAGTCGGTCTCGCTGACCCCGTCGGCGCTGTAGGAGCTGGTGGAGGAGAGCAGGTCGGCGCGCTCCGCGGTGCCGAGTTCCGAGATGTTCAGCGCGTCGAGCGTCTGGGCGGCGCCGCCGGCGGTGCCCAGGGCCAGCTCGCGGTTGGCCGCGGTGAGTTCGCGGACCTGGTTGCCGAAGGTGTCGTACTCGGTGGTGGAGATGTGTCCGCCGGGTGCCGCGGTGTTGACCTGGCGGCCCGAGGCGTTGGTGTAGGTGACGGCGGCGCGCTTGTAGTCGGCTGCCGTCAGCTGGTCGCCGGTGGTGCCGGCGGGGACCTGGTCGGCGGGGAAGAGCGCGGTGGCGTCCGTGGGGACGTCGCTCTGGCCCCAGGCCGCGACCTGGGAGGCGCCCATGCCGTACGGGGCCTTGGTGCCGGTGAGCGGGACCTCGTAGACCACGGAGGTGGCGGCGGTGCCGTCGGTCTCGGTGGCCGAGCCCTGCTTGAGGGCGGGGCGGGAGGCCTTGGTCAGCATGCCCTCGCCGGCGACCGGCGAGGTGCCGGCCTTGGCGTAGGAGAAGGTCCAGGCGAGTTCGCCGATGGGGGTGAGCTTGCTGACGCGGCCGGCGCTGTCGTAGTCGTACTGCGTCTTCAGTGCCGGGGAGACCCGCGGGTCCCACATCTGGCGGAGCCGGCCGGCGTTGTCGTAGGCGTAGGCGACCGCGTCGGTGGACGTGGCGGCCGTGGCGCCCGGGTTGGTGGCCCACAGCCGGATGCCGGTGACGCGGCCGGCGTAGTCGCCGAACTGCGTGTCGGTGGCGGTGGTGGTGGCGGCGTACACGTACTCGAGGACGCGGCAGCCCTTGGTGGCCGGGGTCGCCTTGCACAGGTCGATGGAGGCGGCGCTGGTGCGGGAGACCAGGTACTTGGGCCTGGCGACCTGCTTGCCGTTCTCGGTGACGACCGTGGAGATCAGCACGGTGCTGGGGTTGGCCGGGTCGTCGGCGGGGCGCGCGGTGCCGGACAGCGCCCAGGCGTCGGTGCCCGCGGGCTTGGTGAAGGTGCTGGTGACGCCGTTGGTGTCCTTCAGCGTGTACGTGCCGTCGGCGGCCTTGGTGAGGGTGAGGCCCTCGGCGCCGGGCTCGGGCTTCCAGCCGCCGCCGGTGGTGGCGGTGAAGCCGGTCTGCTTGCCGTCGGCGTCGGTGACGGTGGCGAGGCCGGTGCCGGGCTCGCGGACCGTGGCCCAGTTGCTGCCGGTGGTGGCGAGTTCCAGGCCGGAGGCCCACTCGGGTCCGAAGATCGCGGCCTGGCCGGACTGGGCGGAGCCCTGGCCGGGGCGGCGCGAGGAGGCGCTGCGGGTGACCGACATGCCGAAGACGGTGGTGTCGGTGGAGCCGAGGGTGAAGTCACCGGTGAGGGCGTTGACGCTGCCGGGTCCGACGGGGAGGTCGGGGGCGGCGCCCGCGGCGCGGTCGACGGTGACCGTGTTGGCCGGCGAGTACTCGGTGGAGGTGCCGTCGGTGACGACGGCGCGGACGTCGGCCGGTCCGTCGGCGGTGAGCGTCTGGGTGATGTTCCAGCTCAGCTCGGGGACGACGCCGCCGGTGATGGCGACGGGCCAGGCGGCCGGGGTGGCGCCGGTGGCGGCGACCCGTACGTCGGCGAGGGGGACGTCCTTCCAGGTGTCCGTCTCACCGCGGCGGTACTGGTAGCGCACACCGGTGTCGCCGGGCTTGGCCTGGGCGATCAGCGCGGTGCGGCTGGCGGGGCGGTCGCCTTCGGCCGGGGCCAGGAGGGCGGCGCCGGTGCCGGCGTAGAAGGTGTAGGTGACGTCGGCGGAGGCGTTGCCCGCGGCGTCCCGGGTGTGCACGGTCAGGGTGTGCTTGCCGGCCCGGAAGGTGAGGGGCTTGGTGACCGCGGCGCCCGTGGTGGCGGCGGTGGTCCAGGTGCCCGCGTCGAGCTTGTACTGGATGTCCTTCACGTCGCTGGTGGGCGGGGTGAAGGTGAAGTTGCCGGTGAAGTCGCCGTTGGAGTTGGCGGTGCCGGACCACTGGCCGGCCGGGAAGGCCGTGGAGGAGACGGCCGTGGTGGCCGGCTTGGTGGTGTCGACCGTGAAGGTCTGGAAGGCGGACCAGGTGCCGTTCCAGGTGTTGCCGTCGTAGACCGCGGCGCGCCACTTGTAGCTGCCGGGGGCGAGCGCGGTGGTGGGCGTCCAGGGGGCGTTGGAGCCCGAGGCCGTGTAGGCGGACTTGCCGGTCTGGAGGGCGGCGGTGCCGTTGGCGGCCCAGATCTCGTAGGTGAGCTGGACGGTGTTGCCGTCGGCGTCGGTGGCCTTGCCGGTGAGCGTGGGGGTGGTGTCGTTGGTCGAGGCACCGGTGAGCGGGGAGACCGGCACGGCGGCGCCCGGCTTGGTGTTGTAGCTGACCGTGAGGGAGGGCTCGTACGTGGCGTTGTGCGAGCCGTCGACGTAGTTGGCGCTGCGGTAGCGGCGCCAGGTCAGCGGGTCGGCCTCGTTGGCCGAGGCCACGCGGATGCCGTAGTTGGGCTGGCCGGCCGCCCAGTCCGCGGCGATGCCGTCGATCTCCCAGGTGGACTGGCCGCCGGGGCAGGAGGTGTTGTAGCCCTTGGCGTCCTTGTTGAGGGCGGCGGAGTCGGTGGTGGTCGCCGGCTGGTTGGACCAGGTGATGGCCGAGGGGTCCCAGGCGGCGGTGACGCGGCGCACCTGGATGCCGGCGTTGGCGGTGTTGCAGGTCGACGCGTAGTACGAGTACATGCGCAGCTTGGCGTCGAGGATCTGCTTGCCCTTGTACTTGTCCACGTTGAACTGGAGGAACGAGCGGGCCTTCTCGTTGCCGTCGTACGTGCCGGCCTTCAGCTCGGTGGAGCCGCGCTGCGAGGTCAGGTAGTCGTCGTACTGGATCCAGGTGTCGGTGACCGCGCCCATCAGGGAGTCGGTGGGGTCGATCGTCACCGGGTACTTGAGGCCCGGGTCGTTGAGGAACGCGGCGCTCGGCTTGAGGACGAGGACCTGTCCGCCGTCCTTGTCCTTCTCGATCTCCACGTCGACCGCGGCGATCTTCTCGGGCTCGCCGGAGGCCTTGTCCATCGTGGCGCCCCACATGACGGGGGCGGGGGCGGTGGCCTTGGTCTTGTTCTTGGCGTCGTCCCAGCGCAGCCGCTTGTCGGCGGTCTCCTTGAGGGTCAGGCCCTCGGCCTCGACGGGCAGGCGGTACTCGACCGGTCCCTTGGGGCGCTCGCGGAGCACGACGTTGTGGGTGAAGCCCTCCTTGAGGGCCGTGACGACGAGGTCACCGCCGGGGACGGCGTCCGGGTAGGTGGCGGTGGGGCCGTCGAGCTTCGGCTTGGGGAGCTTGCCGAGCCAGGAGACGCCGAGGGAGTGCTTGCCCTTGTCCACGGAGGCGAGGGGCTCGCCGGTGCCGCCGTCGGAGAGTTCGACGTCGGCGGCGGCCTGCTTGGGCTGGACGACACCGTCCTCGGCGACGAGCGTCATGTCGATCGGCGCCCAGTTGCCGTGCTCGTCCTTGGCGCGGATGGCCCCGGTGAAGGTCTCGACGGTGGTGGTGCCGTCGGGGTTGGCGAAGGTGCTGGTGGAGTCGGTGCGGTCGGAGAGGATCTCGATCCGGCGCTTCTGCACCTTGGCCATCAGGCGGGCGGAGGCCGCGTTGGGGGCCTCGGCCGGCCCCTTGGGCTTCTTGGCCGTTGCGGCGGCGGGGGCCGTGCGGGGGGCGGACTGGGTGGTGGTGGCGAGGGCGATGCCGGTGTCACTGACCATCAGGACGGCGATCGCGGCGGCTTGCCACATGAGCCTGCGCCGGTTGTCGGGCAGTGCTCTTCTCTCGGACGAGTCGGGTATGTCGGACTCGTTCAGGCCGGAAGGCATGGGGGAGTTACCTCACTGTGAACTGGGGGGAAGCGGGATGGTGTTCAGGTCCTGAGCGGGCTCAGGGAATGGGATGGGGGTGTCCGGTGGAGCGCGCCCCGCCGGCGGCGGCGCGCTCGGGGACTACTGCCAGCCCATGGTGTTCTTGGCGGACTTGGCGGCGGGGGCCTGCCAGCCCATGGTGTTCTGCGTGGACTTGGCGGTCGGGGACTGCCAGCCCATGGTGTTCTTGGGGGACTTGGCGGCCGGGGCCTGCCGGCCCATCGTGTTGTCCTGCGTGGACCTGGCGGCGGGAGCCTGCCAACCCATGGTGTTCGCAACCGTCTTGGCCGTCGTGGACTGCCACCCCGTGGTCTTCGTCGGGGCGGTGGCCGCCGAGGCGGCGGCCGGGGCCGTCAGGACGAGGGCGGAGGCGGCGACCGCGGCGGCCAGAACGGTGTGGATGCGAAGCATGGGGGGTCCTCGGGGATCTGGTGGGAGGTGGTCGGGAGAGGCTGGTCCCGGTCTTCGAGCGCCCCGCGGTGGCGCTGTCCGTTTCCGGTCCCCGGCCGGTTGCCCCGGCCGCTGACCACTAGTTTTCGGCTCCCCAGAGGCGGTCGGAAGAGCTTCGGGCTGGACGGATCCGGTCCTGACCGGAACCGTCCCGGCCCTCGGCGGAAGCGGCCGCGAACTCCATCAGGGGGGCGATCAGCGGCACCTCCGCGCACAGCACGGTCCAGCCGCGCAGGGCGGCGAGCAGCTCGGTGCCGCGGCGGCCGACGGCGTGCGCGGCGCGCTCGGCCTCCGCGAGGGAGCCGGACAGCAGGAAGAACCCCAGCACGGGGTACGGGAGCGAGTCGGGATGGGCCACCACGTGCTCCACGCGCTCCTCGGGCCGGGCCAAAGCCCGCAGCAGGGTCGGGAGTTCGGCGGCGAGGGCGGCGCCGGGCGGCGGGCGCAGGGCGACGTGCACGAGATACATGCCCCCCAGGGTGTGAAATCCGGCATGCCGGGATCCAGGGGACAGGCTGGCCGGTTCCGGGCCTGTCCTAAAGAGGCCATCTTTCGGACCGTCAGCTTTTCGACCGCACCGTGCAGGTTCTGCGAAGATCACGCAGGACCGCGCAACACAGGGGGACCGCCATGCTCACGACATTGGGATTGGACACCACCGCCGAGCTCGTCTACCGGGCGATGCTCCGCCTGCCCCAGGCAGGCGTGGCGGCACTGGCCCAGGACTGCGGGATCACGGAGGACACGGTCCGCTCCGCCCTCGACCAGCTGAGCGCCCTCGCCCTGGTCCGCCCCTCGCACACCGGGGACGGCAGCCTGAAGGCCGTCTCGCCGGACGTGGGCATGGAGCTGCTGATGGTCCGCCAGCAGGCCGAGATCGCCGCGCACCAGCAGCGCCTGGAGCAGTCCCGGGCCGCCGCCGCGCAGCTCATCGCCGAGTACGCCGACCTGCGCCCCGCCACCACCAGCCCGGGCGTCGAGCACCTGCTGGGCCTCGACGAGATCCGCGAACGGCTGTCCCGGCTCACCCGCGAGGTGCGCCAGGAGGTCATGACGCTCGCCCCGGGCGGTGCGCAGACCCCCCAGAACCTCGCCGCCTCCCGCCCGCTCGACGAGGAACTGCTGGCCCGGGGCGTCCGGATGCGGTCGGTCTACCAGTCCAGCGTGCGCAACGACCGGCCCACCGTCGAGTACACCGACTGGCTGGCCGAACGCGGCGGCGAGGTCCGCACCCTCACCACCCTGCCCACCCGGATGATCATCGTGGACCGGGCGACGGCGGTGATCCCGGTCAGCAGCGACGACACCGGCGCCGGCGCCGTGGTGCTCACCGGCCAGGGCACGCTCAGCGCCCTGACCGCGCTCTTCGACAGCCTGTGGGAGTCGGCCGAGCCGCTCGGCGGCGCGCAGCGGGCCGCCGCGGCCGGCGAGGAGGAGCTGTCCCCGCAGCTCGACGCGGTGCTGCGGTTCCTCGCCGACGGGCACACCGACGACGCGATCGCGAAGCGGCTCGGCGTCTCCCCGCGGACCGCCCGCCGGCTGGCCACCGACCTGATGGACCGCCTGGGCGCCCGCAGCCGCTTCGAGGCCGGCGTCCGCGCCGTCCAGCGCGGCTGGCTCCCCATGCCCCGCTAGGGCGTGCCGCGAGCGTCGACCAGCCTCACGTACGGCGGACTCGCCGTCCGCTGCGAAGCAGGCGTGCCGGTCGCGGCCATCCAGGGATCATTTACGGGCCGGCCCTTGGGGCCGGCCGGGCAGCCGGCGCCGTGACGTCTCCCACGCGTGGCCCAAAGAGCGGAATTCCGGGCTGCCCGCGCTAGGCTCCGCCGCTGGCATCACTCGATCGACCGTTCTTCACCGAACCGATGGGACATCCGATGATCGGCGTGCTGGTGACTTTCACACGGACCGAGAAGTTCGACCGCTCCAACCTCGCGGAGATCGCCGCCGAACTGCGAACGCCGTTCGAAGGCATGGCCGGCCTGCGCTTCAAGAGCTTCATGCTCGACGAAGACGGGACCCGGGCGAGGAACTTCTACGTGTGGGACGACGAGGGGAAGGGCCGCGCCTTCTTCACGGAGGAGATCGTCCAGAAGGTGACCGGGGTCTACGGCGCCCCGCCGGAAGTCGAATTCCTGGACGTCGTGGGATTCGTCGACAATTCCGGCACCTGATCCGCCGGGACCGCACGCCGGGGAAACCGGCGGACGGGCAAAGGCGGGGCTCCCCGCGTCCTGCCGGGCGTGGGGAGCCCACCTGTCCCACCGGGGCCGACCGGCCCCCTGGCCGTTCGGCCGGCCTCCGCGTCCGCCGGGTCGCCGGAGCCGTCCGGCGGCGCGGCGGGGGTCGGCGCCGAAGGTCAGACCATCGGATCCATGTTCGGTCCCGCGCCGCCCCGACGACGGGCACCCAGTCGCGAGCCGCCACCGGTCATGGCCGCACCGGCCATGGCCAGCCCCAGCAGCAGCGCGACGCCACCGGTGATGCAGTTGCTGACGATGCTGCGCGTGGTGTCCATCTCACCCACGATGACCCACGGCGCGAGGACGGTCCAGGCGCCGATGGCGACGGCCGCCCAGGCCATGGAGTGGGTGCGCTCGTAGGCGCTGCCGAAGCCGCCCATGATCAGACAGTACGCCACACCGCAGATCAGGTTGTTGACCGCGAGTGCGGTGAGGTCGTTGAACCCGGCGATCCACGGCGAGGCCGCCAGGTAGACACCCGTGAGCAGCGCCAGCGTCTCGATGGCCTGGGCACGGGGGGTGGTGGTCGCCCGCTCGAACCGAGAGCGCATCTCGGCGAGGTCGGGGTGTTGCTCGATGCTCGGATGGGTGGTCATGTCGGGCCGCCTCCCGCTGAAGCTTTATATGCCCTTTATCCCCTTTGTAACGCTCGCCCGATTCTCCGGTCAAGCGGCTCGGGGCGCAGAATCCCGGGAGTTCCCGAGCAGCGCGCCGAGCGGCCCCCGGACTAGCCGGCGGACGACCCCGGAAGGCCCGCCAGGATCAGCCGGAGACCCAGGCCGAAGCCCCGCGAGTCCAGGCCGGCCAGGCCCCCGGCGGCGGCCTCGGCGGCACCGAGCGAGTCGGCCAGGGCCGGGAACCCGGGCCGGTACTCGGCCGGGGCACGGGTGAAGCCGGCGGTGAAGGTCTCCAGGGCGGAGCCCAGGACGAGGTTGTCGATCGCGGCGGCGGCCTCCGCGGCCTCCGCGGGCGCGCACCCCGCGCCGGCCAGAGCGGCGAGCAGCGCGTCGTACCCCCGCAGGGCCTTGTCCGACGAGACCCGGTGGCGGGCGACGAGCGGGATCATGTGCGGGTAGCGGAGGTAGACCTGCCGGTAGCCGTGGGCGTACGCGGCGATGCCGGCGGTTCCGCCCGGGTCGGCGAGCGGGGCCAGGTCGATCTCGTCGTTGATGAGTTCCGCGACCGCGTCGAGCAGGTCGTCCTTGGACTTCACGTGGTGGTAGAGCGAGGCGCCGCGGACGCCGAGCCGGTCGGCGATGGTGCGCATCTTGAGCGCCTCCACCCCCTGTTCGTCCAGCAGCTCCAGTGCCGCGCGGGCGATGATCGCCCGGCTCAGCAGGGTCTGGCTCGGCCGTGGCATGCGCGGCTCCTTCCCGTCCGGTTCCGGCAGATTACCTGTCAGGAACGCTTCACAAGCGCGCGGTCCTGCGGCTACATTCACGCCACCCGTTTACCTAACGCGGTTAGATTTATCGATGGGGTGATCATGAGCGAGGGCATGGACCGGCCGGCCGACGCGGACGCGTCACGGCTGCGGGACCTCGGTTACAGCCAGGAGTTGCGGCGCAGCCTCGGCATCCTCGGCAACATTTCGATGGGCTTCGCGGTCGTGTCACCGGTGGTCGCCCTGTACGCCGTCTCGATGGTCGGCACGACGGTCGCCGGGCCGATGTGGGTGTGGGCGCTGCCGCTGGTGCTGGCCGGCCAGTGCCTGGTCGTCAACGTGTACGCCGAGCTGTCCGCGCAGTGGCCGCTGGCCGGCGGCCCGTACCAGTGGGGCCGGCGGCTGCTGGGGCCGGCGTTCGGCTGGCTGGGCGGCTGGGTCTGGCAGTTCGCGGTGATGTTCGGCAACACGACCGTCGCGTACCTCGCCGCCCCCTGGGTGTACGCCCTGTTCGGCGCGGTCCCGACACCCGGCGGCCTGGTCGCGGTGGCCGTCGGCATCCTGCTCGCGGGGATGCTGGTGAACGCGTACGGGATCACCATCCTGCGGCGCTTCGTCTCGATGGGCATCGCGGCCGAGGCGGTGGCCTCGGTGCTGGTCGGGCTCGCGCTGCTGCTGTTCTTCCGGGAGCACGGCTTCGCCCTGTTCACCGAGACGCTGGGGGCCGAGGCGCTGTCCGGCGGCTCCACGGTGCTGGGTCTGCTCGCCGCGGTCGCCGTCGCGGGCTGGGCGTTCATCGGCTTCGACGCCTGCGTCTCCACCGCCGAGGAGACCAGGGACGCCGGGCGCCAGGTGCCGCGCGCCATGTGGTGGGCGCTGCTGAGCGTGGGCACCGTGGTGATCCTCAACGCCATGGCGGTGGCGCTCGCCCACCCGCGGCCCGCGGACGTGGTGGCCGGACAGGACCTGGACCCGGTGACCACCGCGGTGGTGCACGCCTTCGGCGGCTGGTCCGACAAGCCGTTCGTGGTCGTCGTCCTGATCGGCTTCCTGGCCTGCGCGGTGGCCTCCCAGGGCGGCGCGGCGCGCGGTCTGTTCTCGCTGGCGCGGGACGGGGTGTTCCCGTTCTCGCGGCACGTACGCCGGGTCAACGGGCGCCAGGCACCCATCGGCGGCCTGGTCGCGTCCACGCTGATCAGCGGCTCGGCGCTCGTCCTGGGCCTGAACGCCACCGCCATCGGCTCGCTGATCGCGTTCGGCACGGCGGCGACGTACCTGCCCTTCTTCCTGGTGTCGCTCGCGGCGTTCATCGCCCGGGTGCGCGGCACGTGGGTGCCGTCGGGGCACATCCGCCAGGGCGCCAGGGGCACGGTCCTCAACGCGCTGGCCGTGCTGTGGACCGCCTTCGAGGTGGTCAACGTCTGCTGGCCGCGGGCGGTGCTGGCGCCGCCCGGCGCACCCTGGTACCAGGTGTGGGCCGCCTTGCTGGGGACCGGGGTGGTGCTCGGCAGCGGGCTCCTCTACCTGCTGGTCAAGCGGCCGCAGGACCGCCTGCGCGACGGCGCCGCCGCCCCGCTGCCGGCCCCGGCGCCTGCCCCGGTTCCGGCCCCGGCGGCGAGCCCCGCCGAGGACGCCACGGCGCGTCCGGCCGAGGACGCCACGGCACCGGCCGCCCCGGAGGCCGCCGGGCCCGCCGCCCACTGACGGTACGTCACCCTCCGCCCCGGCCGCGCGCGTACGCCCGTACGCGCGGGGCACTCCGCCACGCCCGCACACCCCCTTGGGTGAACGCACAATGGAATCGGCAGCACTGAGCCGTACTTTCCATCGATTCCCAAGTTACTTACGGGTTTTGGTTTCGGAACATCGCCCCGCAGGCTTGCGTACGAGTGGTTCCTTCCGCCAGGATCAGTGCCCGTCGGGCCGTGGAACGGCCCGTTCCGCCTCGGCTCCCGGCCGCGCACCGGCAATCCCCGTGCCATCGGCCGTCCCATGCCCGCCCCATCCGCGCGGCCGGCCGCACACCTGCCCTGAGGCTCTCTTCCCTCTCATTCACCTACCCTCAGGCAAGGCAGAGATGGCTCCTTTGGCCGCGCGCCGCAGAAACCCCGCATCCGTCCACCCCGTCGACGAGGTGCTCCCCCTCCCCAAGCTGTCGCTCTACGGCTTCCAGCACGTCCTCGCGTTCTACGCCGGGGCGGTCCTCGTCCCGGTGCTCCTCGGCAACAGCCTCGGCCTGCCGCGCCACGAGCTCGTGTACCTGATCAACGCCGACCTGGTCACGGCCGGCATCGCCACCGTCATCCAGGCCTGGGGCTTCTGGCGGATCGGCGCCCGGCTGCCGCTGGTCCAGGGCGCCACCTTCACGGCCGTCTCCCCGATGATCGCCATCGGCCAGGGCGCGGGCGGCGGCACCGCCGGACTGCTCGTCGTCTACGGCGCGGTGATCACGGCCGGCGTGGCGACCTTCCTGCTGGCCCCCTTCGCCGGCCGGCTCGCCGTGTACTTCCCGCCGATCGTCACAGGCACCCTGCTGACCGTCATCGGCGTCACGCTGATCCCGGTCGCGCTCCAGGACGTCGGCGGCGGTGCCGGGCTCATCGGCGGTCCCGGCTACGGCGAGCCGGTCCATCTCGCCTACGCCGGCGGCACGTTGGCCTTCATCCTGCTCGTCACCCGGTTCGGACCGCCCGCACTGCGGAGCGTGGCCGTCCTGCTGGGTCTGGTCGGCGGCACCGCCGTCGCCTGGCTGTGCGGCGACGCCGACCTCGGCGCCGTGGACCAGGCGGAGTGGTTCGGCGTCAGCACCCCCTTCCACTACGGGATGCCGCAGTTCTCGCTCTTCCCGATGCTGGCGATGGTGGTGGTCATGATGATCACCATGGTGGAGACCACCGGCGACGTGTACGCCATGGGCGAGATCACCGGTCGCCACGTCGACGGCGAGACGGTCGGCCGCGCACTGCGCGCCGACGGCGTCGCGACCGTCCTCGGCGGCGTCTTCAACTCCTTCCCGTACGTGGCCTTCGCTGAGAACATCGGCCTGGTCCGGATCTCCCGTGTGACCAGCAGGTTCGTCGTGGTCGCGGCCGGCTTGTTCATGATCGCGCTGGGGCTGGTGCCCAAGGCCGGCGCCGTCGTGGCCTCCGTCCCCCACCCGGTGCTCGGCGGCGCGGCCGTCGCGATGTTCGGCATGGTCGCCACCGTCGGCATCCAGATCCTGGGCAAGGCGGACCTCAAGGAGGAGCGCAACGCGCTGATCCTGGCCGTCAGCCTCGGCGCGGCGATGCTGCCCACCGTGGTCGGTCCCTTCTTCGAGCGGATGCCCACCGAGATACGGGCCGTGCTGGGCAGCGGGATCACGCTCGGCAGCCTCACCGCCGTCCTGCTCAACCTGTTCTTCCACCGCCGGGCCGACCGCGGGTCCGGCGAAGAGATCGACTGGGACGCACTGACGGAGGCGGACACGCCGGCGGGACGGTGACCGGCCCGTGTCCCCGAACCCGAACCCGAACCCCCACCTGTCGCCGTACCCGCCCTTCTCGCCCGCCGAGGCCCGCGCCGCCCGTGAGCGCATCGGACTGACGGCCCACCAGGTGGCGCTGCACATGTCCCAGTTGGGCCTGGACCGCGACTCCGGGACGGTCCTCGCCTGGGAATCGGGCGCGGCCGCCCCCACCGAGCCGGAGCTGTTCGCCCTCGCGGACGCCCTGTGGTGCCCGGTCGCGGTCCTGATGGCCCGGCGGCCCGTCACCCTCAGGGAACACCGGCTGGCCCGGCAGTTCACACCGGACCGCCTGGCCCTGCGCATCGGCATGTCACCGCAGGCGTACGCCCTGGCCGAGCGGGAGCACCGCTGGTCGGGCGACGACCGGCAGACCCTGCTGCTGGCGGACGCGCTGGGCGTGGGCCCGGAGGAGGTACGGGCCCTGGTCGCCCGTACCTCCGAACTCGACCGGCTGCTCCGCCAGGCCGTCGAGGGCCGCTGGAAGCAGTACGTCGACCCGCTCGCCCGGCTCGCGGAGGCCGACCGGGCCGGGGTCGGCCGGGCCCTGCGCACGCTGCACCAGGAGTACGCCCGGTTCAACGAGCGGTACCTCGGGCACCTGGTCGCCCGCAGCGGCGACGAGCGCCTGCGTGAGGTCGCGGCCGACCGGGCCGCCTGGCTCCGCGCCCTCCCCGACCGCTTCCGCCGCCTCGCCGCCGGAGGCTGACCCCGGGGCGCCGCCCGGCGCCCGCATGCCGCCGCCCGCCGCCCGTCAGCCGCGGGCGGCGGTCTGGCCTGCCGGGCCGGCGGGGTCTGCAGCCGGCAGGGATCCCGTGCAGGTGGCCCGCCCGTAGGCGCCGGACGCGGTGGCGCGCTGGACGTGCCGGCCGCGGATCGCGAGGGAGCAACTGGCCTGCCCGCCCTGCCCGTCGAGGGTCACGCTGACCACCGGGTCCTGACCGAGGGGCACCCGTACCGTGGTCCGCCAGGGCAGCCGGACCCGCTCGACCGTGGCGCGGCCCGCCCCGTCCCGCCCGAGGTACGCGACCTCCGCCGCGCCCCCGCCCCCGACCTCGTACGTGACCTCGGCAGTGGGCCGGGCCGCCCGGGCCGGCAGGTCCGGCCCGCTCAGCACTCCGTAGGTGATGAAGGCCAGGCAGGCGAGCAGGACGGCGAGGGCGACGGCCACCACCCGCCGGTCGAGGGGGGTGCGGGCCGGCATTTCTTCCTTGGACATGCGTTTCTCGCGCTTTCGGCGGGGACGTGACCCGGGACTTATACCCGACGAATTCAGCAAGATCCACTGGGTGGAAATAACGGACACCTCGCCCCCGAATTCGGGGGCGAAGTGTCCGCATTGTCTCCCGGGTTGACTCACCAATTGCCCTCCGGTTAACAATCGCGCCGCCGTTCTCAACACCCTGACCTGCGACGACCTGGCCGACGGGTCTCTTTGGCGTACCCGCCTTCACGTATTCGGCAGGTCGTGTGAAGAAATCGAAAGGGCTGATGTGAAAATTCCGTACAGGAGATACCTCTCCTGTCTGGTGGTATCGGCGATAGCCGGTACCCTGCTCCCCCAGGCCGCTTATGCGGCTCCGTCGCCCGGCACGTCGGACGACGGCCCGGGCATCGTGGACACCATCGCCGGGTGGTTCTCCGACGACGACGAGGCAGCGGAACCGCCGGTCGGGGGCAGGCTGGCCGTCCCGAGCCGGGAGAAGCTCCCGAAGGGCGTCCGCCTCCCCGAGGCCAAGCGCGTCAGGGAGCTGACCGCGCGCCGCACCGGCCAGGCCCGCTTCTGGCAGCTGTCGGACGGCCGCGTCGAGGCCGAGCTCTCCGCCGTCCCGCTCTCCTACCGGCAGGGCAAGGACTGGCACCCCATCGACACCGCGGTCCGCCCGGCCGACCGGTCCACGGCGGCCGGCCGCGGCTTCGACTTCGCCAACACGGCCAACAGCGGCCGCAGCTGGTTCGGCCGGGACGCCTCGAAGCTGATGCGGTACGAGGCTCCGGACGGCCGTGCGGTCACCCTGGGTCTGACCGGCGCCGGGACGCTGAAGCCGGAGGCGAAGGGCGCCACGGTCACCTACCCCGACGCGGTCTCCGGCGCGGACCTCCAGTACGTGGTGGGCCGCGGGCAGGTCAAGGAGAACATCGTCCTGGACCGGGCCCCCGCCGGACCGGTCTCGTTCACCTTCACGCTCGACACCGAGGGCCTGGTCCCCAAGTCCCGCAAGGACGGCTCCGTCGCCCTCTACGGCGAGGCCCCCAACACCCCGGTGCTGGTCATCCCGGCCCCGTACATGACCGACGCGCGGAAGGACCCGCTCTCCCCCACGGGCGGGACCTACTCCACGGAGGTCACCCAGACCCTGGCCCGGGACGGCAAGGCCTGGAAGCTGACGGTCACCCCGGACGCCGGCTGGCTCGCGGCCGAGGACCGGCAGTACCCGGTCGTGATCGACCCGACGATCACCGTCGCGCCGAGCCCGTCCGCCTCGCAGGACACGATGGTCCTGTCCGACCAGCCCGCGGTGAACTTC
The DNA here is from genome assembly GCF_044759445.1 of Streptomyces sp. NPDC101118. NCBI lineage: Bacteria > Bacillati > Actinomycetota > Actinomycetes > Kitasatosporales > Streptomycetaceae > Streptomyces > Streptomyces sp. NPDC101118. Next base: position 10,642 of record NZ_JBIVZG010000027.1, on the reverse strand, counting down.
AACAACACCTGGAAGCTGTCCGCAGGCAAGACGGACACCGGCATCGCCCGGTCTCTGATCAAGTTCCCGCTGACCGAGATCCCCGCGGGGGTCAAGGTCGACTACGCGCGCCTGAACATGTACTTCGACCAGGCGCACACCACCAACGGCAACGACGTCCCGATCGAGGTGCACCGGGCCACCGGCACCTGGAACGAGACCACCGCCACCTGGAGCAACACCAGCGCGCTGGTCGGCGAACTGTCCGGCACCACCGTCCAGCTGGACGAGGGCGACCCGGACACCGCGGCCGTCGGCGAGTGGCCCACCGGCTCCACCACGGGCGGCGCGGCGACCAACGACGACTACGCATACAACAAGAACGCGCTCACGGGTGAGTCGTACACCTGGCAGCCGCGGATCGCCGAGACGGCCTCCTACCGGGTGGACGTGCACTACCCGGCCGCCGCCGACGCCGCGACGGCCGCGCCGTACACGGTGAACCACCGGGACGGCACCAACACGTACACCGTCAACCAGACCGGCTCCGGCGGCGTCTGGAAGACCCTCGACACCACCGAGCGGTACTTCGCCAAGGGCAACACCGGCAAGATCGTGCTCGGCGACACGGGCAGCGCCACGACCCGGACGCTCGCCGACTCGGTCCGCCTGGTCAACACGTCCTCGATCGTGAAGAACACGGGCGAGTACAACCAGTGGCACAACTTCCCGGTCACCGACACCGTCCAGAAGTGGGTCTCCGGCACGGCCACCAACCACGGCTTCGTGCTCCAGGCCAAGGACGACACCCTGGCCGGCACGCTCACCGGCGGCCCCCGCTACGAGGCCGGTGACGGCAGCACGTACGGCGGCGAGACCTCGACCATCCCGCGGCTGACCGTCACGTACGGCACCGTCGGCACGGCGCTCAACTCCCCCACCGTCGTGCACTCCACGGGTCCCGAGCTGTCCTGGCCGGCGTACGCGAACGCGTCCGGCGACCCGGGCCTCGACATCGTCGAGTACCAGCTGCACCGCTCCACGCAGCAGGCCTTCACGCCGTCCGCCGCGACCCTCGTCGCGCCCGTCGCGTCGACGGCCACCTCGTACACCGACACCACCGCGGTGCCCACCCCCGACTCCAGCTCCAGCGAGATCGGGAAGTCGTACTTCTACCAGCTCGCGGTGAAGACGAAGGACGGACAGCTCCTCGGCTCCCCGACCCGCGTCGTCGGCATCCCCAAGGCCGGCCGCACGATGAAGATCATCCAGTCGGGCCAGACGGACACCACGCTCTCCTCCCAGCAGCCCACCACCAACCAGGACGCCATCCAGTCCTGGTCCGTGGGCCAGACCTGGCTGAGCGTGGGCAACAACTCCACGACGTACGGCAAGACCCGCGCGGTCCTCAAGTTCCCCACCACCGGCATCCCCGCGACCGCCACGGTGCTGGAGAACAAGCTGTACATGTGGGGCGCCGAGACCACCTCCACCAGCAACGGCGCCGTCTACGAACTCCACGCCCTCACGCGTGACTTCGACGAGGCCACCGCCACCTGGAACAACGCGAACGCCACCACCGCCTGGACCACCGCCGGCGGCGACATGTCCGCCACGGTCTCCGACACCGTCCCGCAGATCACGGACGAGGTCGGCCGGCACTGGTGGGACGCCACAGGCCTGATGCAGGGCTGGGTCCGCACCCCCACCACCAACAAGGGCGTCGCGGTCCGGCTGAAGGACGAGAGCACCACCGGCCCGCAGGAGCGCACGCTGTTCCTGTCCGCCGAGGCCGCCGACCCGCAGCTGCGCCCGTACATGCAGGTCATCTACGTCGACGCGACCACCGAGGACACGTACTACGCGCCGACCACGCCGGCCCGGATGACCCCGAACAGCACCTACTCGGTGGAGTTCACGGTCACCAACACCACCGCCACCGCGTGGGCGGCGGGCGAGCGTGAGCTGTCGTACACCTGGAAGCTGCCCGACGGCACGGACGTGACCACCGGCGGCAACCAGCTGAAGACGGCCGTCCCGGCCCTGCTGCCCGGCAAGTCCGCCACGATCCAGGCGCAGGTCAGGACGCCGATCAACTCGGACGCGGGCAACAAGCGCGGCGAGTACGTGCTCGGCTGGGACGTCCGGAAGGTCTCGGACGGCAGCTGGCTGTCCGCCGGCACGGGCGGGATCCCCGCCCTGAAGCAGACCGTGGCCGTCGAGGACCCGACCTCCAACAGCCTCGGCCTGGAGAAGTTCTACACCTACACCGGCAAGAACACCGGCGCCGGCTCGACGGTGATGAACAACATGTCGGCGGGCAACACGGTCTGGTCGTACAACGCCTTCGCCAACCCCGGCCGCGGCCTCAACACCTTCGCCCGCTTCTCCTACAACTCCCTGGACACCTCGGACACGGTGCTGGGAGCGGGCTGGTCCGGCCAGATCGCCGGTCCCGTCCGGCTCGGCGCGCCGCTGGACTTCCACCCGAACCCCAACCCCACGGAGATCCGCCTGCCCGACGGGGACGGCACCACGCACGTCTTCGCCAAGCAGGCGGACGGCACGTGGAAGGCCCCGGCCGGCGTGCACTTCCGGGTCACGATGAAGGCCGGGCTCGACTGCAAGCCCTCCGCGGACCCGGTGCCGGACGCCTGGACGCTGACGCGCCCTGACGGTACCCGGTTCCTGTTCGGCTGTGACGGCTACCTGACCTCGGTCGTGGACAAGAACGGCAACACCCAGACGTTCACCTACGAGGAACGCAAGTCCAACAACAAGCCGACCAAGTTCCTGAAGTACATCACCGACCCGGCCGGCCGCCGCTCGCTGAACGTCGTCTACTGGGAGAAGGGCGACGCGCCGTTCCCCAAGGTCGCCGACCACATCCGGTCGGTCACCGACATCTCCGGCCGCACCGTCACGTTCGAGTACTCGGACAAGGCGCTGCTCACCAGGCTCACGGACGGTGCGGGCTCGGCACAGCCCAAGGTCTTCGCGTTCACCTACGACGCCACGCAGGGGAACAAGAACGTCAAGCTGGTGGACGTCGCCGACCCGCGCGGCCACAGCACGAAGCTGGCGTACTTCGCACCCCAGGCCGGTGACGACCCGAAGTACCACTGGTGGACCAAGACGATCACCGACCGCCTGAACGGCTCCACCGGCTTCGCGTACGCGGCGAACGCCGGGAACACCAAGTTCACGGACAGCACGGTCACCGACGCCGAGACCCACGCCACCACCTACGTCACCGACGACTTCGGCCGCGGCGTGCAGACGGTCAACGCCAACGGCCAGGTCACGAAGATGGGCTGGGACGCGGACAACAACGTCACGTACCTGGAGGAGCACAACGGCGCGAAGACCGCGTACTGCTTCGACCAGAAGACCGGCTACCCGCTCTGGTCCCGCGACGCCGAGAACAACAAGGCGGGCGTCCCGCCGTCCGCGGACTGCGCGCCGGGCACCTACCCGGCCAACTCGTCCCGGTACGAGTACCAGACCCGGCTGGACGGCTACTCCGCCGACCTGTACCGGAAGATCTCGCCCGAGGGCCGCACCTGGCAGTTCGGCTACGACTCCTTCGGCAACCTCAAGACCGTCACGGACCCGAAGGGCGTCGCCACGGCGACGGCCGGTGACTACACCACCTCCTACGAGTACGACTCCTACGGCCAGCTCCTCAAGGCCACCGACGCCAACGGCCACTCGGCCGTCAACGCCGGCTTCGGCCCGACCGGCTACCCGGCCACCATCAAGGACGCGCTGAACAACACGGCGACGTACGTCTACGACGCCCGGGGCCAGGTCACCGAGGCCACCGACCCGCTGGGCAAGAAGACGACGCAGACGTACGACACGTTCGGCCGCCCGCTCGTGTCCACGGTCCCCAAGGACCAGGCGGCGGGCGTGCTGATCACCTCGGTCGCGCCGGTGTACGACGCCAACGACAACGTGACGCGGTCGACCTCGCCCAACGGCGCCGTGTCCACGGCCGTCTACGACGACGCGGACCAGGTGTCGTCGGCGACCGCGCCGGCGAACAACAACACCGCGCCGCGCACGTCGACGTACACGTACGACAAGGTGGGCAACGTCCTCACCTCGACGTCGCCGCGCGGCACGCTGACGACCACGGTCGCCGGCGACGACGTCACGACGAACTCCTACGACGCGATCTACCAGCTCACGGCCGTCACCAACGCCCTGGGCCACCGGATCTCCTACGCGTACGACAACGTGGGCAACGTCAGCAAGGTCGTCGACCCGAAGAAGAACGCCACCGCCGACCCGTCCGACTTCTCGTCCTCCTCGCTGTACGACCTGAACCACCGGGTCACGCAGGTCACGGACGCCGCCGGCAAGACGACGAAGCAGACCTACGACAAGGACGGCCTGGTCGTCTCGGCCACGGACAAGGGGAACGCCACCACCACGATCACGTACGACGAGCGGGGCAAGCAGACCGAGGTGAAGGTGCCGCGGGACACGGGCACCACGCGTATCACCAGGTTCGAGTACGACCAGGTCGGCAACACCACCCGGGTGATCACCCCCCGCGGCACCGCCACCGCGGGCGCCGACGACTTCGCCGTGCGCACCACGTACGACGAGCTGAACCGGCCCAAGCGGAAGTACCAGCCCTACGACCCGAACGACGCCCGCTACAACAAGTCGGACGTCTACACCGAGACCACGTACGACCCGGCCGGCCGCGTCGTGAAGAGCTCGATGCCGCCGTCCGAGGGCGAGACGGTCCGCAACGACACCACCTTCACCTACTTCGACAACGGCTGGACCAAGTCCTCCACCGACCCGTGGGACATCGTCACGGCCTTCGACTACGACGAGACCGGCCGGCAGGTGAAGCGGACGCTCACCTCGGCGGGCGGCTCCTCCGACCGGACGATGGCCTGGACGTACTACCCCGACGGCAGCCTGAAGACGAAGACGGACGACGGCGCGCCCGTCGGCCGGAACGTGGTCCTCACCGACAACTCCGACACCCAGAACACCACGGCCACGGGCACGTGGGCCACCGCCGGCACCACCGGTCAGCAGGGCTACGACCACCGCACCCATGCGGCCGGCACGGGCACCGACGCGTTCACGTGGACGCTGCACGTGCCGAAGGACGGCACGTACGCCGCGTACGTGAAGTACCCCGCGGTGACGGGCGCCGCCACGGCGGCCTCGTACACCCTGACGCACGGCACGACCACCGAGCCGGCGGTCGCCAAGAACCAGAACACCGCGGCCGGCACCTGGGTGCAGCTGGGGTCCTACAGCCTCAAGCAGGGTGAGGACACCAGGCTGAAGCTGGGGCAGAGCGCCACCGGCACGGTCGTCGCCGACGGCGTGAAGCTCGTCCGGGACACCACCGGCGAGTCCGACACGGAGAAGAACTCCTTCGCCTACGCGTACGACGTCAACGGCAACATGACGTCGATCGACGACACCTCCTCCGGCGCGCGGATCGACGCCTACACGATCGCCTACGACGGCCTCAACCAGGTCTCCAAGGTGACCGAGGCCCTGGCGGGCCAGGAGAAGAAGGCCACCTCCTTCACCTACGACGCCAACGGCCAGGCCGACACGGTCACGCACCCGAGCCAGTTCGCCAAGTACACCTACGACCTGCGCGAGCTGGTGCAGACCGTCTCGATCGGCACCTCGGCGACGGACCCGTCGCCCAAGGTGTCCTCGTACACCTACACCGACCGCGGCCAGAAGCTGAAGGAGACCAAGGCCAACGGCAACACCGTCGACCACACCTACCTGCTCGACGGGGCCGTCAAGACCACCACGGAGAAGAAGCCGAACGGCACGCTCGTCGCCTCGCACACCTACGCGTACGACGCCAACGGCAACAAGGCGCAGGACGTCGCCCGGAAGATGAACGCCGACAACCACGCGGCGTACCTCGACTCGACGACGGACTACACGTACGACCCGGTCGACCGGCTCGCCAAGAGCGTGAAGACGGGCAACGGCGCCGGCACGGACACGTACGTGCACGACGACAACGCCAACGTCGTCAGCCAGACGGTCAAGGGCACGACGACCACCTACGAGTACGACCGGAACCGGCTGCTCGGCGCGGTGTCGGGCGGCCAGTCCTCGACGTACACCTACGACCCGTTCGGCAGGCTGGAGACGGTCACCGCGGCCGGCAAGGTCATCGAGCGGAACGTCTACGACGGCTTCGACCACGTGGTGGAGTCCCAGAAGGCGGACGGCCAGGGCGTACTGAAGTCGACGAAGTACACCTTCGACCCGCTGGACCGCACGGCCTCGAAGACGGCGGACGGCAAGACCACCGAGTTCAGCTACCTGGGCCTGTCCGGCGAGGTGCTCGGCGAGGAGGTGGCCGGCCAGGTCGTCAAGTCGTACCAGTACAGCCCGTGGGGCGAGCGCCTCTCGCAGGTCAAGCACAACGCGGACGGCTCGAAGGAGGACGGCTACTACGGCTACAACAGCCACACCGACGTCGAGACGCTGACCGACTCCGGCGGCGACACCAAGGCCACGTACGGCTACACCGCGTACGGCAGTGACGACAAGGACGACTTCACCGGGATCGACAAGCCCGACGCCGCGGATCCCACGAAGGAGGCGTACAACCCCTACCGCTTCAACTCCAAGCGGTGGGACGCGCGTTCCGGCACGTACGACATGGGCTTCCGGAACTACAGCCCGGGCCTGAACCGCTTCACCACGCGGGACATGTACACCGGGGCGCTCTCCGACATGAACCTCGGCACCGACCCGTTCACCGGCAACCGCTACGCGTTCGCCGGGGGCAACCCCGCGTCGAGCGTCGAGATCGACGGGCACTTCGACTGCGGCATCTGCTCGGAGGTGGCCGACACCGCGAGCGACTGGCTGAAGAGCGCGGCGAACGAGGCGGACGACGCCGTCTCGAAGGCCGGTTCCAAGCTCTCGGGCGGGCTGCGGTTCCTCGGCCGGGCGTCCGGCATCGGCACCGCGGTGTACGTCTTCCTCGACACCCTCGGCTTCGACCTCGACGGATCGTCGACGGCGTCGCGGGAATCGGCGATCGGCGAGTCGTACAACTACGACCTGGGCCGGCTCACCACGCCGGACAAGGACGTCGAGTGGCGGCCCTACGCCGACTTCGCCCTGCGGCAGGACAACTGCAGCAAGGGGCAGAGCGCGGTGTACTACCTGCCGCTCGACAGCCAGGACCGGGCGCAGGGCGGGCGTGCCTGCCTGACCGCGGGTGACTTCAACTACGAGACGGACGACGGGTCCGATGCCTTCCCGGGCGTCGTGTCGAAGATCTTCGGCACGCGGACCCAGTTCCCGATCGACTGGTCGAGCATCCCGAAGGGCTACTACAGCCGCAAGACGGCCGACCAGAAGGGACTCGACTACGTCCAGCGCGGCCACCTGATCGGCAAGCAGCTCGGCGGCAGCGGTACCGACCTGCGGAACCTGGTACCGCTGTACAACGAGACGAACAGCCCGGTCATGGCCAAGTTCGAGAACGAGGTCGCTGCCCGGGTCAAGGCGGGTGAAACGATCTACTACCAGTCGGATGCGCACTACACCGGGAACAATCCGATCCCGGACAGCATCTCGCTCAGCTGGACCAGCATCACGACGGGCCAGTCGAAGGTGATCAGCATCCCGAACGTGCCGTAGCCCGGAGAGCGGGTCACGTCACCTCCCTGACCACAGGGATAACCTGAATTGCCGGTTCCGGGCCCGGGCGCCGTGGTGCGCCCGGGCCCGGAACCCCACTTCCTGACTTTTTCCGACGAACGCGAAGAGGTGGACGCGGATGACATGGGTCGAGCGGATCCTGGAGGCGGTCGGCCGTGCTCCCGAGCGCGTGGCCGTGGACTGGGACGCCGCGGAGGCCGCGCTGGGCGCGCCGCTGCCGGCCGACTTCAAGGAGCTGTGCGAGGCCTTCGGGCGGGGTGAGTTCAACGGCTTCCTCTACCTCTACTCCTCGAAGGGCGGCGACCACCTCGAAGTGGTGGACAGCATGCGCCGGCTGCACCGCGCGGTGGCGCGCTTCCCCGAGGCCATCGAGGTGTACGAGCCGTACCCGCTCTTCGAGCCGGGCCAGGGCGGTCTGATCCGCTGGGCGGGCGCGGCCGCCGAGGGGTACGAGTACTTCTGGCTGGCGGACGCCGGCGCTCCGGAGCAGTGGCCGGTCGTCGCCCGCACCGACACCACCGAGGAGTGGCACCGGTACGACATGGGCACCGCCGAGTTCGTCCACCGGATGCTGACCGACGCCGAGTTCAAGCCGTTCTCGATCACGCGCTACGCGCCCTCGCCGCACTACGCCTCGTACGCCGACCCGGAGTGAGGCGCCGGGGCCCGTGTGCCCCCTGCGCCTGGTGTGACGAGCGCCACTCCCGCAGGCCGTGATGATCCGGGGGGCTCCCGCGCTGGGACTGACATGACCTCCGAGATCACCGAGATCAGCGCGTGCCCCGGCGCCGCGGACATGTCCGCCTACACGGCAGAGTTCGTCCGGCGGCTCGTCCTGCGCAGCAGGCTGCCGCTCGACTACTCCGTCCGCAGCCTGCGGATCGTCGACCGGGTCGTCGACGGCCTGCGCGCCGACGACGCCGACCGCGCCCGGATGGCCGCCGTGCTGCGCGGCCTCGGGGCGTACGCCGGCGAGGTGTTCGTCCGGCAGGCGGGTGCCCGGTGGGTCGACTTCGACGAGACCACGGCCGCCCTCTTCCAGCAGTCCGTCGGCGTCCGGATGCCCGACGGCCGGGCCTGGAACCCGCTCGGCAAGGTGGTGAACCGGTTCGAGCTGGGGCCCCGGGAGTCCGTCTCCGAGCTGTTCCTCCTGCTGCACGGGCGGGTGCGGCCCGCCGAGCACCGCCAGGGGCGGGCGCTCACCGGCTGCGGCACCGGGCGCCCGGCGTGACCGCGCGGGCGGTGGTCTGCCTGGCCGTGCCGGCCCTGCTGACCCCCGCCCTGGAGCAGCTGCGGAAGGCCGGGGTCACGGCGGGTGGGGAGCGGATCGAGGTGCCGGACGCGGCGCGCCGGCGGGCGGCGACGGTGGTCCGGGGGTGGTACGGGCGGCCCCGCGGACCGGAAGGGCGAGCGGCGGGCCGTACCGGTGCCGGACCCGCCGTCCGCACCGCCGTCCGCACCGCCGTCCGCACCGCCGCCGGACCGCCGCCGGACCGACGTCCGGACAGGACCACCCGCGGAGCCGCGTAAGGTGGCACGCCGGGAAACCCCCGTGGCGCCTCCCTGCCACGCGGACCTGGCCGGGGCGACGAAGGAAGACCAAGGATCCATGAGGGCGGACGATGCCGCGCTGCGGCACGCGGTGGAGCGTGCGCAGGCCGGCGACGACGACGCGTTCGCGGACGCCTACCGGATCGTGCAGCCGGGACTGCTCGGCTACCTGCGGGGCCTGGTCGGCGAGGACGCCGAGGACGTGGCCTCCGACGCCTGGCTGGAGATCGCCCGGGACCTGGGCCGGTTCCGCGGGGACGGCGCGGGCTTCCGCGGCTGGACCGCCACCATCGCCCGGCACCGTGCGCTGGACCACCTGCGGCGGGTCCGCTCCCGGCCGCGCCCGGCACTGCTGGAGCCCGACGTGCTGGAGCTGCCCGCGCAGCGGGACACCGCGGGCGAGGCCCTGGAGGCCGTGTCGACGGCGCAGGCACTGGAGATGATCGCGGAGCTGCCCCGGGACCAGGCCGAGGCCGTGCTGCTGCGGGTGGTGGTCGGGCTGGACGGTCCGGCCGCGGGCCGGGTGCTGGGCAAGCGGCCCGGTGCGGTACGTTCCGCCGCACACCGCGGACTGCGGCGGCTGGCGCGGCAATGGAGTGGAGGCGAAGCATGAGAGGGGGCCACGCGATGGCGGACGACCAGCGGGACGACGACGCGGCGGAGGCGCTCTCCGCCGCCCTGCGCCCGGCCGCGCCCCTGGACGAGCGGGCCGCCGCGCAGGCGGTGGCGGCGTTCCGCGCGGCACGCGACGAGGGCCTGCACGAGGGTGCCCGGGCCCCGCGTACCCGCCGCCGGGACGACTGGCGGCCGGCCGCCGAGCGGCGCCGGTGGCGTTCGCTGCGGGCGGCGCTGGCGGCACTGGTCGCCAGCGTGACGCTGGGCGGTGTGGCGGTGGCCGCGGGCGGGCTGCCGAGCCCGTTCGGTCCGGCGCCCTCCCGTACGCCGGAGCCGCGCCGCAGCACGCCTGCCGTTCCGCCGCCGTCCGACGCGTCCACCCCGCCGCCGGCCATCGTGCCGCCGGAGGCGTCGGCAGCCGTACCGGAGACGGCCGGGCCGGAAGGCCCGGAGCGGACGCCGCCGGGCACCGCCGAGAGCCACGCCGCGCTGTGCCACGCGTACGAGAAGGTCAAGGACAGTGGACGGGCCCTGGACTCCGCGGCCTGGCAGCGCCTCGTCACCGCCGCCGGCGGCGAGGCGGGGATCCCCTCCTACTGCGAGCGCCTCACCGCCCCGGACCACGGCAAGCCCACCCCACCGGACGTCCGGGACGGCTGGGACCGCCGCCCACCGCACCCGACCACGGCCCGCAACGACCCCGACCGGCCCTAGGTGTGTTGTCCGGGCAGGTTGGTGCCGCGGCTGGCGGGTGTTTGGCCGCCGATCCCGGTATGGGGTCGGTGGTAGTTGTACCAGTGCAGCC